>DASRDY010000296.1:0-57036 GCA_035652355.1 Blastocatellia bacterium
ACGGGGAAACGGAGACGCGGAGAAAATCACCGTTTCCCCGCGTCACCGTTTCCCCGTGTCATCTCCTTCCCGGTATTGACCTCCATTCGCTCTCAGGCTATCGTCTCTCGCCGTGAAATCACTAAAGATCGCAGTCATAGGTTTCGGTAACATCGGACAGGCATTCGTCTCGCACTGTGTGGCGCATTCAGTTCGGCTACGGGAGCAATATAATACTCGGCTGATGCTGGTCGGCGTTGCCGATACATCCGGAATAGCGGTGAGCGCTTACGGACTCAAACCTCTGGAACTTCTGGAGGCAAAACAGTCCGGCCGCAAAATGAGCGAGCTCGACGAAGGAATGGCCTGCACCAGCGATTCATATGTTTGGCGCTTCAAAAGCGCCGGCGCAAACGTAATCATCGAAGCTTTACCAAGCAATCTCGATGAAGGTCTTCCAGCGTACGAAATCATCGAACACGCAATGGCAGAGCGAATGCACGTCGTTACGGCCAATAAAGGCGCAATGCTGCGTGGCCTTCGAAGACTGGAAACAGCAGCCAAAGAAGAAAGTGTTGGCTTTGGTTACAGCGCGACAACTGGCGGCGCTTTGCCATCGGTAAGTTTCGGCGTGCGAGAGTTGGCCGGAGCTCGCGTTGAAGAGATCAGCGGAATCCTGAATACCACGACGAATTTTATACTCAGTTCAATGGAGGAAGGGCGATCGTACGAAGAAGCTTTGGCCGAAGCTCAACGGCTGGGCATTGCCGAGCCGAATCCTTCACAAGATGTCGATGGACTGGACACCGCCGCAAAACTGGTAATCATCAGCAATAAATTAATGGACGCCGACTCGCGATTGGCTGACGTCAGCATCGAAGGCATAACCAATTTGGAGGATCGACTTGATATCCCGAGCATAAAAAACACTGGCGGTTCCGTGAAACTGATCGGCCGCGCCACCCGAACGGATGAAGGCATCAAACTAAAAGTGGGACCCGAAGCAGTCTTTCCTGGAAATCCGTTTTTCACTATTAAAGGCGCCAGCAAAGCCGTCACCTATCGTAGCGACACGCTTGGCGAATTTACAATCATTGAACACGAATCCAGTCGTTTAACCACTGCTGCGGCGATGTACAAAGATATGATCCACATCGCGCAGGAGCATTTTTGACTTTATATTACGCTCAGAACCGCTCGCCTCACCAAATCCGTCGTAATTCCGTAAACAAGGTGGGCTGTGAATGAATAAACATGAGTCGAGAACGAATATTCCTGCGGCGGTCTCGCAAGCCCGAGGGCGACTACTCCGATTTCGTCCGCACTTAGCCAGAGAGCGGTTGCAAACGGCAGGCCGACTCCAGTAGTAACTGCTGGCGCTAACTCCGCGATTGCTCCGTACACTCCACCGGAAGCAGCGCCGAAAGCGAAATGAACGGCTGATCCGGCAGTCTTCTTTTCCTCTTTCGTCAATTTGTGCTCAAAGATTGTTTCCGAAATTGCGATGGCCGCTTTTGCGGTCGCTGGTTCTTCCTGTTTACTGCTCGTTTGTTGTGCGTTTTGATCAAGCCGATCATTGTTCTTTTTCCCTTCCTGATCAAAAGATTCTTCGACCTTTCTGTATAGACTCTGAAACTGATTCATTGTCCATGATCCAACGAATCCGCCGACGAGTCCTGCCACCATTCCTTTCCATACATTGTGGCTTGGCCGCTTCTGGAAAAACTTTGAAATATTCACGAGTACCTCCTCGATATTGTTCTTAAGACTGCAAAAGCTTCTTCAACTCCAGAGCATTCTTTATCGCGTAACCGGCCTGATCGTTGTCAAAATAGACATAAATGTCCCTTAGACTTTTTCTCCATTCACGAATTTGTTGAGCCCAGGATGATAGCTTTTCCATCGAATAATCGCCTTGGTATTTCCCGCCAGGTCCATGCAATCGAACGTATGTGAAATCGGCCGTGATCACCGTAGGCGATTCAAAACCAGCAAGCTCATACGCGCAAAAAGCGACATTATATTCTTTGAGCAAGTCATAGATTTCCGGCAGGTGCCAGCTTGGATCCCGGAATTCAAAAGTATACTGATGCTTTTTCGGCAATGCCTTCAGGAACTCTGACAGTCTCTCAGGGTTGCATTTCCAGTGTGGAGGAAGTTGAAATAGAATTGGCCCAAGTTTCTCTTTCAGTTTCGATGCCCTGTTTATTAAAGCTTTCAGTCCTTCCTTGGGTTCCTTTAGCTTTTTCATGTGTGTCAAATAACGACTGCCTTTGACTGCGAACAGGAAATTCTCTGGCGTTTGATCGTGCCAATGCTTGAAGGTCAATGCTTCTGGCATTCGGTAAAAGCTGTTGTTAATCTCGACCGTGTCAAAATAGTCGAAATAAAACGCCAGCATCTCCGAGGCGGGCAAATTCTCAGGATAAAATGGCCCCTTCCAATGGTCGTAATGCCAGCCTGACGTTCCGATATGAATCTTTCCGGCCATGCAGCTATTTATCGCTTCTCTCGCGCCTTGATTTCGACTTGGCCTCCGCTGGTTCTCACGTCAAAACAGGGCTGGTTGAATGCTGACGGACCGTCCAGAACTCTTCCTGTTTCAAGACAAAATCTCGAACCGTGCCACGGACAGCGAACGCTGTTTTCTATAAGCTCGCCTTCTGATAATGGTCCGCCGAGATGAGAGCACCTTTCTACAATAGCTTCTATCTTTCCGCCCTTGCGCAATAAGAGAACAGGAACGCCGGCCACATCGGCTTTCTTCAACTCACCGTCCTTAAGCTCGGTCTCAGCGATTGCACCGACGAATTTGTCCGGCAATTCGAGGTCTCCGGTGTGATCGACGCCTATCCTTTCCTGGTAAACAAGATTGCCGCCCAGATAAGCAGATGTCGCAGCAATAGCGTAACCGATCCCAGACAGGACACGACCGGTTGAGCGTGACTTGCGACGTCTGGCAATGAGCGATGAAGTGTATAGTCCGGCAGCGATTGTGTTTAATAGTCCGTGCGTAATTCCCAGACGTCGCGGCTTACCATCGATCTTGTGCCAGTCGGTGAGACCAGTAATGGCTGCGCCCACTGCTCCAATCAGTCCGACTGTAATTGCGGCGTCAGCTCCGCGAGCGTACTTCTTATTTCCGGTTGATCCTTCGGCTATGTCCAGCACAAGAGCTACTGTCCAGGCCCCAATAGGGACATCGGTCAACACCGGATGCAACGGATGACCAAGCCAGGTGCCGTGCAACGCGTTAGCGATTCTTTGACCAGCAGCTCCACCGGACGAAAACGCGCCATTAATTGCTTTCTGCAAAACATCGCTAATCGGATCCAGCCATTTTTGTTCTTCTACTAAGGCGATTCCTTGTTCTGAAGCCATATTTGTTTTTCTCAATTTTTGCTGAAGGTTTGCGTCCTCTGGGCAGACGCAACTGCACAGGTGGCTTTGTAGCATTTCACAAGCCAGAACGGGCTGTGATTATTTGTTTGTGTCTGTAGGCCAAGGAAAAAATATGAAACGTCATTCGTACGAATAGAAACCATATCAATGACCTACATGAAGCGATTCCAAACACATCTGGTAAGCCTTCAGTCAAACGGTGACCTTTTCTGTTCCGGTGGTGGCGAAATCTCTGATAATCGTCGGTTTTCGCGCGCTTTGCTGTGGAATGAAGGGTTCAATCAGGCACTCACTTTGCCTAGCTGTATTCTTCGTTATCAACTCATTTGTAGAGTGAGCAGTGGTTACGAGAATCGTTAAATCTAGGAGGATCTATGAATCGCAGGGTTTCGATCTTTGCTGGAGCCGTAATATTGGCTCTAATTGCAGTTACCGTTGTTCTTCCATCACCTGCTGTTAGGAAGGACGAATTAAAGGATGCTGAAGAGCGCGCCGACCATGCTTCGCGCGTATTTCAGGATGTGATGAATACCCCAGACAAAGGTATTCCTCAGGATCTGTTGGATAGCGCAAATTGTATCGCGGTATTCCCATCAGTAATTAAAGCCGCGTTTATTTTTGGTGGTGAAGGCGGCAAAGGCATCGTCAGTTGCCGCGACACCGCAACAGGTGCGTGGGGACAGCCGATCTTTCTGAAGATCGGAGCGGGCAGCGTGGGATTCCAAATCGGTGGCGAGGCAACAGACCTGGTGCTGGTAGGAATGAACCGAGACAGTGAGAAAGTCTTCACTAAAGATCGGTTTGAACTTGGCGGCGATGCCTCGGTTGCTGCTGGCCCCGTCGGTCGCAATGCTTCGGCGAGAACCGATTTGCCGACCATTTCGTCGGAATTCCTGAGCTATTCAAGAAGCCGCGGTGCGTTTGCTGGAATTTCACTGCAGGGTTCAGTTATAAAGCGCGACCACAAACTGGATGAAGCAGTGTACGGACCCCAAGTCTCGGCTTCGGAAGTCATGAACGCTGGGCGAAAGGCTCCAGCGAGCGTGGCCGTATTCCAGGATACACTGGCGAAATACTCTCCGCGATACATTGAGCGGCATAAGTAAGCGGATTGAATAAGACGAACCGTCTTGGAGAAACGTGGACTTGCCGAAATTCTATCAGGTAGTCTACGTTTCTCCAGACTATTATCTCCTATTACTCGTACCGTAACGCAATCATCGGATCGACTTTCGATGCGCGACGCGCTGGAATAAAGCTCGACAACAGGGCTATTGCTATCAGAACGACCGGAACGATTGTGAACGTGATCGGATCTCTTGCTCCGATGTCTGACAACAGGCTCTTCATCAGTTGAGTAAGGAAAAACGCAACGGGCAAACCAATCGCAACTCCGATCAATGCCAGCACCAGCGCATGACCGACCACCAGCTTAAGCACATCGCCGAGTTGCGCCCCGAGAGCCATCCTTAAACCGATCTCGTGGGTTCGTTGCGTTACAAGATACGACATCACTCCATAAATACCCACGGCCGACAGCACCAGCGCCAGCGCCGCGAATACCCCCAGCAACAGCATGTTCAATCGCTGCGGAGCCAGTGATTCATCCCGAAGCTCTAGAAATGTTTTGACGTCGTAAATGGGCTGGTCCTTGTCGATTGCCTGCACTTGTTCACGAATCGCAGATGTCAGGTTGGCTGGATTGCCGTTAGCTCGCACGGCCAATGTCATGCTGCTTTGTCCAAAATGGTAAAACGGCACATACATTTGCACTCGCGGAGAATCGTTGGCTGCGTCCAGCGAATCAATATTGATATGATTGACGATGCCCACAATTGTCGGCCAATCCTTTGGTTTATCACTCCAGAACTGCAGCCTCTTGCCAAGCGGGTCGTCATTTGGCCAATACTTTTTCGCAAACGTCTCGTCGATAATGACAACAAATGGACTTTCTTTGTTGTCCTGCTCTGTGAATTCGCGTCCCTTCAAAAGCCTGATTCCAACAGTGCGAAAATAACCGGGATCAACCATGTTCATTTCCGCCGAAGGATTGTTTCCATTTCCAGGGTCGGGACGGCCTTCGATCCAGAAACTGCTTTGCCAGTCGTTTCCGTCCAGGGGAACACGCGACCCTATTCCGGCCGTTTTAACGCCAGGCAGATTCTTTACCCGTTCTACTACCTGTTTAAAGAAATTGATTTGACTAGCATCGTCTTTGTATCTTTGTTGCGGCAAATTGATTTGCGCCGACAAGGCGAAGTTTTGATTGAAGCCCGGATCGACTTGCAACAAGTGATAGAAACTGCGGATCAACAATCCGGCGCCGATCAAAAGCACCAGAGAAAGTGCCATCTCAGAAACAATCATCGCGCTGCGGAAACGCTGAGTCCGCAATCCTCCCGTAGATCCGCGGCCCGACTCTTTCAGCGACGCATTCAAATCGGGTTTGCTGAACTGCAATGCCGGCATCAATCCGAACAGCAGTCCCGTCAAAATACATACGCCCATCGTGAATACCAGGACCCTGTAATCCAGACTGATCTCGGTCGCCCGCGGAATAGTGCTGGGGCTGACTTTTATGAGTAGCTGCACACCCCACTTCGCGAGAAAAAGCCCGAGGAGACCGCCGGCGAGCGCCAGCAACAAACTTTCGGTCATTAACTGCCTGATCAATCGGAGTCGACTTGCTCCCAGCGCGATGCGTATCGCAATCTCTCTTTGTCGGCTGGCAGATCGGGCCAGCAACAGGTTTGCAACATTCGCACAGGCTATTAACAAAACAAAACCAACTGCGCCAAGCAGGATCAGCAGGGCGGGCCGAATCCCTTTGACTGTTCGGTCGAGCATCGGCTCTATCAAAACTCTCGAACCGGTGTTTGAACCGGGGTACTGCTTTTCCAGGTTGATCGCAATCGTCTCCATATTTGCTTTGGCCTGTTCCAGGCTGACTCCTGGTTTCAATCGAGCGATGCCGCGCAATCCAGGATGATTTCCGCGCTGAGCCCAGTTGCTCTCATCCGCTCGGATTCCCACAGGTACCCACAGTTCGGATTTATTCGGAAAGTTGAAATCCGGTGACATTACTCCGATAACCGTAAATGGATTATCGCTGAGATCTATTGTCTTGCCGAGAATGGACCGATCTCCCCCGAAATGCTCCTGCCACAAAGCATAGCTCAGGATCGTTACCAGATTGCCTTTTGGCTTGTCTTCGTCCTCAGTAAAAATGCGACCTAGAAGTGGTTTTACTCGCAGCGCCCGCAGGGCCGACGCTGACATCATTCCGGCATTTACTCTGATCGGCTCGCCCGTTCCAGTCAGGTTGTAATCATTGAAACGGTATACCCCGAGCTCCTCGAATACAGTGTTGTCGCGACGCCAATCGACGTAATTTGGATAGGCAATGGACATTTCCGGAAATGCATTGCTTCGTTCACGAAGAAAGACAAGGCGGTCAGATTGATCGTATGGCAGTGGTCGTAACAAAACTGAATTTACTACGCTGAAGATGGCGCTGTTGGCGCCGATGCCCAAGGTCAGCGCCAGAATGGCAATAGCGGTGAAACCGGGGTTTTTTGCGAACGATCGGAATCCGAATTGTAAGTCCTGCAATAACTTGTCCATTTATCGTCCTTTTGTCGCGGGTTGGTGCTCTCCAGTGAGATAGTTTGTGGCGCTGGGAGGTCCAAAGTTTCAAGGAATGTGGTTCAGGTTGGGGCGAATAGCTGGTCTCTGATGTTTTCGAAGCCTCGTTCACGAGGCCTGCCCAAAGGGTTAATAGACCGCTTCTTTTAGAAGCGGGTGGGTCGGATACGCCTTGTTCTTAGCGCGTTTCAGCGTCCTACGAAAGACCCTTCGCGATAACTCGGCTGTAAAACAGCCGATCTATCACCTCTGCGGGAAAGCCGTCTGAAGACGGCTAAGGATCGAGGGTGGCTGTTGCCAAAAACTTCAACCGCACCCTGTTTCACGTATCGTATTCAGAAGATTACCCTTTTGCTGTTATATTGTTGCTGGTCTTACTTTTCGCTTATTCTAGGGCGATCCCGTTGAGAATGATGGAGGTAATGTGGCAACAATCCAGTTTCTTGGTGCGACTCAGACTGTGACCGGCTCGAAGCATCTGCTCGAATGTGATGGATACAAAGTACTTATCGACTGCGGGCTTTTCCAGGGGTTAAAAGAGCTGAGGCTTCGAAACTGGGAGCCGTTTCCGATATCGCCATCAACAATCGATGCGGTAATCCTTACCCACGCGCACATCGACCATACCGGTTATTTGCCACGCCTCGTCCACGATGGCTTTCGCGGTCCCGTGTATGCAACGCCAGCGACGGTTGACCTGTCGCGTATCTTGTTGCCAGACTCCGCCAGGTTGCAGGAGGAAGAGGCCGATTATGCGAACAAAGCTGGCTATTCGAAACACGAGGTGGCTCTGCCGCTTTATAGGGAATCCGACGCCAAAGAGACATTAAAGCTGGTTCATTCGATAAATTACAACAAGCCGTACGATCTGACAAAAGACGTTCGGTTCGAGTTCATCCAGGCGGGGCACATCCTGGGTTCCAGTTTCGTTTGCGTAGATGTGACTGTCGACAAAGGCGTCAGCAAGCGGGTTATATTCACGGGCGATATCGGCCGTTACGACGAGCCAATCATTAACGATCCATCGCGAGTGGACTGGGCCGATTATATCGTGCTGGAATCAACATACGGAGATCGCGCTCATCCCGATATCGACGTAAAGGAGCGATTGGCGGAAATTATTAACTCGACCGCGGCAAAGGGCGGACACGTGTTGATTCCGGCATTCGCTGTCGGGCGAACTCAGCAGTTGATTTACCTGATCAGGGAGCTTGAAGAGGAAAAACGCGTTCCGATTCTTCCCGTGTATATTGATAGTCCAATGGCAGTTGCTGCAACCAAGCTTTACCTTAATCACAAAGAAGATCACGATTTGGACATGCGCAAGCTTGAAGACGCTCATCATAATCCGCTGGCGACATTGGATTTTAAACTGGCCAAAAGTGTTCAGGAATCGAAGGAGGTTTCAGCGAGGAAACAATCGTCGATTGTGATATCGGCCAGTGGCATGGCTACGGGCGGCCGCATCCTGCATCATTTACGGAAACGACTGCCCGACGAGCGAAACACAGTGATTTTCGTGGGATTTCAGGCCGCAGGCACGCGCGGCCGTCGGCTGGTGGATGGCGAAAAGGAGATCAAGCTGTTTGGGGAAGCGGTACCGGTCGCAGCCAGGATCGAGCAGATCGAGAATCTGTCCGCACATGGTGATTACCGAGAGATTTTGCGATGGCTTGGCGGTTTTAAGAGCGCGCCAGAGAAGGTGTTCCTGGTTCACGGCGAGCCAGCCGCCGCCGCATCGCTAAAGAGCAAGATCGAAGAGAAATTTAATTGGCAGGTTGAAATACCGGTTTATGCGGAAAAGGTAACACTTTAAGTTTAACGGCTTACTTAACCGCTGACTCTTCTGGTTCGGAACCGTTTTTCCTCAGATCTCCAGTGTGTTTGCCGCTCTTGTCCGCGTTATAAACCAACGCTTTTAACTGTTTTACCGCGTCTTCTTTATTCTTGCCTTTCAGATCGTCGCGCAATCGCCTCAAAGCCAGTGTGACTATCTGATTGTGGTGAAGACCATCACCAGTAGTTTTGCCGACAAGATCAAGCCACAGCCGATGAACCAGCTCGATATCTTCGGGAGCCAATCTGGGCGCGTGGGGACCCAGTTGGAAATGAACATCCACATCCGGACCTATGATCCTCAGATTGCCTCGCGGACGTGAGCCTTGCGACATCATTTCCCAGATTCGTCCGAGTTCTCGGGCCTGCTCGTCGGGCGTCATCTTGGCTGAGACTCCCATCACAATCGTGTAGCACTCCAGATGACGAGCAGTCTGCAATATTGCGATCATCGGATTCTTTGAAGGGACAGTAACCAACTCGACTTTCTTGCCGAACTTTTCGGCAAGCGAAACTACTTTGGTAAACAGTCTCTGCTCGTAGTCGGTGAAAAGATGTTCTTCTAATTCCTGCTCGCCAGCATTGGGTCCCTGTATGACGCGTGTCGTCATTACAACCACATCGCGTTTTTCAGTGTCTGTCTCTTCCAGTACTTTGATCAAATGTACCAGGTTATTGTAGTCACGCACTGGCACCAATGTTCCGCCCGGCCGCACACCGACGACATCCTTTGAGAGAGATTGTTCATGGATAAGGTTGAACTGTTCGACATCGCTGTGCGATTTTTTCGCCTGGGTATATTTCTCAGAAATGGTGAAGATGATGTAAAAAACTATCGTGAACGCCAAACCGGAAATCGTAGCGATCTGCTTTGTAAGAATGTTGGTCACAGCAACAAACAGCAGCATCAACGCGACCGTGGACAGACCGATAGGAATTTCAATTTTGCCGAGTCGAATATTGATCGGTACTTTCCATTCACGTTTTGATTTGTCTTTGAATCTCAGGACCAGCATCGAAAACGCGTTGAACGTAAAACTCCAGATAACGCCAAACGCGTACGCTTCGCCCAGCAGAAAGACATCGCCCCTGCTGACTATTACGGTCAGAATCTGAAGACCGGCAACCAGATTAATAATGCGATAGGTTGTCCCGAACTTTTTCTGAGGCTTTCTGAACCAGTCGGTGAGAACGCCATCTTCGCTCACTCGATTGAGGACGCCATTCGAGCCGACAATTGCCGTGTTAACCGCGCCGGCCAGGATCAAGAATCCGACGATAACCACGAACGCCTGGAAGATTAATTTCAACGTAATCGGTCCGACTACGTTCATCGCCAGCCCGGCGATTAGATTGTCAAAGTACTCCGGGCGCTTGTCGTTCGGGATTATCATCACCGCGAAAAACGAAACCAGAGAAGTAAAAAGCAGACTGAAAACAAATATGACCAGCCCGGCTTTTCGCAGGTTTTTGAGTTTTGGATGCTCCAGTTCGCGGTTAACCTGCGCGAGCGATTCTTCGCCGCTCATCGCAAGGACCGAATGTCCGAACGCCATCAGGATTCCAAACAGACCGATTAGCGTAGGCGCGGTAGGCGACACCGCCCAGCGATCCGGTCCGCGAGGAACCAGGTAGTGCCATCCTTTCAACCATCCAAGCGCGTCGTCATTGAACGCCAGGTTGGCTGGTATGGGCAGCGGAACCGCCTGGCTGCCTCTGATAAACAGAGTGACCAAACACCAGACAATCATCACCGCGACCATTACGGTCGTTATCTGCATAATTCGCAAAGCACGATCTGATGATTCGTGGATGCCTTTGATGTTCTGCCACCAGAAATAGATAACGACCAGAATGGCGATCAAAGCTGCCAGAAGATTGATTGCGACTTTGTCTTCCGCGTGAATAGGCGAGCTTAAGCCGAATGCGCCCAGAACCGTAATCACCAGCCCGACCAGATACTGACCGGCAGATACGCCCGAGATCGGTCCTGTCAGGATGTAATCGAACATCAAGGCGGAGACGGACAGTTTCGCCAGCGTTCCGCCCATCGCCTCTTTCACGACACGGTAAACGCCGCCGCGCACGAACATCGCGCACGATTCGACGTAAACCGCTCTGACCGCGTATGAAAACAGCATTACAGCCAGAATGAACCACGGCGCCGTTCTTCCAATCGCTTTTTCAGCAATGCCGCCGACGTAGAAAGCCGAGGAGGCGAGGTCGTTAAGTACGATGGCGGCGGCGCGCCAGTAACTGATAAAGGTTAATGCTACCGTCGTGGCGACAACTACTTTTACTCTGTTACTGCGTATGCCGCCAGTAAGAGAGATTTCGGAATCCATACGATTCAATGCAAGATCCTGTTTAATAGCTCATTTTTGAAATATACAACTTCAACTGTAAACGCAAATCTAATGGTAACAGATCGCGCTAGAAACATTATCATTTTGCGGACCACCGATTTTGAGAAGGGCATTTTAATCTGATCAGTTTAACTTTCAAGGGCGAATGAACCATTTCACCAAACGGTTTCCGATGTCGACAGCGTTCCGAGTTCAGGTACGCGCATCACAATCTTTCCAGCTAATCGGATTGCTATATTGAACTCTTTTGTGGTTGTCAGCAAATGGATCTCGGTTACACGATCGGTAGCGGCTTCGAATCCGTTACCCGTTTGATGACCAGCAGTCACCGGCACAACGACGGTCTCGCCGTTTGAAACGTGTACCAGGACTTCCATCTGAACGTCGGTCGAAGGCATCCAGTTCTGATGCCATTCGATCATCAAATTAAGATAGCCCTGGTGATCGTGACCAAACAGAATCTTTTTAATCAGCAACCTTGAAGCATGCATCGAGCTGCCAGAGGGTGGCTGATAACCTCCCGCGCCGAGCCATTCAAAATACGAGGTGATCTTGCCATCGATCGTGGCTTCCACCGGACCAGTTGGCTCCCACTGTTCGAATGCCGGCGGAGTACCCGCAATACCTTTTATAGGATTATCCAATGCCAATGGCGGTTCTTCACCGATCAGCTGATACACGGTCTTTAAATGCCTTCGAAATAGATCGTCGAATTCCCGGTCGTGCGCGGAGCTGTGGTCGTCGCCATACCACCAGAACCAGTCGCTTCCTTCCGCGACATAGATCTCTTTCCAGGCAGCAGCACGTGTTTGAGCAATTTTTTCGTCACTTAGATCAGCGGTTTTTTCCCATTCAATCAGGCGCTGTCTGGCTTCCGACAGGTAATCCCACCCTAGGTTATCCTCGGGATGCCCAATCCAAATATTAAAGTTGTGGCTAATCCACGAGCCAGGATGCAGCGTTTCCAGTTTTGCCGGTTTTATCTCCAGTCGCGCGCAAATTTCCGAAGCCGTCAAGCAATCAATCCACGGAGCAGCCTCCAGCATTCCATAAAGAGTTCGCAGGAAAGGTCGTCCCTCATCTCGATAAGTTTCCCATGCATTCTCGCCATCCAGGATTACAGAAACAACGGGTTCGATTCCTTTATTCCAGGCTGTTTGAGCAATGCGGCTCAGGTGACTAATGAAATCGGTGGCGGCGGCTTCGAAATAGTTTTTTGAATAGACGAATCCGATTAGATCTGACAGCTCGTGATCTCGGAAAAAGATTTTCACGTCGCCGAATTCGTAAGGCAAATAAAGCCGTTCGGGTTCTTCAATCGTCCCTAATCCGTCACGCTTAAAGAACCTCTCCGACTGCGACATCGCCAGAACTTCTTCGTCCGTCGCAATCCACTGTAATTCGTTTCGAGCCGCAATAGTGCAGACCTCCGGGCAAACCGATCCTTCAGACGGCCACATTCCACGCGGCGTTTGCCCAAAAACCTGACGATGGAACTCGACCGCGGAAGCTAGCTGATGCTCGGCATCTTCCGGATGACGAAAAGGAGTTCTTGGCAATTTCAAGCCTGGCGAAGCTTTTTCACCGTACGCCGAGTCGATCAACAACGGCAGGATCGGATGGTAGTAAGGTGTTACGGAAATCTCGATCTGACCGCGTTCCGCCGCGGCTCTGTATTCGGGTAAAACGCGTTGTAATAATAATAGCTCCAGCTTATCGATTATTAACTTATCCGCTTCTGTGTACCCTCTTCCTTTCGTGATTAATGCCCGGAGCTCCGGGTTATTTTGCCGTTCGTCATAATCAAACCAGCAGAGGCGATACCAGGCTTGCAGATCTCTTAGATCCTGTTCAGAAAAATGAGAGCGTGCTTTCGCTTTTTGGTGAAGCTCGGCAAACCGCGGATAAACCTCAACCATATTGGGGATATTGGCAGCGAAAAAATTATCGACCACCCATTGTCGCTCGTCCGGCGTCAGAGTGGCGGCATCCATACGAGAGAAGAGGAGATACTCATCCACCAATCGCCCTTCGCAGTAATCGATTAGCTGCTCGACCATTGAAGGAACGAGGTTAAATGTCTGATGAATTTGAGGAAATTCGCGCAACAGGGCGACCATTCCGTAATAATCTTTCAGGGCATGCAATCGCACCCACGGCAGCAATGCCTTTCCTGTCGCCATATCGACGTAATAAGGCTGGTGCATGTGCCACAGGACCATTAGATAGAGTTTCTTTGAAGGCATCGATAATCCATCTTCACTCGAATTGTCGTAGTGGTTATAATCAAGGTTATAGCTATTAGCCCTGCTCTGGCTATCTTATGTTTAGGACGGGAGTTACGAAAGTCTGTTAAGCTATTTGCCACCGGCTCACCTTTTGAGGGCAATAAGCATCTAATTTGTTCCCTATGCGCATAATCGACCGGTACCTGGTACGCGAAATACTACCATATATGCTGCTTGGCACCGTCCTGCTGACGGGCGTGATCTTCATTCACGAAGCCAGCCGTTTCGCGGACCTCTTTGTGTTGTTCGCGCGCGCCGGAATCAGCGACAGCTCGCTGTACAGATTGCTGGCATCGCTGCTGCCCAGTATCCTGGTTTTTACGTTACCGATTTCGCTTTTATTGGGAATCCTCCTCGGATTAAGTCGCATGTCTGGCGACAGCGAAATTATAGCATTGCGCGCCGCTGGCATAGGTCGCAGCCGGATACTGTTTTCCGTCATAACCTTGTCGTTTGTTGTTGCTGTCATTACTGCCTATCTTACCTTCAATCTGCTGCCCGGAGCCATTACGGCATTTGGAGACCTGAAGCTTACACGCACCGAGGCGTTAGTCAAAGGCATCGCCGGCCAGATCAAACCCCATGTTTTTATCGAAAATTTTCCTGGCAGAGTCGTTTACATCCAGGACATCGATAAAGAAAAGAATGATTGGCGACACATATTTGTCTCAACCGATGACGGTGATGGCAATGACAACAAAGAAGAATCGCAGGTCATCACGGCAGACAGTGGACAGTTCCTGCTTGGAAAGACGATGGAAGATTCCGAGCTCGACCTCCGGGATGGCGTAACACAAAAGATAACTACAAAAAACGGACTGTCAAAAGACGACCTGGTCAAGTTCCAGAGTTTTAAGGTTAAACTGGCAAACAAAGACGAACAGGCAAAGAAGCCTGAAGAGAAACCGGCCGAAATCGAACCCGCAAAATTGAGCATGCGCCAGCTTGTAAACACGATTCCTCGCGCTGGATCGCCCGACAGGCGAGCTTATCTGGTCGAATTGAATAAGAGATTAGCCTTGCCGGTTGCTTGTCTTATTTTCGGGTTGCTTGGCGTTGGGCTGGGAATAACGGTTCCGCGCGGCGGTCGGTCGATGGGTCTGACGCTCGGAATTGTGCTGATGCTGGGTTACTACCTGCTTTTTGCATCAGGCGAAAATGCGGCAACAGCTGGGACAGTGCCAGCCTGGCTGGGAATCTGGTTTTCAGACGTGATCTTTTTGGTGGTCGGAGTCTGGCTGATCTACAAGCAAAGATACGTAGGCGGGGTATTCACCAGCCTGAGTCGATTGCTAAGGCCACGGTTCCGATGGAACAGGAAAAAACGGTCAACGCGGCAGGATAAGAAACCGATCGATCCGGATGAAATTGCCCAAAGGCTGGCGAAGAGCAGTGAGCCTGTGACTTACCGGGGAAGATTGCTCAGATTATTAGATATTCTGATACTCGGTGACCTGACACGCTTTTTCGCGATGATGGTCCTGATGCTGACGATGGTCTTTATAATCTTTACGCTGTTTGCGTTATTAAACAACATTGTAAAGAACCACACTCCACTCAGCACAATTGTAGCCTACTTTATTTTCTTGTCTCCTCAGATCCTGGTGTACATGACGCCACTGGCGATTCTGGTCGCGATCCTGGCGACATTTGGGGTTTTGTCAAAGTCCAGCCAGGTAACGGCGATGCTGGCCAGCGGCAACAGCATCTATCGTCTTTCCGCGCCGGTGATGCTGGTTGGTTTCGTTTTGAGCGTCGGACTGTTCGCGATGCAGGAATGGGTTGTTCCATTCGCCAACCGACAGCAAGATAGCCTTCATTTCCAAATTAAAGGTGGACAGGAACCACCGCAGACATTTTATAAAGTCAACAGTCGCTGGGTACTGGGCGAAGGTCCGACTCCCAGGATCTATCATTTCAATCACTTTGATCCTTTCAAAGATCAATTCGCCAACTTGATGGTCTTTGAAATGGATAAAGACAACTTCGCTTTAAACCGAAGAGTATTCGCCAGCCATGGCCAATGGGACTCGACCACTAGAGAGTGGGTTCTTTCAAATGGTTGGATACGAACAATGACTGATGGCAAGCTCGACCAGCAACAGTTTGAAAGCTATCGCCTGAAGACGGGAGACGGGCCCTTACAGTTCAAACAGGAAACCCTCGAATCCAGCAAAATGAGCACCACCGAGTTGCTGGATCATATTCGTGAGCTGGGTCGGAATGGGATCGACGTCCTTGACCTGCGGATCGCTCTTTACGGAAAATTCGCTTCACCTTTTACGTGTCTGGTGATGGCCCTGGTGAGCCTGCCTTTTGCCTTTACCGTCGGCCGTCACGGAGCTCTTTACGGAGTGGGCATTTCGATCTTTATCGGAGTAATCTATTGGGGGATACTAGGACTATTCACTTCGCTCGGTCACTACGAGATGTTGCCGCCACTGTTGGCAGCATGGGGCCCGAATCTGTTATTCGGAGCCGGTGGAACCTACCTGTTGTTTGCTGCTAAGACATAAACAATCGTGGCGTGGACTTTAGTCCGCGCAAGCTCAAGGTCACCCAAGTCGATTGTTCAACCCGAGCTCCGTATTTCGGGATAGCTAACGATTTACATTCGACTTGAATATTCTTCATTTTGCGCGGACTAAAGTCCACGCCACGATTTCTAGCTTCTCGTGCGGCTGCGACCACGGCCCGCAGCGTAATGACTCAGGGTGTTCTGGAAATCCATCAGCTCTGATGTGACGTTTACTTTACCGTCAAGCACGTCCTGTGCTGACGTTTTCGGTCCATACGCCGCGGTCAGCAGGTCGTTATCGCGGCTGATGATCGAACCCTTCAACGCGATTCCCGCGAACGCTCCGCGACTGCGCGAATAACTCAGGAATTCTGATCGCACCGTTGGCAGATCGGTGCTGGCGCTTGCGCTACGGCCTACCGGACCGGCTGCCGCAGTGGCCTCGCCGCCGAGTTCAAACCTGTTTTTCTTGAAGGTGTCTATCGTGCTGCTGTTCATCCCCAGCAGAATCAGGTCCGTGGCATCCACGCCGATTTGAAATCCAAAGCTGCCACCGCCAATCTTCAGAAACACCGGAGCGCCCCACGCCCTGGTTTCATGATCACGGCAGCTGACCAGACCCTTTCCGCCTTTCCCGCCGACGATGAAAGCGGCCTTGATCACGGACGGAAATACGGCCACGCACTCTACTTTATCAAGCAGGTCTTGTGAAATGCCGCGATCGGGCGCTTCCATTATCTCCTGAAAGACTTTGGCGGCTTTGTTCGATTGATCGACCGCTTCGCGCATATCGTCGCGCGGCTTGGGGCTTGCAATCGAAGGGTTTATCAAAACGCAGCAGAAAGACAATATAACGGTGCTAACCAGTAGGGTTTTTCGCAGACGCATACGGGCTCCTTATCAGTGGTCTACTCTCTTTTTTGCCGTCGGATCAGTGACGGCAGTCGATAGCGAAAAAGCGGAAGCTGGATAGCATCCTACTTATAACGCTTTACAGGCTCAGATAGCAACACCTATCGAGCGACCGTTTGATGGATTTCGCCTGCCATTTAGTTGCAATCGCAACAATATTACATCATTAATTCTTTAGGCACCAGACAAAAAGTGGCGCAGACATTCAGTCTGCGCGGGTTCCCTAATATCGTCGCCGGAATTAGTGTGACCTTCTCTAAATCCGCGCGGACTGAATGTCTGCGCCACTTTGTTTGTCCTGAAACTGCTTGCACGCAAATGGATCGCTGACGTATTCTTACCACTTATGCCTGAACCTGTTTGTGAGAAATGCGGTAGCGAGATCTTCGCCGGAATGCGGTTCTGCCGCAAATGCGGCCATCCTACAGGAATGCTGGAGGATGCATCGACCCGTTTACTGGACTCGACACCCCCGGTCGGCGCTCCAACAACAGTTTTGAATTCAGGAGCTACCGGTCCAGCCTTTGTTGAGCCCGAACCGCAGCCAAAGCAAGCCGCACCATCGCAACCGATAAAACAGGCGCCGTCTGCGCCAGTGCAGTTTGTTCCTCCGATTCAACCGCAGCCGCCAGTACAGGCTTCACCTCCCGCACCACCCGCGAGAAAATCCAGCGGATTGCTGATTTTTTTGATCGGAGGTTTTGTATTGATCGTCGCGGTCATTGGCTGCCTGGTTATC
The DNA here is from genome assembly GCA_035652355.1 of Blastocatellia bacterium. GTDB lineage: Bacteria > Acidobacteriota > Blastocatellia > DASRDY01 > DASRDY01 > DASRDY01. The sequence continues at coordinate 17,686 of DASRDY010000296.1, forward strand.
TGGAAGATGAGTACCACCGCGACTACTTCTGAATCTCAAAATAGCTCCAGTACACCACAGGCTCCCGCTCCACCGACAACAACACCCCCGCCTTCGTCGAATGGCAGCGGTGGCAGTGAAAAGGGTTCGATGGTTTATCCAGGAGCAAGAGTAAACATGTCGGCATCCGAAAGTGGCAATTCGTTCTCTCAGTATCTGACAAAGGATTCTGTCGACAAAGTAGTTGAGTGGTATCGGTCCAGGATGAATCACCCGGCCATAATAAGACCGGCGAGCGGTGGAGTAACCCTGACATCGGGGAGCACCACGGTAATCATTGCTGGTCAAGGCGGTGAGACCGTTATAATGATCGCACAGCAATAAAGGCTTTTATTCATAGACTCTTTAATTTTTCAAGAATGCGTTTAGTTCGGCGATATGAACAATAATTTATGCGAGCAGCCTTAGAGTTCAAATTCCCCAGTGACCCGAAATGGCTGAAGGGGCTTCGTAGTATTGTGTCCCTTGTTTGCGAGCGGAATGGTTTCAGCGTTCACGATGTCGGCGTGATGACTCTGGCTGTTGACGAAGCCTGCGCAAACATTATGAAACACACCTACTGCGGTTCGACTGATCGACCAATAATCGCCAGGTGTGTTGTAAACGACGAACGCATAGAGTTTCAGCTTGAAGACCACGGTCCCTGTGTTGACCCTGAAAAAGTAAAACCGCGAGCTCTCGATGACCTGCGGCCCGGTGGGCTTGGGACTCACTTTATCAACAGCGCAATGGACGAAGTTATTTACGATACGACCGGCGCGGAATCGGGAAATCTGCTGCGGCTGATTAAATACAAGTCCCGAGCGGTCACAAAAGGGAGTGAAAATGGAGATCAGCGTTAAAGAGGACAGCGCGGCAACGATTATACAAATAAAGGGCGATATCGATCTTTATTCTTCTCCGAAGGTTCGCCAGACTATCTTGAACTGTGTTAAATCGGATAATCTTGGAAAGATTCTGGTTGATATGACCGGGGTCGCATACATCGACAGTTCGGGTGTTGCATCACTCATTGAAGGGTTGCAGCTGTCAAATCAGCGCAAGCGAACGTTCGGGATTTTTGGCTTGAGCCAAAGAGCCCGTGCGGTAATCGAGCTTGCGCGCCTTGATAAAGTCTTTAAGATCTTCACGACTGAGGCGGAAGCTCTTGGCGCTTAAATTAATCTTTGCGATCGGATAGATAAACATAATTCACCATAGGGACACTGAGACACCGAGTTTCAAAAATGTCTCCGTGCCTCTGCGTCTCGGTGGTTTTATGAAATCCAGACTATCGACCCTCTCTCTATGTCTTTTGTCGGACTGATTGGACGTCAATCAATAGATTTTCTCGAATACCTGGGCGGCCTGACGGTATTGCTCCGGGAGACTCTCTACTGGGTTTTCATTGCCCCATTCAGAGGCAGATTTCCAAGCTGGCGAAGCATAGTCAGGCAGATGACGGTAGTCGGCTTTGACGCGATACCGATTGTTACCCTCATCGCCTTTTTCATCGGCGTCATTATGGCGCTGCAGGGTGGATACCAGCTTCGAAAACTGGGCGCCATCAGTTACGTAATCAACCTGGTTGCAATCGCCATATCAAGGGAATTAGGGCCCTTGATGACGGCCATCATACTGGTCGGTAGATCCGGATCCGCCTTTGCGGCCGAATTGGGCACCATGGAAGTGGGCGAAGAAATCGACGCCCTGAAAACTATGGGACTCAACCCCGTCAGGTTTCTTGTTGTCCCCAAACTGCTGGCTACAGTTATTATGCTGCCTTGCCTGACCATGTGGGCCGATCTGATGGGCATACTGGGCGGAGCGGTTTTCGCATATTCGCAACTGGACATAGGCATCCGCAAGTACATGTCGGCGACCGTTGATGCGTTGTTGCTGCAGGACGTTATTACCGGACTGATAAAAAGCGTTGTCTTCGCGATTATAATTACGACTATCGGATGTCATGAAGGTTTTAAGGTAAAAGGCGGAGCGGAAGGCGTGGGTCGATCAACTACCTCATCCGTTGTCACCTCTATGTTCGTAGTTATTCTGGCGGATATGATATTCACTGCGTTCTTTTACGTTTTCAGCTAGGCAAGAATGGAAAACGGCGAGTACAGCATTCGAATCCAGAACCTGGTTACCAAATATGGCGACCGCACTATCCTCAGCGGTGTGAATCTGGATATCCGTGCTGGCGAAACGATGGTGATTTTGGGTGGATCGGGTTGTGGCAAAAGCACACTGCTGCGCCATCTGGTCGGATTGTCGCAGCCGACCTCCGGCGCGATCATTGTTCGGGGAAAGAACCTGGTTGATCTTAATGAAGATGCACTGAATGAATTGCGCCACAAGATAGGGATGGCTTTTCAGGGATCGGCTCTTTTTAACTCGATGACCATCGGCGAAAACGTGGCATTGTCGCTGAGGGAACACACTAAACTCGAGCCCTCGACAATCGAGATCATGACCAGGATCAAATTGGAGCTGGTCGGTTTGTCAGGATTCGAAAACTATATGCCTTCTCAATTGAGCGGCGGCATGAAAAAGCGCGCGGGCGTTGCCCGGGCGCTGGCGATGGATCCAGAGATTTTGTTATTCGACGAACCGTCGGCGGGTTTGGACCCTGTGGTGGCTGCGGGACTGGATCATCTGATCTTAAAGCTCAAAGAAGCGTTCAGAATGACGATTGTCGTCGTGACACACGAATTGCCAAGCGCGTTTCTCATCGCGGATCGCATTACGATGCTGGATAAAGGAAAAGTTCTTTTTGTGGGTACTCCGGATGAAATAAGAAAGTGCGAGATTGAACGTGTTCGACAGTTCCTGGATCGCGAGCCTGAAATGGATACGCCCGACGAAGAGGAATATTTGCAGCGTCTGACTGGTTCAGTGTAGCGTGAATTGTCGATTTGAGGCTGGTGTTTAGGCATCCACAGTTTAGTGTCATACTGTGGACGAGCCTAAGATGTCTATAATTTTTGCCCGAAGGGCAAACGGTAAATAGCCGTGGGCGAAGCGACGCCCACGGAAGTGCAAAAAAATCTGATCGACCCTGAAAGGGTCGCGGAAAGAAGATTGACCAACATGTCTCAGACATTAACTAGTCTCCTCGTTCACGCAATTTTTTCTACGAAAGATCGCCTAGATATGATTGCTCCCGAGATTGAGCCGCGACTGTACGGCTATTTGGGGAGTATAGCTAGGAAACAACAATCGCGGTTACTCGATGCAGGTGGTACGGCCAATCATATTCATCTTTTGATTTCGCGATCAAAGAACATAGCCTTGTCCGATCTGATGGGAGAATTAAAAAGAGGTTCTTCTAAATGGATGAAAGAACAAGGCAGTCAGTTCTCAAAATTTCAATGGCAAGATGGATACGGCGGATTTTCAATTGGCGCGTCGCAGATCGCAAATGTTGAATCCTATCTGGCAAAACAAAAACATCATCATCGAAAAACAACGTTTCAAGAGGAATTCATTGAGTTCTTAAAGAAGTACGAGATTGGTTATAACGAAAAATACTTGTGGCGATTAAAAGGTACGACCCCCTTCAGGGTCGAAAAGTATTTTAATCCATTCCGTGGGCGTCGCTTCGCTTTGCCCACGGCTATTAACTATTTGCCCTCCGGGCAAAAGATTTCCGAACTTCGGTCGCAAGCTGGCAGCTTGCGCTACGTTATGAGCGAGGGAAGCAATGGCCAATCGAACAGATGAAGTCAAAGTAGGATTTTTCGTTTTAGTTGCCCTGGCGATACTGATAATCACGATCGTTCTTGTCGGGAAAAGCCAGGTCTTCGGCCGCAAAGACGTAACCTACCAGGTCAAACTCAAATTTGCGGGTGGCGTGGAACCCGGCACCGTCGTCAGATTTGCCGGGATAAAGGCTGGCCGCGTCTCCGATGTTCGCATTGATCCTGATGATAATTCCCGCGTGCTGCTTGCGCTGGAAATCAAACCCGAAACTCCGATCAAAACTGATTCAGTTGCAGCAATTCAAACGCTAGGATTGCTGGGTGACAATTACGTTGAGGTCTCTCCGGGCAGCAAAAACGCTGCTGCTCTTCCATCAGGTGGAATGCTTCAATCGAAAGAGACAGTGATGCTGGCGGAGTTATTTGATCAGGTCAACGCTCTTTCCTCAGATTCAAAAGCCCTGATCGCCAACCTTAACGAAAAGCTGAACTCGCTGTCCGACAACACGAACGCCGTTTTATCGAACGTGAACAGCGTTTTGAATGAATCGAATAAAAGGGAGCTGGCTAATCTGTTAAAGAACGGCAACGGTCTGATTGTTCGTGGCGATAATTTGATTGATAAGACCGGACCGAAACTCGATGCGACTCTGGCAAATTTCCAGGAGGTATCCGCGAAGCTGACTCCGATGCTCAACGATGTTAAGACGTCGATGGCGCAGATCGACGTGCTGGTAAAGAACCTGAACACCACTGTTGACGATCTGCATCCCGATCTCAAGGCCGATCTTCAGGAATTAAAGAAAACCGAGACCAATACAGAGGATTTGCTGGTACAGGTTCAGGAACTTCTTCGCCATAACAGAAACGACATCGACGAGATTGTCACCAACCTTGCGCGCAGTTCTCGCAATGTCGAAAATCTGACCGACACGCTGAAGAATCGCCCCTATACAATCCTTGGAATCAAGCCCGTAAAAGATCGCAAAGTGCCCGGAGGCAAATAGAGATGAACAGAACGATTACCATACTCAGAAACTCTCTTGTTTTTGCGGTGCTGATTTTTGCGACCTTTGCATGTAATGCGCCCGCGATTCATTATTACGCTGTTAAAGTTGACAAGCACGATGCGGCAACCGGTCAGCCGTTGGCAGATGCCTCAGTGGCGGTCGAGCGATTAAGCGGCGATAAGATCTACAACCAGGATCGGATTATTTACCGCGACAGCAACAACGAGATTGGCTTTTACGAATATCATCAATGGACGAGCCCGCCTATAGATCTGGTGACGCAATCCTTAACCAGCAATCTGATTTACAGCGGCTATTTCCGCAGCGTTTCTTCTTATCGCGAAGCGGTTGATCCGACCTACATCCTGACTGGACGGCTGCTCAATTTTGAAGAAGTTGATAAGACCGAAGGCGTTTACGCCTCTGTCAGGCTGGAATTGACTCTTATCGACCGTAAGAAGCAATCCACCGTTTGGTCGGGCTACGGCGAATCGGAACTGCCGGTCCAGATAAAAAAGGTGAATGCGGTAGCGCAACAACTGGATGAAGCTCTTTCAAACAGCGTCAAGCAAGCCATTCAAAACCTCGGTGGTTTCGTAAAGAATAATCACTAATCAGAAAATGGATTCACCACGGAGGCACAGAGACACAGAGTTTAATAATCTCTGTGTCTCTGTGCCTCCGTGGTGAATTCTTTTGGTCGTTATTTAGATTCAATTGAAAACGGGTATCGACTACAATTAGTCCGACTCCCAAATCGTTCGATTCAATATTTAGCTGCGTTACAAGAAAGGCTCTGCCCGAATGGCATACGACGATCTCCGAAGCTTTATCAGGACGCTGGAGAAAAATAACGAGCTGAAACGCATCAAGGCAGAAGTCGATTGCGAGCTTGAAATCACCGAAATCACCGACCGCGTTTCTAAAAAAGGCGGACCCGCTCTTCTATTCGAAAATGTCCGTGGCTATCGGATTCCGGTATTGATGAATACTCTTGGAAGCCAGCGGCGGATGCAGATCGCGCTGGATGTAGACGGCTACGAAGAGATAGCTGGGCGGATTGCGGAACTACTCGATTTCAAATCGCCTCAGGGATTGATAGAGAAGATAAAATTGGTGCCAAAGCTTGCCGATCTTGGCAAGATGTTTCCCAAAATCGTCAAAGACGGACCCTGCAAAGAGGTCATAAAAAAGCGTGGAAATTTTTCCCTTTTCGATTATCCAATCTTGAAGTGCTGGCCGGATGACGGAGGCCGATTCATTACGTTCCCTCTGGTCTTTTCAAAAAATCCTCTGACCGGTAAACGAAACTGCGGAATGTATCGGATGCAGGTATTGGATGATCAGACTACAGCCATGCATTGGCAGATGCATAAACATGGCGCCGCGCATTTTCGCGAAAACCGTCGAGCAGGACACCGAACCGAAGTGGCAGTCGCAATCGGCACCGATCCCATAACGCTTTTCGGCGGCGCGTTACCGTTGCCCGATGACCTGGACGAAATGCTGATCGTGGGATTTTTACGCTCCAGTCCGGTCGAGATGGTCAAATGCGAGACGGTGGATATCGAAGTTCCCGCCAACGCTGAAATAGTCCTGGAAGGTTATGTCGATCCCGACGACATGCGCGTTGAAGGTCCGTTTGGCGACCACACGGGGTTCTACACTCTCGAAGACAAATATCCGGCGTTTCACGTCACCTGTGTGACTCAGCGAAAGAACCCGATTTATATATCTACTATCGTCGGACGACCACCGATGGAAGACTGCTGGATGGGGCAGGCAATAGAGCGCATCTTCCTGCCTATTATGCAGAGACAATTCCCTGAAATAGTCGATATGCACATGCCGTTCGAAGGCGTGTTTCACAATTTAATGATCATCTCGATAAAAAAGGCGTATCCGGGTCACGCACGGAAAGTAATGAGCGCAATCTGGGGACTCGGGCAGGCGATGTTCAGCAAATGCATCGTAGTCGTTGATGCAGATATCAATCCGCGCGATGTAGGAACCGTTGCATGGTACGCGCTGAATAATATTGATCCCGAAAGAGACATTCAATTTACGATGGGTCCGATTGATGTTCTGGACCACGCAGCTAGGTTGATGGGTTACGGATCGAAGATGGGTGTCGACGCAACGCGGAAGTGGAGAGGCGAAGGCTTTACGCGTGAATGGCCTGCAATAATCGAAATGAGCCAGGACGTTAAAATACGGGTGGATGAAAAATGGGGCAAGCTTGGGCTGTAGCGCTCGATAATATTGCAAAAGCGCAACCTGCAAAATCGCTGAAAGCCGCTAAATCCAGCTACGATCCGTATCCGCCTGAACTGCTCGATGCAAAGATCGCCGAGCTTCACGATATTTACCAGGTAAAGCGAGAGGCGATTCGAGCTCGACTCGCCGAATTCGAAACGATCTGGCAAACGGCCGACGATGTAAAGCTCTTTGAGGAACTCATCTTTTGCATCTTCACGGCCGGTGCAAGCGCCAAGATGGGAATCAACTGCATCGAGCGCATCCGACCGATCATGCTGACGGCAACGCGCAGCCGTCTGACCCGAGCCGTTTTGCATAAACACCGCTATCCCCGGTCGCGGTCAGGCTATATCGTTCACACACGGAAGTACGTTCAGCGCGAATTCGAAATGAAGTTACGAGCCCGAATCGAATCGATCCCCGATTTTTACGAGCGCCGAGACTTCTTTGCCGCCAATTCCGGCATTAAAGGGATCGGCTATAAGGAAGCCAGCCACTATCTGCGCAATATCGGATTGAAAGGCTATGCAATTCTGGATAAACATATTTTGCGCAGTCTCCATCAATTCGGAGTCGTGGAATCACCAAAACCCCCCGGAACCCGCAGTCGCTACCTGGAAATCGAACAGAAAATGCGTGATTTTGCAAAAAAAATCGCAATTGATTTCGATGAACTCGATCTATTGTTATGGTCTATAAAAACAGGCGAAATTCTTAAATAACCGTTAAGAACAGCTTAGTGTTAATAATTAAGGCCTTACGCGTGTGTTGCTGATCCAGTAATATTATCTGAGTTGGGGACTACCGATGACTCGTAATCAAATTATCAAAAAATTCGCTACCGTCGCTGTCGGCGTGCTTACTGTTATAACCCTCTGCTCGACCGCCCTTGCAGCCGGTTACAAGGACGCAGAGCGAGAGATCAAGCACGGCGAATACGAACGGGCCGTCGAAATATACCGCAAACTTCTTGAAAAAGATCGCCGCGATATGAAGGCTCGTCTCGGCGTTACATACGCGTTACTAAAACTGGGGCGATACGATCTGGCTTACCAGCAGGCCTCTCAGGCAGTAATGATCGAGCCGCTAAACGCGCGGGCACATGCTCTGTTCGGAACAGCTCTCCTGCGTTCCGGAAATTTTCAGGTGAGCATCGAAGAGTTCAAAACCGCTTTGCAGTTCGATCCGAAAGAGGCCATGGCCGTAGCCGGACTTGCCGAAGTGGATTTTTACGAAAACCGCAGGCGTGAATCATACGAGAAGATAAGACTGGCGACAGAGCTGGACCCATCAGAGCCTGATTATTTCTACCAGTTAGGTCACGCGGCATCGCGAATCGAGCAGTACAACGAGGCGGCGAACGCCTATCAGACTTTCCTCGCTCTTGCTCCTTTGAAAGACCAGGAGCGCCGCGATCGGATCCGCGGACTGGTTCAGTTCTTTAGATACATCGGAACGACGAAATTATTGCGTCCGAGCGGTCTTGACAAGGCCGACATACCTTTCACCACTGTTCGATACCGTCCTTATGTGGATGTAATGATCAATGGACATGGTCCGTTGAAATTCGTCATCGATACCGGTGCAAGCCTTCCAGTTGTCTCTAATGAAACAGCAAAGAAGCTTGGTTTGAGACCGATTGCTCGGGGCGGCTCAGCAAGAGCAGTCGGCGGAACGGGATCTTTTGAAATCGTCTATGGATTTCTGGATTCGTTTGAGATCGGTGGCGTCAAGATTGAGGCCGTCCCGGTGTTCTTCAGAAGTCTATTGACCGCAAGCGACGAAGAAGCAAAGAACAAACCGGCTGGTTACATCGGACTTTCTCTTCTCAGCGGCTTTCTTACGTCGATCGATTATGCGAATCAGATAATTACTCTTCAGCGCAACGCGATTTTACCGCCGCTTCCTGAAGTCACAGCGGACAGCCCCGCGAAAGCTTTCGATATCCCGCTACGAAGCACGAACAACGGTTTGATCAGCGCTGAGACACGCGTCGATGGGAACGATCCGCTCAGCTTTATTATTGATACCGGAGCTACGACCAGCGCGATTTCAAAATCCGTTGTTGAGCGAATGCCGGCAAGACAGAAGAAATCACCCAGGAACAAAATCACCATCGTGGGGGCCGCCGGAATCACAGACAACGTGGAATTGTTTCCCACAACAGAGATAGCTTTGGCGAATCTCGCTCAAAAGAATCTAAACATCCCGATTCTTGATTTCGATCCAATCAACGAAACGTCGGGATTCGAACAATCGGGCATTGTTGGCGGGGACTTTCTGTATCGGTTTAAATTTATCCTGGACATGCAGCAGATGGTACTGAGACTCGAGCCGCATTCGCCGGCAATCGAAGTGCGCCCAGTCGCTAACGTTCAACCGCAGGGGAACAAACCTTGATACAGAGTCTCTACCTCGAGACTTCCGTTGTTGGCGCTTACCTGGATAATGGCGAGCCGTTTCGTCGCGACCTGACCATTCGATGGTGGGAGCACGAAATGTGGGAATACAAACCAATAATCTCGACGCTGGTTGTTCGAGAGCTTGAAAGATTGCGCGAGCCACACCGCACTGCCTATCTGAATCTGATCAAGGACCTGAATTCCGTCGAAATTCCTGACGAGGCGGCAATCCTCGCCGAAGGGTATGTCAGCCGCGGAATCTTTCATAGAAAATACCTGGCGGACGCGCTGCACGTGGCGTTAGCGTCGTTTTACAAGATCGATTTTCTGGTCACCTGGAATTTCGGCCATATCGCGAATGTGCATCGCCAGGCCAGGGTAAAGCTCTTCAATACGGCGGCGGGTTTTTTTGTTCCTTCAATCGTCACGCCTGAGTTTCTGGTCAACGAAATGCCGTGATCATCGATTGAACGGGCCCTCCGAAATCCAATGAAATCCTCGGGTGGTTAGCAGGAACTTTGATTCGTCAAAACGCTTCAGCCTGGCCTGAACATTATGGCCATCCCATTGTCCGGTGAGAATTGCCGAATCATTGTCCGGCGTTTCAAGAGCGAAATTCGCTTTCCACGCTTTGTCATCTGCTTTGCCGAACTCGAGCGTTTTAGCGTTCAGGTCGGTTTTCAGCGAATACCCTTTGTTTGGTCCTGTCATCGGCTTGATTACGGCTCTGCCTTCAGATTGGATGATTAACATCTGCCATCGGCTGTCGTCTGTTATCAATGCTGGTTTTAGGTTCCCATCAACCGTGTATTCTTCTACACTCCAAATACCAGCCAAGGCTGGCTTCTTCCTGGAAACCCTGGGCAGCGTTTTATATCCCTGGTAGCCGTCGTAGAAGTTCCCGCCTACAACATAAATGCTGTAGATAACAGCCAGTGCAGCGGCGATGCGTTTTGGCCACTTAGCGGTGAAAAGGGGAACCGGTTTAACCGGCTCAACTTTGCGGTTAAAAATCATCACATCTGATAGTCGCCGCAGTTCCGGCAGCAGAAGAATTACCGACAACAGCAGCAAGTGAAATGAAAGAATCTTCACTGGCACGTCATAGCACATATTCAGAACGAACACTTGTCCCATTGCTGCTGTGCCGAGCAACGAGCCAACCGTTGTCAGCCGTGGAAACAGCAGTAAGATACCTGCCGTGGATTCAACAATACCTGTAAAACAGCTATATGCCGGTGATGCTCCGATAAAGGTCCAGAGAATTCCCATTGGTGACGATTCGCCGTAAGGTTCCAGCAGCCTTGTATAACTCGGATACGGCATTTGCAGCGGAAAAGCTTTTACTGCTCCATATAATACCAGGACGCCGCCAAGAAACAGGCGCATATATGTCCGAAACCACATATGCAGCTTGATGTAGTTAGGTCGTCCCCCATCAAGAATCGACCAGACGATTGTAGCAATCACGGCCAGGTTCAGATAAACCAGCAATAAAACCCAATCGTAGGTAGTGTCGCCGCTGCCGTTCGAAAACACCGTGATGTCGTGACTCAAATGAATTATGTGTTTGGCATACCAGATTGCTACTCGATGAAGAAAAAGATCATATTTCGCAAAAACCGGTGCGGCAAACTGCAGACAGTAAGGCGTGAACGTAAAGCAGAAACTTACGATGTATGCGAATGTGAAACGAAATCCGACGCGTTTCGCGATGCTCCATTGCGGTACGGCCAGGACATCATTTTGAGGTGCTTGCTCAACCTGACCCGCGAAAGTATTTTCTAACTGCAATTGCGGTTGCATAACCTACCCCGTTTGACGATCAACTTTACGATTAGATATTGCGGCGCGTGCGCTGGTCAGCCATCCGAATAACTGACCCGCCCAAGATGTCGTATTTTATCATATTCGAGATGAATGGAAGTCTGGAACCGATAAAGAAAAGCCGGCCCACTTAAATACGAGTTTCAAGTGAACCGGCTTAGTTCTTACAGTATCCTATCGCTGCTTAGTTTGAAGGCATCTTGAACTTGGCATCGTCAATGTCGACGTTGTGCTTAACGTCGGTTACGACAACGTGAATCGTTCCCGGCCCTTGTTCGAGCTTGGCGTCAAAAGGAATCTTAATGCCATCTACAGTGCGAAAATCACTGAAATAACTCTTGCTGGGAATTGTGCCTTGCGGGGTATCAAGAACCATGTCCTGCCGCACCATCAGGAACGATGATTTATCGTAATACCTGGTTATTGGCTGACCTTCGTTCGGCGTGAACTTAAGCACGTAAGCGTCACCATCGCCAACTTTTTCAGTCCCTACCAGTTCAACGCTTTTGAAATACGCTTTCCAGTTTGTCTCAGCATCCGTTGCTGCTTCTATCTTGGTCATTGCCAGCTCAGCGCCGCTTTTTTGACGCAACCCCTGAAACGGGTCTTTGCTCCAGGCTACCTGACCGTCATATCCCTGACTTATACTTCCAATGCCGGAAAGTGTAACGTCGCTATAAACCTTGTTTGGAGCCTTTTGACCTTCCTCAGATGTTCCTGTGAGTCCCTGACCGACCACTTCGATTGTAGCTTTCGTCACCGTAGTCTTGATCTTATCCATTGCAGCTTTTCCGCCGGTCGCGTCAATGCTTTTTGCAATAATCTGCTCGGCGGTCAGATCACCCATCGATTTCTTTGCGGCTGGTCCGGTTTGACCGAATGCGGCAATCGAAATAACCAAGAGAGTAAAAGCCATTACAGCTATACGTGATTTCGTATTCATCCAATTAATTCCTTTCGAATTCCTTTAACCGAATTATTTTTTGTTTTTCATTTCCTCGATCACGGCTATCGCTTTTTCAAGAGCCGCATCGTGACCCGCCAGAAGGCTCGCTCTGGTTAACGGCACTTCGTAGTCAGGGTGGACACCAACGCCTTCGAGCAGAACACCTTTTGGCGTTTTGTAATCCGCGATCGCAAACTGTAAAACCGCTCCGTTGGGCAGTTTTTCGATATACGACGGCAGGACAGCACCAGCACTTGTCTGGCCGACGATAATAGCCCTTTTCAATTCCTGCAGTCCGCCTGCCATTACTTCAGATGTGCTGGCGCTGCCTTCGTCAGTAATGATCACAACAGTGCCCTGGTAGGCATTCGGATTTGCGAAGACAACAAAGTTCTGGTTGCCGTTTCTCATTTTCATTGTGCCCAGCGAAGTCTGTTCCTTGAAAAACTCTCGGGACATCGCTGAAGAAAGAGTGCCGAGTCCGCCCGGGTTGCCACGCAAGTCAATGATGACTCCGGGAGAATCTTTGAATTCCTTCATAGCCGATTTGAAAGGCTCAAGCGTGGGCATCAGAAAGATGTTGAACTGAATGTAACCTATGTTGTCTTTCAGTTTGTGCGCGTCAAATTCCACATACTCTATCGGTAGGTTTCCAAATTTTGCCGGCTCGCCGCGCTGAGGCTGCCGCTTAACGTTAACATCATGACTGTCGCCGTTGCCGTCGATGTAATGCACTTTCACCGTCGATCCGACCGGACCCTCGAGTTGTGCCAAAGCCCCGCGCGCGAGAAGAAGCTTGGCTAACTGCGGATGCTCGTGGCGTTCTTCCACGCGTTTGAACATTTCGTTCAGAGGCTTATCATCTACTGCATCGATGATGAATCCGGGCTTTAATCCAGCCTTTTCGGCTGTGGACTTTGGCAGCACTTGCGTTACGACAATTTGATTACCAATGGCGCGAACATCCATTCCCAGATCGCCGTCAACTCCCGCATCACCTGGTTTACTTGCGTTCTCCTCACCTTTATCAGCACTGGGAGGGATTATTGCGAAATGCGACTCTTTCAGTTCTTTCAGCATATTGCTCAAAATCGGATACAACTCGTTATCCGTCTTTGTTGCCGCAACCAGCGGAGCGTATTTCTCGTGTACTGCTTTCCAGTCGACGCCGTTGAAATTCGGATCGAAATGCTTCTCGTTGACAGTTTTCCAGACGATTTCAAATGTCTGCTGGCGGACTTCTGCCGCCTTGTCTGATGTTACAGACGAGCCCTCTTTGGCAATCGGTGTCTGCTGTTGGGCTGGCGCGCTGAACGCGAGCAACTGCAGAACTGCCCAAAAGATCAAGAGCCTATTCGCAACACGTTTCATAATTTGAGTTTCCCGTTCGATTAAATTTGTCTCTCTATCGCTGCGCGATTAACGACCGTCAAACTTTCGTGGATATATCTGAAATATTATCGGCAAGAAATATAACGATAACGCAGGCCAAAAGTTCAATGCATCATTCAGCAAAAGATTACCCAAAAACTATACAACAAGAGAGACGTGGTTCAAATAGTCGTGCGGACTTTAATGAGTGCAAAATCTGGAGCTCGCGACGTTAAGAATCTCATTGATTTCCCCTATTTTGTAGGTTTCCATTTTACGCGGACTAAAGTCCACACGACGATTACGACTTTATGCTAAACTTTTATCGATGTACCCTAAGCCTAGATTTTTAGAAGAGTTGCACGCCATTCGCGAGGAAATGGCGCGCGAATGCGATTACGATCTGGACCTGTTCGCGCAAATGGTGCGGTCAGGGCAGGCTCCGGATTATGGTCCTGTTCGAAACCGGCGCGGCAAACGCGTGCGCGTCCCCAAATTCGAGCTGCCGAAACCAAAAAAGAAATAAGAGCGAACCTATGCGTCAATATCTGAAAGGTTTCCTGTTCTTTGTCCTTATCAATTGCTCCGCGGCAATCCTGGGTGTCGATTTGATGTGTTCTACTGTATCAGCAGTGCAGCAGGCGAAACCGCAGACCGAACAATCTCGACAATCGATGAAGCCTCTGGAAGGCGCTCCGACCGTTGTTCTGGATGTCGCCGGCGTCGCAGAAAAATTGGATCCAGTCGTAGTGAACATAAAGGTTTTCGGTAACGGCTCTCCTGCGTCAGGCTCAGGCTTTATTCTCAGCTCAAAAGGGTTGATCGTCACAAATTTCCACGTCATTTCCGTAGAAGACAAAAAAGATCGTGGTAAAGCCGACAATAAACCGACACTCGCGGAACAAATTCAGGTTATCCTGCCCGACGGGCGCAGTCAGCGAGCCGACGTTAAGGGCTACGACGAAGCGACCGACATCGCGGTTTTGCAGATAAATCCCGGCGATACTCCTCTGCAGCCCGCGGTACTTGGCGACAGTGACAAGGTTCGTGTTGGTGAATGGGTTATAGCGATTGGCAGTCCGCTCGGTCTCGATCATACAGTCACTCTCGGAATCATCAGCGCAAAAGGCAGGACGGGAATCGAAGGCGATTACGATGATTTTCTTCAGACCGATGCCGCGATCAATCCTGGGAATTCCGGCGGTCCACTGGTTAACGCTCGCGGTGAAATCATCGGAATGAATACGATCATTCTGTCAGAATCAGGGTTGTACAGCGGGATCGGTTTTGCCATTCCGATCAACATAATGAAAGATATAACGTCGCAGTTGATCGAACATGGCAGAGTTTCCCGTGGCTATCTGGGAATAGAGACGTCCGATACCACGCCTCTTCAGCGGCGAATGAAGGGATTGGCTTCAGAGCGAAAAGGAATCCTGGTCGAGAAAGTCCTTTATGGAACGCCTGGTTCAAAAGCGCTGCTTCGAAAGGATGATTTCATAGTCAAGCTGAACGACGTCGATATTGTTTCAACCGGTCAGTTCAATCGCGCAATCGCGGCGAAACCGCCAGGAGCGAAAGTGTCGTTGACGATCGTTCGCGATGGCAAGGAATACAAGCTGGAAGCCGAATTAGCTGATACGCCGAAAAAAGAATAGTCAGGTCCACTAATTCAGTCATTAAGGCAATTCTATCACTCAGGTTTTTTAGTCTATGGGCGAGTGTTTTGAAGCCATTGGACTTTCACTGCCGAACTCGGCAGCTCTCGATCAATTGGTAGAGTATGTTGATACGACTGGCTCGCGCAGCAGTATCTACCGTCGCGGAGCATTTATTCATGGCCGATGTCTTCGCCTGGGTGAAGGTCTGGAAGTTTGGGCGGTTATGCACGAAACGAAGCAGGGTATCTTTTGCGCCGATTGCCGACCTGGCTATCGAAGCACCAGGCTCTACGGGGTTTCGCCTTGGGAATTGACTGAAGTTGATGAAGAGGGCGGAGCGTATCTGTCAGGACAACTTTACGGTACGAGCTCGCACGTCAATTTTGGTCTCCAGAATTTGACCGAAGTTGACGCCCAGGTTTTTAAGAAAAATAGCTTGAATGTCTCTCTTGCAGGGCTCGCATACTACTGCAGAATCCTGCGGCGACAGAAAGAGCCACGCCTGATAATGACCAGCCGTGGCACTGAAAATGACTATTCGATTTGCGGACCGATCGTCGATTATCGGATTGTCAGAAATCCCTTATCCGGCGGCGATATTGTGATTGCGGACGTCGATGTCGGCTTGATGAATCTCGAAGTTCTGATCAATTTGACGGATTTGAACGAAGCTCCGCAGATCGGACTGACTATGCGCGGCAGCATCTGGCTGCAGGGACACATTCTTGACGATCGTCTTCTCAACAACCGTTATGAGGGCGTAGACCGCGAGACTACTTCCAATAATCACTGGGCCCTGTTCAAACGTGAGAATTGAATTGCAAGAACATCGGATTGAGATTGATCACCTGATACAGGAAAACGTTCCCTTATCCCAGTTCACAACTTTGCAAATTGGCGGTCCTGCCCGATACTTTATCAGAGCTGCAACGGCCGAATCTCTGGCTTCGGCCGTTAGCTGGGCGAAATCACGCGACTTGCCATTCTTCGTACTTGGTGGCGGCAGTAATGTTTTGATTGCCGATTCCGGTTTCCCGGGACTGATTATTCAAATTGATATTCGCGGTATCCGGATCAATCAAACCGTTGACACGGTCACGATAACCGCCGGCGCTGGCGAGGAATGGGATGCGTTTGTAAAAGCTTGCGTCGAGAAAAACTGGGCAGGTCTCGAATGTTTGTCAGGAATTCCCGGCCGCATCGGAGCTACTCCTATTCAGAACGTAGGTGCGTACGGCCAGGAGGTCAGCGAGACGATTGTTTCGGTGACGGCGCTTGACACTGGAAGCGGACAGATTGTTGAAATCGAGGCTTCAGATTGTGAATTCGGTTACAGGACCAGTCGATTTAAAATCGGAGACCGCGATCGATTTATTATTACCCGCGTCACATATCGGCTCAGACCGAATGGAGCTCCCGCAATCAGATACGCTGAACTGCAACGTTATCTTTCCAGCGCCGGCAAGAGTGAACCGTCCCTGATCGATGTTCGCGAAGCAGTACTCACAATACGCCGTCGCAAAGCAATGGTCCTCGACCCAGCGGATATTGATTCGCGCAGTGTAGGATCATTCTTTGTGAATCCTGTCGTAACGAACGAAGAGTTCGAACAGATAAAAACCAGAGCCCGCCGCCGCGCGCCGCAGGGTGCTGATATGCCATTTTTTGCCGCCGCTGACGGTAAGATAAAGCTATCGGCCGCCTGGCTGATCGAACAGTCAGGTTTTCCTCGTGGTTACGTGTTTGGAAATGCCGGACTTTCATCAAAGCATGCCTTGGCGATAATTAATCGCAATGGAGCAACAGCACGAGAAATTAGCGAACTGGCAACTCGAATAATTTCCGACGTAAAAGACAAATTTGGCGTAAACCTCATTCCTGAGCCTGTCTTTGTTGGATCTGAGCTCAAGAACCACAATAGCGATTTCTGATGAACACAATTTCATTTATAATGTAGATAATAGAAGCGTAGAGCTTCAGATACAGAAGGTAGCGAATATGGCTGCTGTTTTAGAAACCCATATCGAATTGGATGAGCGCGGTGTTGCCTGGATTGCTGGCGCCAATACGAAAGTCATCGAAGTTGCCTTGGATAAGACCGCCCAGGGGTGGAGCCCTGAAGAAATTCATTTCCAGCATCCTCACCTTTCGATGGCTCAAATCTATTCGGCACTCGCCTACTATTATGATCACCAGGCAGAGATAGATGCCGCAATCGCCGAACAGGTTAAAGAAGTGAGGGCGCTGGCTGAACAAGCCAAAGACACGCCTGGAAGAAGGCATCTGCGCGAGCTCGGGCGGCTCTGATGGCAATCAAGTTGTACATGGATGTCCATGTTCCGTATGCCATTATGATGGGACTGAGACTCCGCGGAGTTGATGTTCTGACCGCTCAGGAGGATCACACAACAACATTAATAGATTCAAAACTTTTGGACAAAGCGACCGCTTTGCAGCGCAGCCTCTTTACGGAAGATCGGGACCTTCTGGCCGAAGCCAACAAACGACAGAAAAAAGACAGGGAATTCTCCGGAGTAATATATATATACATCAACAAGAGATGATTATAGGGCAGTGCGTTGAGGATCTGGAGCTAATGGCGAAAGTTTACGAGCCGAGCATGATGACAAACGTAGTCGAGTATTTGCCGCTGAAATAGGCCAAATTTGAACTTCCTTCGTAGGATCTGCGCCAGTGTTAAACCCGAAATCCCTGCTTGTTATTGGCCCGTTTATTGGGTTATTATTCGGCTCAGGAAACTGCTGGAAAGACTCTCGTTTCTCGATTTATGTGCGGGGACTAGCGATTATCTTTTGCGTCCCGGTCTGATTCGTAGATTCTAGCGATTCGAGGGTAGAATAGGCCACTGGGAAAGTTAGACCTTTAGCCATCCAGCGGCAAAGGTCGTTATGTCGCCCGTCGGTTAATCTTCAAGATTTCGCATTTCGTTTTTAGAGGAGGAAGTAATGTCAACACCCGAGAAAGTCACAAAGACAGCCAAGATAGGTATGATCGGCCTTGCCGTAATGGGTGAGAATCTGGCGATGAACATCGAGCGCAACGGCTACCCGATAGCAGTGTTCAATCGTGATCCGAAAAAAGTAGACGATTTTGTAGCGCGCGCCGCCGGCAAACAAGTGATCGGCACAAAATCGCCGGAGGATTTTGTCAAATCGCTTGAACGTCCGAGGAAAATGATCCTGCTGGTGAAAGCAGGCGATCCAGTTGATTGGACGATCGAGCAGGTAAAGCCTTACCTGGAAAAAGGCGACATCATCATCGACGGCGGCAATTCATATTTCGCCGACACTCAGCGACGCGAAAAAGCATTGAAGGCCGAAGGATTGAATTTTATCGGCTCTGGAGTTTCGGGTGGTGAAAAAGGCGCGTTGTGGGGACCAAGTTTGATGCCCGGTGGCGACAAGGCAGCTTACGAACAGATTCGCCCGATATGGGAAGCTATCGCGGCCAAAGTCGACGACGGTCCTTGCGTGACCTACATTGGTCCCGACGGCGCCGGCCATTTTGTGAAGATGGTTCATAACGGCATCGAGTATGGCGACATGCAGTTGATAGCCGAAGCCTACGACATGATGCGCAATGTGCTCGGTCTTGAAGCTGAAGAGATGGCCGACATCTTTGACGAATGGAATCAAGGAACATTACAGTCCTTCCTGATTGAAATCA
This sequence comes from Blastocatellia bacterium, assembly GCA_035652355.1. Lineage (GTDB taxonomy): Bacteria > Acidobacteriota > Blastocatellia > DASRDY01 > DASRDY01 > DASRDY01. The sequence goes on from DASRDY010000296.1 coordinate 36,571, forward strand.
CCGGACAGATTCTGCGCGTGAAGGATCCTGAAACTAAGAAACCGCTGGTCGATCTGGTTCTCGATAAGGCTGGCCAAAAGGGAACTGGCAAATGGACCAGCGAAATCGCACTGGATCTGGGCATCGTCGTTCCGACGATAAACGCATCGGTTGATGCTCGAACTCTTTCCTCACGCAAGGACGAGCGCGTTGAAGCCAACAAACAGATCAAGGGGCCCGACCGTTCGAAATTCACCGGCGACAAAAAAGCGATGATCAATGCGATCCACGATGCCCTCTATGCGTCAAAGATCTGCTCTTATGCGCAGGGAATGAATCTGATTCGCAAAGGATCTGAAAACTGGAACTGGAACATTAACCTTGGCGAAGTTTCCCGCATCTGGAAAGGCGGCTGCATTATCAGGGCGCAGTTCCTGGACAAGATCAAGCAGGCTTATCAACGTCGAGCCGATTTGCCGAACCTGCTTCTTGATCCCGATTTCAAGGCATGGGTAGAAGAAGCGCAGCCGAACTGGCGAATGGCCGTGACCAGTGCGATGCAATGCGGCGTGCCGGTTCTGGCGATGGCCAGCAGCTTGAATTATTTCGATATGTATCGAACCGCGAATCTTCCGCTGAACCTGACGCAGGCGCAGCGAGATTTCTTCGGCTCGCATACATACGAACGCATCGACAAACCCGGACAGGGTCCAATCCACACAGAGTGGGAAGAACTGTTGGAGCAGCAGCAAAAGTAGCGTTCGAGATAATGTCCCTGACTTGCTTGTGGCGATAAAGCGATCCATGCGAGTCAGGGGCAATGTCTATTATCCGGCTGTAAGAGGGAGCGTTAGATGAAGAATATAGAGATGTTCTTTATCCTTGCGGTTGCTCTCTTTTTCTTTTTCATCTACACGTTGCTTTCGGCTGATCCGACGTTTGGATTGAACCAAACGATAAATTTGTTTCTTGTCTTTGTTCTGATTTGCGCATTAGGAACGCTGCTTATTCGCAGGGTGACGCGAAAAAGGCCGGCCGCCGCAAATGATGAGAAAAAGCTCAACTATCTGAATTTGGAATCGGATTCCGATATTGAACCTGACGCTGTTTCCGACAAGTTCGGCCGACAAGAGACAGAGTCGCAACAGCCAGTCGGCGATCCGAGCAAAGTTATTAAGCGTATTGATAAGCAGGCTTAGCGACGACTCTATCATTGATGATTTAGAGAACTATAAGGTTTAGAAGCGTGTCTGAAAGATACGGCCAATAACCACGAAGTGGTTAAAGTTAATAGCCGTGGGTAGAGCGAGGCGACACCCACGGAACATAAGCCAGAAACTCCGACCCTGAAGGGGTCGCGCATCAACGCAGGTACGAACCTTTCAGGGTCGAAGCGCAAACTGGCATTTTCCGGTGGCGATGCCACCACCGGCTATTAGCTGCGAGCCCTTCGGGCTCTATTGTAGTAACTTTTCAGACCTGCCGTCGCTCCATTTGTGAGACATTTATTTCCTGTCTTGTAACTTGGATTTGATCATTTGGCGGTAAGCCTCATTTCTGCCATTCGTTAATGCGTTTCGAGGTTGCACCGCTTGAGCCCGTCGTTTTCAAACTTGATTTTCGATCTCTAAATATTTTTGGCTTTTGATCCGGAGTGACTTTTTTCATGCCGACTAAAGAACAGGAGCGACTGCAAGAACCGTTTACATCCCCAATACCACCCTGGCGCAAATGGGGGCCTTACGTTTCAGAGCGTGCGTGGGGAACCGTTCGAGAAGACTATAGCGAATATGGAACGGCCTGGGATTATTTCCCGCACGATCTCGCTCGTTCAAAGGCTTATCGCTGGGGCGAAGACGGCCTGGCCGGAATCTGTGACCGGTATCAGCTTCTTGTTTTCGCGCTGGCGTTCTGGAATGGCCGCGATCCGATATTGAAAGAGAGATTGTACGGACTGGTCCCAAGCGAGGCCAATCACGGCGAGGACGTAAAAGAATATTACTTCTACCTGGACTCAACCCCCACTCACTCTTACATGAAGTATCTCTATAAATATCCTCAGGCCGAATTCCCATACGTTAAATTGATCGAAGAGAATCGTCAGCGACAGGGCAAAGGCTCAGAATACGAATTATTAGATACGGGAATTTTTGATGACGATCGTTATTTCGATATCTTTGTCGAATACGCGAAAGCCGATGCTGAAGATATTTGTATTCGAATAGAAGTATGCAATCGCGGTCCCGAAGATGCGCCGATTCACGTTTTGCCTCAACTGTGGTTTCGCAATACCTGGGCGTGGTGGCCAGAGGCAAAGCGAGAGCCGAACATAAAGGTCGGTTCAGCCGGACCCAAATTCAAAAGTCTTGAAGCGTCGGATGCCACTGCTGATCCTATACCGAACCTGCCTTTCGATTATTCGCTCGGTAAAAGATATTTATACGGCGATGCGAATGCCGAGGTCTTGTTTACCGACAATGAAACAAACGGCCCTCGCGTTTGGGGGCCTGGCGCGCAGAGTCGCAGCCGGTACGTGAAAGATGCTTTTCACCGGTACGTCATCGATGGTGAAGATTGCGTAAACCCTGAGCAGATAGGAACGAAGGCCTGCTTTCATTACGCCGATTTGAATGTTCCTGCTCGCGGCTCCGTCGTGATCAAGTTGCGTTTATCGGATAAGGCTCTTCGTGCGCCACTCAGCGACGTCGATACAATTATCGGAACCCGTCTCAAGGAAGCCGACGAGTTTTACGATTCGATTCATCCCCCGAAAGCTTCGGACGATGAAAAGCGAATTCAGCGTCAGGCATTCGCCGGAATGCTGTGGAGCAAACAGATCTATCTTTACGACGTGAACGTGTGGCTGGACGGCGATAATCCGAATTGGCCTCCGCCCGAATCGCGTCGACACGTACGCAATTATCGCTGGCTGCATTTGAACTCGATGCGTGTTCTTTCGATGCCGGACAAATGGGAATACCCCTGGTTCGCGGCGTGGGACCTCGCTTTCCACACGGTTCCTCTTGCGCGAATCGATCCGGCGTTCGCCAAAGAGCAATTGTGGCTGTTGATGTTCGAACAGTTTCAGCATCCCAACGGGCAGATACCGGCCTATGAATGGGAATTCTCAGATTTAAATCCTCCAGTGCAGGCTTGGGCAGTCTGGCGCGTCTACAACATGGACCGCATCCAGACCGGCAAAGCTGATCGCATCTTCCTTGAAAAGTGTTTTCACAAACTCCTGATCAATTTTGCATGGTGGATCAACAAAGTAGACAGTGAGGGAAACAACGTCTTCGAAGGTGGCTTCCTGGGACTGGACAACATTACGGTTCTCGATCGCAGTCACGAGCTTCCAAACGGCGCAAGACTCGAACAGTCCGATGCGACAGGCTGGATGGGAATGTTCTGCCTGAACCTGATGCGCATTGCCCTTGAGCTCGCCAGGGAAAACAAGGCATACGAAGGACTGGCAACGAAATTCTTCGAGCATTACGTCTATGTAGGCGCCGCAATGAAGCACATGGGCAATCGCGATTACCAGCTTTGGGATGAAAAGGACCGGTTTTTTTACGATGTGCTTCGTTACGCTGACGGAACGTTTCACAAGTTCCGGGTTCGTTCTTTAGTGGGATTGGTGCCGCTCTACGCAGTGGAAAGACTCGAAGAAGATTGGATCAAACCGTTCCCGGAATTCACCTCAAATCTCAACTGGTTTTTGAAGAACCGACAGGATATCGTTCAGCGATGCGTTACAACGATTGAGCGCGACGGAAAGAAAGTCCATATTCTGGCAATAGTCGATGAAAAGCAAATGAAACTATTGCTGGAGAGAATCTGGGATCCGGCGGAATTTCGCTCTGACTATGGCTTGCGAAGTCTTTCGAAATTCCACGAACAGCATCCTTTTGAATTTGCCGGAAACAAAGTTGGTTATGAACCGGCCGAATCAAAAGAGATGTTGAAGGGCGGCAACTCAAACTGGCGCGGCCCCTTGTGGTTTCCGACCAGCTTCATGATGATTGAATCTTTGCGTAAACTTGGCAGGGCGTACGGTCACCTGCTGGAAATAAACAGTCCGGTTGAAGGAGAGCCTGCCGTAACTCTTGACGAAATGGCAAAGGGTTTTGCCAATCGAATGATCAGCATCTTCACGCGCAACAGCGAAGGTAAACGACCGGTTCACGATAACTATCAGAAATTTCAGAACGACCCGCATTGGCGCGATCTGATACTCTTCTATGAGTATTTTCATGGCGATACCGGCATGGGACTTGGTGCTTCACACCAGACCGGCTGGACAGGATTGATCGCTTCGCTAATAGACGAATGGCGAAGCTAGGGGTGTAACAGGCTGCGAGCCGATTGTATGTTTTGCAGAGGAGGTTTCGATGTCAATCTTCGCCGATCCCGCCGAGATGTCACAACTCCAGGCATTATCCAGACTTTATCCAAGAATTGAGACTGCATTGGCAGAGAGCTCGGCATTAAAGGCGTTGCTGTCACTGCCAAAGCGCGTTGTTCACATTGTCAGCGACGTTCACGGTGAATACAAAAAGCTCCGGCACATTATCAATAATGCCTCTGGTAGCCTGAGACCGCTGGTCGAATTTCTGCTTGGCGAAAGACTGTCTGCCGATGAGCTGCGTTTGTTTCTTGCGGTGCTCTATTATCCGCGCGAAACGATTGATTATTTGAAACCGAGTCTCGTTGATCCTGATCGCCGTCGCGAATGGGTAAGGCGAACTCTGCGTCTGCAATTCGAAATTGTCAGGTCGCTTGCCCGAAGTTACCGCCACGATTACGTCACCGGTTTGTTTCCGATTGAATGCAGAGAATTGTTTCAAGAGCTGCTGGTCGAAGACAGCAAAGGTCGAGGTCCTGATTACGTCAACCTGATGATCGACGCTCTGACCGTTCACGACAACGACCTGTGGATAGTCCGCGCGGCGTCGCGTCTTGTTCGCAATCTCTCAGTCTTTGAAACGATTGTTGCTGGGGACCTGGGTGATCGCGGACCAAGAGTCGACAGAGTAATCGGGTACCTGATGCAGCAACCGAAAGTCTCATTCACCTGGGGAAATCACGATGCCGAGTGGATGGGCGCCTGCCTCGGTCAGGAAGCTCTGATCGCAACAGTGATGCGGATTTCTCTGCGATATCGACGACTGTCACAGCTTGAGGAAGGGTTCGGTGTAATCGCTGCTCCGCTGGAAAAGCTGGCGCGCACCGTTTACGGCGACGATCCGGCGGACCTTTTCAAAACCAAAGGTGTTGGTCTTCGCGACGATTTGATAATGGCGCGAATGCAAAAGGCCATTTCGATTATCCAGTTCAAACTGGAAGGACAAGCCAGTCGTCGTCATCCGGATTGGCAGATGGAGCATCGAAATCTGCTTCATCGTATAGATCTCAAAGAAGGTACCGTCGAAATCGACGGCAAGGTCTATCCTCTTCGCGACAAATACCTGCCGACTCTTAACCCGGATGATCCTTATGCGCTTTCCGTTGAAGAAAAAGCATGTATGGATCGTTTGAAGGAATCGTTTCTTTCAAGCGAGCGTTTGTGGGAGCAGATGTCATTTGTCGTCAAACACGGGACAATGTGGCTGCGGCGCGATCAGGCTGTGATATTCCATGGCTGCGTGCCAGTCGACGCAGATGGAAATGATCTGCCGCTTTCAATCGACGGCGTTGAACGCAAAGGCAGAGCGATGTTCGATGCCCTGGAGCTGATTGTCAGACGCGCTTTCCGAAAGGGGCGTGAGGCCGCGGAAGAAGACAAAGACTGGCTCTGGTATTTGTGGACGGGTCCGACGTCGCCGTTATTCGGTAAAGATCGAATGGCCACATTCGAGACTTACTTTGTCGAAGACAAACAGACTCAGGTCGAAACAAAGAATCCTTACTTCAAACTGATTCACGATGCGAATTTCTGCAACAGGATCTGCGCGGAATTCGGTGTCGAACAGGACGGTCTGATCGTAAACGGTCACGTTCCCGTGCGAGTCGATAAAGGCGAAGAACCGCTGAAACGCGGCGGCAATGCAATAACTATCGACGGAGCCTTTTCAGAAGCTTATGGTGACCGCGGTTATACGCTGGTGCTCGCTCCGGACCGGGTCGATTTAGCAGAACACCATCACTTCGAATCGATTACTGAAGCGATAACATCAGGCGCCGACATTGTCCCAAAGGTCACACCGATACGATCTTACCCGCGGCCGCGACTTATCTCGAACACTGAAGAGGGCGATTTGGTTAGAGAAAATATCAAGTTGCTGGAGCGGTTAATCAACGCTTATGAAGAAGGAATTCTGACCGAGCAGAGCAAATAAGGCCGCTACTTATGAAGGCAGAAGAGCAAAGAACGCGGATTTAGCGGTTGCGACGGATTAAAACGGATCTGAATCCGCGAAAATCCGTCCCGATCCGTTAAATCCGCGTCCTTTGCTCTTCATCCAATCTTTATCCCGATACCTTCCAGGAACTTTGTCGGTTTGTCGCCGCCGATTAATGCGAAGACATAATCATTCTTGATCCGCGCTTTTTCCTTCGCCGTCTTTGGATCGCGTTCACGTGCATCCATCAACGTGACTTCACCTGGAGTAATCTCTTTGATCGTCGAGCGGAAATAGACCTTGATCTTTCCTTCGTCGATACATTCGTAACAGAGCATCTTGTTGCCTAGTTTTAGATCGCCTTTGAAGTCGCTTCGAATAATTAACGTAACGGTATTGTCACGCCATCCTGTGATCTTCGTGCCATCGGCAGAGCGAAACGCGGCCAAGTCAACCGCAGCCTCAATCGCCGAGTTGCCCGCGCCAACGACAATACAGTGTTTGCCTTTGTAATCGTTAGGATCGCTCAGCTTAAATTTGACCTTGTCATCCTCGTATGGAGCCCGAATACGAGCTTTTAACTGTGCGCCGCATTTTTCACAGAGATCGGTGTCGGGTTTACGTTTTCCTCCGCACTTGTTGCAGAACGAAGGAAGCACGGGCTCGGTCGGCGTCACGGTGATTCTTATATCTTCGCCTGGAACTCTCAACTTCATCGGAGTGCCGCGATTGCCAATGGCCAGGATTACGCGGCGGACTTTATATTGATTCTTATCTTTGGTTTTGTCGGCAACTGTTGACACGACCCAAACGTCCCCTTCTTTCTTGACGCCTTTGCAGCTTTCGAATTCATTGATTTTCAGATCGTGGGACATAATCGTGTCCATCCAAGCCTGGATCATGTTTTCTTTGACGCCGCCCGGTCCAGGCAGAGCAATACCACCCATTGTCTCGACCGTATCAGGTTTGAAGAATACATACTTACCTGCAGGGTAAGCCTGAATTGTCGCAACGACCTGGTCCTGCTCAATCGCCACATATTTTAAACCTCTCTGTTTGGCGATTGCCGTTGCTGACAATCCTGCTGGTCCTATTCCGACAATAGCTACATCGTAATCAGCGTTTGGGTTCGCCCCCTCGGCCCTGAGATCTTCGACAATGTAGTCTATAACTCCGCCGCCCTCGTTAATCGCGTTCTTAATCAGGGGCACTCCGCTCACATCACCGATCAGATAAACGCCGGGAACATTGGTCATGAATTTCTGATCGCGGCTGGGAACTTTGCGTTCAGGAATTGGCTTCGTCGTATTAACAACGATGCAGGATTTCGGACTGGTCGGGCATTCGACCTGACAACTTGTATCCTCCATACATTGATCCAGAGCCACGGTGGTGGAAATACCGTTCACGATAGCCAGCACATCATGCGGGCACGCTTCAACACACGCGTGGCAACCGATACATGTCTGCGCGTTGATCACTGGATGAGGATACGGAGGTCCGTCCGGATCAAGAGCCGACGGTTGCGCAGCAGCTTTTGCCTCAGCGACTTTTTCCGGCGCCTTGGCTGATTTCAGCGCAGTGAATACCCTGGACTTCCGACGACCGGTGTCATAGAAGACTAGTCCGACCGCCATGAAATTGGCCAGCAGCACGAATCCGATCCACCCAAACCACGGCACTCCGCCAAAGGTAAAGCTCGTGTGAACGGCCATGCCGATCGCCAGCAAAGCTACCAGAAGAACTATAATGAATACGAACTGTGAACGCTTCATAGTGTTTCAAAAAGAGCGCAAGTTTCCTGCTTCTGCAAAACGATTTTGCTTTAGCGGCTATGCCGCCAGTGAGCGGCTTAGCCGCAAAATACTAATCAATCATTTCCCCTGAGTCATAGACTCAGTGCACATCAGGGCGGCAAAGCCGCGGAACCTCGTCCATCACTTTGGCGGAGAAGGCGGCTCCGCATTGGTTTGCGTAGCAACATCCTGTCTAGTCGATGCTTTGAATTCCTTCTGCTCGCCGTGTTGTGCGTGACAACCAATACATCCCGCGACAGCGCTGTTTGAGCTGCTTACTTTATAATTCACGGTATGACACTGCGCGCATGAATCCTGCACGCCTGTCTTTATGTTGCTTGGATCGAATCCCGCAGTGTGGCAATCGCCACACTTTGTTTGACCCCGCTGGTCAGCATTGCCCGCGATGTGAATCAAGTGAAATTGATCTTTGGGGCTGAAGTCGGACGCTTTGCCGGACAGCTTTTTGTTCACCCATTGAGACTGCGTTACTCCTGTCCACGTCCAATTTCCATTCGCAACGGGATAACCAAGGGTACCGCCGTGAGGCGTATGCAGAATCTTGCCATTTGAAACTGCACCGTCGCGATGACACGAAGTGCACCTGTCATTGGCAACTGCAGATGGGCTGAACCCGCGTCCTTTATGCTCATCGTGACAGTCAGTACACGTCAACCCCGCGGCCATGTGCTTCTTCGAAACGTCTGAATGAAATGCTTCCGTGTTATGACACGAGGCGCAGTTGCTGGCCATCGATCCGGTAACAGAATGACAGGTCGAACAGGCGGCCGAATTAGCCTGCTTTGCAATCGCGGGAGTCATGGAAAGCTTGGTAGCCGCGTGCGCAGTCGACAGCGCTCCAGGTGAATACGCATCTTTGAACGCAAACAACGAAGCCAGCGCAAAGAACGCGACGATGCCGGTGCTCCAGAAAAAGACTCCGCGCGGCCATGGCCGTTGCAAATCGCGCGTCGGTCGCCAGTTGAATTGAGCTTTTCCTACGCGCTTGCCGCTCTTCGGTTTCAGGGGCGATTCTTCGGCCAATTTTCCGGCTTCGCGTTTTCGTTTATCCCAGAAAACTTTCAGCGCTTCCTGGTCAACGCCCGAAAGCATTCCAGTCAACGCTCCTGTTCCGGGTAATTTCCTCGTTCCTCCAGGTCGCGCCTGGCTTTCAAGCTGCGCCAGCAACGCGGCATTCAGCTTAACCGTCTTGCCCGCGTCTTCCGGCGCGCCCGTCGAAGTCTCAGCACCTGCTTCGATCGGCAATGGTTTGATGGTCATTTCGACTTCGATTGCCAGACCATCTTCTTTATATGTCGGACGCAGGAAGAATGGACCGATTTGAATAACGTCACCGTCGGCTATCGGTGTTGTCTCGACCAGGCTGCCATTCAGCAGCGTACCGTTTGACGAAAGATTGAAGATGTAGAAAAGATTATCAACTTTCTTAATACCAGCCTGAGTCCTGGAAACAGTCGGATGATTCAACACCAGATCGTTACCGACCAATCGTCCAATCGTCAGGCCCTCGCTCTCGATGGCGATCGGGTCAGTGCTCAGATCCAAACGGGTTATTATGTATTTATTAGTCGCCATAATTTCCGATCTTCAATCTCCGATTCACTATCGCGCTGCGAAATAGACAACCTGAACAACGTGCACGGCCAGCAACGCCAGCATCAACGAAGTGACCAGCACGTGCGGCGCCAGCCACAACTTCAACGTCTGATGCAAATAAACCAACGCGTCGATTCGTCGCAATGTTGACGCAGCCTCTACGCTGCGAAGGAAAGGCATTCGATCACTTTCTGGCAACGTATTCGCAATCGATTGGAAATCGTTCCGCGCCGCGCTAGTCATCTGGTCCAGCGTCTCTTTTCGCAGATACTGCCGCATCAGATAACCGATGGAAAGAAATCGCGGAAGAACGCGTCTCTTTATCGTCTCCTGAGTTTGCGGTGAAGCGGCGGCACTGATCGTTCCGATCTCGTCGGCCAGTTCTTCGCGTCGAGCGGTCAAATCTTCGATCAGCAGCGGTTGACCCTCGATCTTTGCTAACATTCTCGGAGCGATTTGATAACAGAGAATTCCAAATAATCCCGTCAGGATTACCAGATCGAACGCAATCATCAGCGCAGTTGTCAATGCACCACCCGATTGCGATCCGCCGTGAAGCAGCAGAACGACACCGGCCATCACACCCAGATAACTGTGCGCCAGCATCCAGTAACGCAGCGGCCCGGCTTTTCGGTTATATATTTTTCGCCTGAGTGGATAGATCATCACGCCGACGATTCCCGCTAAACCCACCAGCCCCGTAATCCATCGAATATCCAGCCACGTTCCAATCAACGGCGTCGACAATCCATATCGCATCATTCCAAGAATGGTGAGCGCCGTGAGAATCAACGTGCCGCTCAGTCCCAGCAGATGCATCAACCGTTTGCCGAAGTCTTTGTGCGAAGTTCGCTTTGCGCCAGTTGCGGTCGTGTCCTTGAAAATCGTGCCTTCGATCTGTCGAATCTCACCAAAATATGTGCGAGGATCAACTCGATAGAGCGCGCCCGTTGGACAATTTTGCTCGCAACTATATGCCTTAGTCTTAGCCCCCGGAGGATTCAGCTTTGTGCCCTGGCAAAGATTGCATTTATTGGCGACCAGATCGTCGCTGACTTCAACCGGCGGCGGCAACGGATCGGGAGTCAGCCTCAATAAATCCTGAAAAATATTCAGGTGCAGTCCGTCGTCCTTCTGTTTGCGCGGCATCATCGATATTGCGTTGTACGGACACTGCGTAGCGCAATCGCCGCAACCAATACACGTAGCATGTGTGATTTCTACCTGACCGCCGAATCCGCGGGAGATTGCTCCTGTCGGACAACCTGTCAAACATTCCGGATCCTGACAATGCATGCAGACCGAAGGTGACAGCAGGCTTTGAAATCCGGAACCGATTTTCGGTTTGTAAGGCCGCAGAACATGTATGCCGCGTCGCAACAGTCTGGACCTTCCATGGGTTTTATGACATGCCATCGAACAATTGCCGCATCTGACGCACAATTTCATGTCCATCAGCATGAGATTTGTGCCGTCGACCCAACCGGTGTCGATCAATTCGTCCTGTGAACTGACAATGGGCAAAGGCAATCGCTTCGTTGCGGCTTCAGGGCTGATTGCAATTGGAGCGAGAGTAACGCCAAGTAATTCGCGAAGCTCCGGGTTCTGCCTCAGCTTTGACAAAGATATTTCCAGAATTTCTGTTCTGCCAAGCAGCACGCCCGTTTGCGGCCATTGACTGTTTCTTGTGGCGCCTTCCAGGCCGAAACAGTGCGACGGTCCCATATATGTTTCGTTGGCAGCCAATCTCCAATTTCTGGACTCTTCGTAATTGTGCGCCGTAGCTTCTGCAGAAGCAGAAAGGCGAATCCATCCGGATTTCAGAATATATATTTTTGTAATCGGATCGCCCATTCGGAACAGGATGTGATTTTTTGAATAGACACGAAATTCCGAAACGGCCTCGATCTGTTTAATTGCCTCAGGGGTCAATTGTTTCGTTGCCGCCAAATCCTGAATAGCCGAGGCGCGACCATGATTGCGATATGTTCGGTCGAGAGCTTCTCCGAAATCATGCAGTTTGCGCAGGAGTCGAAGCGCCGGGCGTTGAACTTCCAATATCTGTACCGAAGCGCCGGCTGGAGACTTGACTGTAGCTGATCTTGGCACGCCTGCCAGAACAGACATTTCGCCGAACTGTGTTCCATTTGGCAGTTCCGCTACTTTCATTGTGCCATTTGGAGTGTTAATGAAAACTTCCGGCTGACCCTGCGCAACGAAATAGAAAGTATTGCCGCCCCAATCGCCTTCATGGATGATCTCTTCGCCCGGGGCATAAGTCAGCAGTTTGATATATGGTCCGACTTTTTTACCGTTATAGTTTCTACCGTAAACCGTCACTTCCAGATCGATTTCGTACTCGAAATGGCCATCGTGCATCGCCAGTATTCCGGAAATAGCATTGATGCTGCGAACGGCATTGAGAACAGCAGTATGATTGGTGGTCTCTTGTGGCATCTTATGTTTTGCTCGCTGTCAAACTTCCTGATTTCGCGTCTCAAACGAAGGTTCCAAGTTATCCTTTACGAACAGAGGAGGAGTCGCTTTGTCAAAACCCCAAAACAACTGATTTAATAACTACTTAGATTCACAACCCCGAGATGTTCGCGAGGATTTCATTAAAAAACGACGGACCGATTTTGTCAACCGATGTAGCGTAGACATCTTGTCTGCGCCCTTGGTATATCTTCAAGCTGCGGTTAACTTGAGCGTCTGCCCTGCGGCGCAGGCTGGAAGCCTGCGCTACATGATCTATTCACCGTGATTCTCTGCATCCATCTTCGCCATTTTGTCTATTCTCTGTTGATGGCGACCCCCCAGATATTTGCCGGCCAAAAAACCTTTGATGATGGTATGCCACTCTGTCTCTGGCGTTGTACGCGCTCCCATACACATGACATTGGCGTTGTTGTGTTCGCGCGCCAGTCGCGCAGTCTCTTCATTCCATACAAGAGCGGCTCGCACGCCGGGTACTTTATTGGCGGCCATGGAGATGCCGATGCCTGATCCACAGAAGAGGAGTCCCAGATCGGCCTCTCCGTGAATTACAGCGTGGCCGACCGCTTCAGCATAATCGGGATAATCGACCGACTCGGCTGTGAGAGTTCCTTTGTCTTCGACCTCGTAGCCAAGTTCGGTCAGCAGTTTTTTGGCATCTTCTTTGGCTGGCAAACCAGCGTGGTCGCTGCCAACTACAATTCGTTGTGCCATACCTCCTCCGTCACGATGAAGTATTTCTATTGATTGAGCGACTATGAAGTCGCAAAAATCATGCCCTTGGTATCAGCGCCTTCAATTTTATAAAGCACAAATGTCTCTGATAGACCGCGAAGCTTCGCCTGAAGTCCAATTGCAGTTATCCCTTTGTCTGCCAGAAGCTTGTTAACAGCAGGGTCACTGTATGTCGCCTCTGTCAGTAACAATTCGCCGCCAATTGCTTGTTGTTGTGTTCTAGCCGCAATGTTGACCGTGCGGCCAAAAAAATCTATCTGGTCATTGAGCGTCACCGCCAGACATGGCCCGTGATGAATTCCCATCTTGACCGAAATCATATCCTCGACGTCGGGCATCAGCGGCCGAAATTCGGCAAAGCTCTGTTGCGCCTCTAACGCAGCTCGAACAGCCTGTATTGGTTGAGTGAAACTGGCCATCACTGCATCACCGATGGTCTTAATCAGCGCCCCTTCGTTTTCCGAAACATTTTTAAATAGAACTTCGAAATGGCGATGAACAGCCTGATAGGCTCTGGCATCGCCAAGCTTCTCGTACAACTGCGTAGACCCTTTGATATCTGTAAAAAGTATTGCGACGTTGCTGACCTTCAACGATTCGGTTGTCGATAGAACGTGAGTGTCAAAGAACTCGCGAAATGCCGGAAGCGTCGCGCAATCAAGACCAGTAACGACTCTCCCGGTATTCGTCTTAAATTGCGGAATCTCGTGCGGAGCGATCGGCCGTATCCCGGGATGAACTGAAAATGTTACTTCCACCGTATGGTCGAATGTGACCTCGAACGTTCCATTACAATTGCCGCAGGTCTGTTCAGCCTTTACAGTTTCCAAATGATCGTGCTCGTTTATGAAAGCGCAACCTGGACAAATGACGTCCCAGTTCAACTCCATCAACCCGATAGTTGTTGCGTGAATCAGGTCAGTAAGGACCTGCCTGTAATCGACGCCCCATTTTGCGGCGAGCTCGAAAGCATTGGTCCTGAACAACTGGTCCGCCGGAGCGTTCGAGATGAAATCGCGCCAACGCTCTATTGAAGCTGCGCTAGTTCCCAACGCCTTTAACGATTCCAGTTTACTTTCCAGCGCAGAGTTGTCCAAAACACCCCCGGTCATTTGTGAACAATTATTTGCTCGCACCAGTGGCGAAGCTCAAATTAGCGGCTGCGGCGCGGTCCACCAGCCACAGCAGCTTTCCATCGGTCGGTTGAATCAGTTGCGATGGCAAACGGTCAGGCTCGCGATTGCCTTCCAGAACTTCCTTCAGGACTTTTGTTTTCGAATCACCGACGATTAAGAAATTTACCCGTGCGGCATTGTTGATGACTTTCGCGGTCAGCGTAATTCGGTGCGTTTTGAATTTTTCGACGTAATTCGCAACTACCAGATGATCATTATCGTGCAATGCCTTCGTACCCGGGAACAGCGACGCTGTATGTCCATCGTCACCCATCCCCAGCAATACAAGATCGAATCTGGGTACGCCGCCGAAAAATGATTCCAGTACCTGACTGTATTTCGATGCCGCGACATCCGGTTCAAGCTCTGCTTCGATTCGATGAATTTGATTTTCCGCCAACGGGACTTTCGTCAACATCGCTTCTTTGGTCATTCGATAGTTGCTGTCCTGATGATCGGGCGGAACACACCGTTCGTCTCCCCAGAAAAGGTGGACGATATTCCATGGAACCTGATCGACGTACGGAGGAGCAGCCAGAAGCGAATAGAGAGCTTTCGGTGTTGATCCGCCTGACAACGCCACGCTGAAGCGACCATTGTTGGCTGATTCGCGCGCTGCTTCGATAAATATCTCGGCGGCTCGTTTTGCGACATCGGCCGCATCGTTGCGGATTTCCATTTGTCCTCGATTGTTTGGAACGTCCATAATCAAATCCTTTTTCCGATGTGGCGCATTCGTCTCGATTGCGCCTGTGTGGGACCCGTAACTTCTTTCAAAATTGTGGTCGTTAATAAATGCGCGCAATCGGGACGAATGCGCTATATCAGCAATACATCTGCGCGTAACTGGCGGCGCCTATCAACGCGGTCTTGTCGTTCATTATCACTTTGACCGGGATCGTCGCCATCAGCCCCGTCAACCGGCCCTTGTCGGTGAAAGCGCCCATGAAGGTGCCGTCCTTCATCTTATCAATTATCTTGGGCGCGATTCCTCCGCCTACATATAATCCGCCCAGCGCCTTCACTACCAATGCCAGATTGCCCGCCTCCGCGCCGTATGCCGAAACAAACAGATCCAGAGTCTTCATGCACAACTCTGATTTGCGCTCCAGCGCGGCCTTCGTTATCACCGCGTTCGGATCGCCCTGCGTCATTTCTTTCGCCAGCCATTCCGGCTCGTCGGCATACCCGTAATCCTTCAGGAATTTATAGATATTCAAAAAACCTATTCCCGATATTACGCGCTCGATGCTGACGTGTCCGAACTGCCGCATCAGATAACGCAACAATTCAACCTGCAGCTCACCGTTCGGCGAAAAGTCCTGATGGCCGCCTTCGGACGCCGAAGGCACATGCTTTTGTCCGTCCCAGAACATACAGGCCGTTCCAAGTCCTGTGCCAGCTGAAATCAAACCGGCATTTCCTGTTCGGGTCTTGTCGCCTTCATTCAGCACGATGAATTCCTCTGGTCCTAACAGAGGAATTCCGTATGCATTCGCCTCGAGATCGTTGATCAAACCTACGTTTGACAATTTCAACAGGTTGGCCAGAGATCCTGCGTTAATAATCCAGGGAAGATTGGTTGCCTCAACTCTTCCATTAAGAACCGGGCCCGCAACTCCAAAGGCAGCTGCCGTGAATGTCGGCTGGAACTCGGCGATGAACTCCTTCAGGATCGCTTCAAGATCCATATAAGCATTGCTCTTGAAGCTTCGCTGCTCAACTAAATGGAGCTTGTCATTCTGGGTATCGAACAGCGCCAGATTAGTCTTGGTTCCGCCAATGTCCCCGGCCAGAATCATTAATACCCCCCCCTGATACACTGTAGCCGTACTTTCGACTCGATTGGACCTTGTCGCCTACCTTTGTGTTAGCTCAACATCGCCGATCTGGCCTGCGATTTTTACTGCATCTTCGTAAATCTGGTCTTTATTCAACAGCGACAGTTCGCCACTCAACAGCTGGGCCTCTGTTAAATCACTATAGGCGATTAAACGCGAGGGTTGTTTCTCGCCTTCGACAATAACTTCGGTAGCTAAACATTTCCCGTCCGGAGTGCGCTCGACGCTGAATGAAGCCTTGCCGCTCGCAGCGCCCAAAGTTGCCTTTGCAACCCATCCTTTCATTCTGGATGCCTGTTCGGCTGGCGAGAACCTGAGAGCGACGGTTCCAGATTTTGTTTTGAACGAGAAGAGATTGTCATCGCCGTCACTTTCAGAAGCTTCGATATCCAGCTGCCAGCCGAGGCAACTGGCCAGCCAGCTTGCCAGAAGCACAGCCTTCGGCGAAATATCATTGCTCCCACATTCCGGCGGAACGTATTCGATATTTAACTGATCGATTCTATCCAGATAGGATCGATAATCCGGAACATCGTAGAAACTGGCAAACAGCGTTCGCCACGGCGTCAATCGTGCCCAGTTAAAATCGCTGATAGCAAGCCAGTCCGGCCGGTTTCTGAAAACTTCGCTTAATTTCACCAGATCGCGGCGTGGGTTCTGGCATTCGGCGCTGTCGATTACAACGCGATCCGACATATCGACCAGATGGCGGAACATCGAATCGTCCAGGTCAGGCACTGCTCGCCACCAGAGAAATACTGGAAGATCAGGTGCCAGCAACGGATTGATTGCGCTGGGCAATTCTCGCTCCAGATCGCCTTTCACCTGGAATGTTACCTGCTCGCAGCACACCTGTTTGCTGGCGCCGCGAAGCATACATCTTGCAGATACCCATGCTTGAAGATCTGGAGTTTTTGCCTGCCTGTCCGCGATCATTACTAACGCGCGTGCCGGATGATGAGTCGTTGTTTCAGCCAGGACGTCGTCCAGACTGTTCGCCTCTTCCTGGTCGTTCAGATATACCAGCAGGTTCAGCACTCGCGCGCGCATAATTGCCGCATCTTCCTTCTCAGTCTTTTCCTCAACCCACAGGCTCTTCAGTTCTTCCTCGATCGCGGGAACGTTTATTCCCTTGCCGATCGTCACATTAACAGGATGTCGTTCTAGATTGCTGCTCATAATCACCTATTCTAATGCTCGACTACAGTCGACGCCAACGTCGGTCTTCTTTTGCCAAAAGCTCATCCGAAGCTTTCGGTCCCCAGGTGCCTGCTTCGTAATTCGGGAAATCGGGTTTAGTATCCGCCCATTCCTCGAGGATCGGCGTCACGATCTCCCATCCGCGCTCTGCCATATCGCGGCGAGCGTAGAGCGTGGAATCACCGAGAATACAATCGAGCAATAAACGCTCATAGGCTTCGGCCAGTTGCACGCCGAACGATGCTCCGTAGCGGAAATCCATGTTGACCGAACGGATGCGCGTCTGCTGTCCAGGAACTTTCGAATCGAATCGCAATGTGATTCCTTCGTCCGGCTGAATGCGAATGATCAAAGCGTTCTCTTCCAATGCCTCTGTCATTGCCGCTCCGAATAACCGGTGAGGCACGCGTTTGAACTTGATGCCGATCTCTGTCACGCGTTTAGGCATACGCTTTCCGGATCGAATATAGAAGGGTACGTCCGCCCAGCGCCAGTTATCAAAGTAAAGTTTCAGCGCGGCGAACGTCTCTGTCGGGGATTCCGGGTTAACGCCTGGTTCCTGTCTGTAACCCGGAACTGCTTTGCCGTTTACGTAACCAGGGCCATACTGACCGCGAACTGCAATGTCTTTTACGTCTTCACGACCAAATGGACGCACGGCTTCCATCACTTTGATCTTTTCATCGCGCACGGCATTTGCGCTCAAGTTGATCGGCGGCTCCATGGTCACAATTGAAAGCACCTGGAAAACGTGGTTTTGAATCATGTCGCGAACCACGCCTGTTCCTTCGTAATAACCGCCGCGACCTTCGACGCCTACCGATTCCGCGTTGGTTATCTGAACGTGATCGATATGCTGGCGATTCCAGATCGGTTCAAATATGCTGTTGGCAAAACGAAAGACTAACAGATTTTGAACCGTCTCCTTGCCAAGGTAGTGATCGATACGATAGACCTGGTCTTCGCGGAACACCGCGTTTGCTTCTTTGTTCAGAGCCCTGGCCGATTCCAGATCGTGACCGAACGGCTTTTCGATGATGATCCGAGTCCAGCTATTTCCTTTTGGTTTCGCAAGACCAGCGTTCCCCAGTTGCTGAATGATTACGGGAAAAGAATCCGGCGCGACCGATAGATAAAAAACCCGATTGCCTGCTGTGTTGCGCTCTTTATCGACCTGCTCCAGCAGCGCTGCGAGCCTCCTATATCCATCGGGATCATCGAACGACGAAGGGAGGTAGTAGAGACCTTTGGAAAAACTATCCCATACGGCGTCGTCTACTTTTTTCGACTCTGAAAATTCCGCGATGGCGTCACGCATGGCGCTGCGGAATTCCCCGTGACTCATGTCGCGCCGAGCGACGCCGATGATGGCAAACTCTGCCGGAACCAATCGCTCCTGCGAAAGCCGATAGAGAGCCGGCACCAGTTTGCGCTTTGTCAAATCGCCCGACGCGCCGAAAATTACAACGACACACGGCTCAGCCGTTTTCTCCATCCGAAGTCCTGTACGTAATGGGTTTTCAAGGGTTTCTGTTGTCATTATGGTTTTTCCCTCTTTAGAACGCACACATACTGCGTGCTTTCTTGTTTGTATAATGAATTGGTCTATCGTCGGCACGCGGTAAGCGTGCGCTCCCGGCTACTTTACTTTCTTTATCCAATCCGTATGAATGAATCCTAATTCCGGTTTATCGATGCGCTCGTACGTGTGAGCGCCAAAGAAATCTCTCTGCGCCTGCGTCAGATTCTGCGGCATATTTGCCGAACGATAACTGTCGTAATAGGCCAGGCTTGCGGACATTGCCAGGCAGGGAACTCCCATGCCTTGTGCAACGGTGATCGCTTTGCGCCAGCTTGGCTGAGCGGCCGCGACCCAGGCCTTAAAGTCAGGATCGACTAACAGATTCGGTAAATCCGCGCGACGAATGTAAGCCTGTTTGATCTTGTCCAGGAATTGAGCGCGGATAATACATCCGCCTTTCCAGATGCGCGCCATCTCGCCAAGGTTGATATCCCATTTGAACTCGTTTGAACCTGCGCGAATCAAATTCATCCCTTGAGCATAAGAACAAATCTTGCTGGCATAAAGAGCGGAACGAACCGCCTCGATTAATTCTTTTTTGTCGCCGGAGTACTTAGCGTTAGCCGGGCCGGGAAGCTCCTTGCTCGCGGCAACTCGCTCGTCTTTTAGTCCGGACAAGAAACGCGCATCAATTGCCGAACTGATAGTCGGTATCGGAATGGCCAGATCGAGTGCAACCTGCGAAGTCCATTTGCCGGTGCCTTTCTGTCCAGCCTTATCCACAATCAAATCGACAAGCGGTTTTCCGGTCTCGTCATCTTTTACTCGCAGAACCTGCGATGTGATCTCGATCAGATAGGAATTGAGCTCGCCCTTATTCCATTCCGCGAAAATATCGGCCATCTCGTCTGCGTTAAGGCCGAGAGCGTGACGCAGAATGTCGTAAGCTTCGGCGATCAACTGCATATCGCCGTATTCGATGCCGTTGTGCACCATCTTGACAAAATGTCCCGCGCCGTTCGGCCCGACGTAAGTCACGCAGGGACCGTCCTCGGTTTTCGCGGCGATAGCTTCAAAGACCGGCCTGATCTCTTCGTACGCTTCGCGTTTGCCGCCGGGCATCAAGCTAGGACCCCAAAGGGCACCCTCTTCGCCGCCCGATACGCCTGAGCCTATGAAATGGAAACCTTCTTTGGTTAACGCCGCTTCGCGCCGAACGGTGTCCTCAAACCAGGAATTACCGCCATCGATAATAATGTCGCCGGGTTCAAGGAATGGTTTGATTTGATCGATCGTCCAATCGACAGGTGGTCCCGCTTTGATCATCATCATGATGCGGCGTGGACGTTTTAAGGCGCGAGCAAGCTCTTCAAAAGACTTGGTGCCGACTATCTGTTTTCCCTGGGCGCGACCGTTGAGAAAACGATCGGTCCAATCCAGTTCGCGATTGTAAACGGCGACGGAAAAACCGTTGCGTTCGACATTGAGTGACAGGTTTTCACCCATCACTCCTAGTCCGATCATCGCAAACTGTGCTGTGCCTGCTCCTGGCGTTGCAGTTGACATAATACCTCCTCGAATGCCTCTTGGGGAGAGGTGAATTCCTCTGCTATTTCGCCGTACCCGCCTGGATCGGCGCGGCTTCGCGAACAAGAGCCAGCAATCGCTCTAAACCCTTTGTTACATCTTTGCCCAGGTGGAAGCGAACCGCTCTGCGATTGCGTTTCGACAGAGAAGAGAAATCGCCGAGCGCCTGCGCCTGCT
>DASRDY010000297.1:0-2000 GCA_035652355.1 Blastocatellia bacterium
AATACGTTTGGGTAGAGGACCTTCAGTCCGACGTTCTTCAGCATGATCCCCCGTGAAATCATCGAGAAATGCATGATCGGATTTATATTGGTCAGCGGCTGCAGCCACTTCGGCATTGCCTCGATCGGAGTAGTTGCACCCGAGAGCAGCGCCAGCGGCGGGTTTACAAAGAACCCCATCAATTGAGCCTGCCGCTGCGATTTCGCGAACGTGGCTATAAATGTGCCAATGCCTATACCAGCAAATACGCAAAGCATTCCTGCGGAATAGAGCAGTAACAGACTGCCACGCACCGGCACGCCGAAAACTGTATAGCCGACAATCAGCGCCAATCCAACATCGCACGAAAGAAGCAGGAAAAGCGGCGCTATCTTTGCCAGAATGATTTCCGAAGCTTCGGCCGGAGTCATCAACAACTGCTCTACTGTTCCGAACTCTTTTTCAGTAACCATTGAGGCCGCCGCGACTAATGACCCGTTTAATACTAACAATGTCCCCAGCGTTCCCGTCAAAATAAACCAGGAGTTTTCCAGTCCAGGATTGTAGAGCAATGCGATTCGAGCCGTGATTGTCGACCTCCTGACAGGTGGTCCATTAATGTTTAAGACAACCTGCGGAAGAGTAATCGCCCCCGGAGCAGGACCATTATCCGATGCTGCGCCCGATCCAGTGCTGTTATCAGTCGATGACTGATTAGCCTGCGTCGCCGTATTCTGAGGATTGTTTGGCTGCATTGGCGGAGCAGAGCTCATCGCAATCGTCTGGTTGATAGACGCGATAATACGCCCTGCATAGCCTTGCGCTATCGCAGCCGTATTTGAATTAACCGCATCGATCAACAACTGAACATGCGCGGGAATGTGCCTGTCCAGGTCTTTCGAATAGTCGTATGGGATCACCAGTCCAGCATCCAGATTTCCTTTGCCCAGCTCGCGTCCCATGTCGTCGGAGGATTGAAAATACTGTTCGACTCGAAATGATCGACTTTCAACGAAATTCGACACAAGATCGCGACTCGCCGCGGTCTTGCTTTCATCGACGACGCCAAGGCGCAGATTTGTCACCTCCGGGTTTAACGCAAAACCAAAAACAATCAACTGAATCGTTGGAGGGATAACCAGTGAAACCAGCAAACGACGATTGCGAGCTATCTGTCGCAGCTCTTTCATAAAGAGCGGGAACAACCGACTTGACAGTATTCTTTCCAGTAATCTTCTCATGCGGCCACCTGCATCTTTCGCATGCGTCTCCATCCCATCATAAAAAAGAACAGACCGAGAGCCGCCAACACCAGAGGCGCACGCCATTCCGCAGGCCATCCTCCGCCTCGCAGGAATGCATCACGCGTCAGCTCGACGAAATATCTTGCCGGAACAATGTTGGCGATCCATCGCAGACTTGCCGGAACGTTCGAGATCGGAAAGATGTATCCGGAAAGAAGGAACGACAGTAGAAAGCTCACCAGCGCCACGGCCTGAATGGCAGCGGCCTGGTTAGGAATAGCGGCGCCGACCATTACGCCAAAACTCACGTTGCACAGTAGGTATAGCACCGAGCCAACCAGAAATGGCGTCGGATCCCCCGCGAATCTGAGGCCGAACAGAGTAACCGCGAATATAACAGCGAGTACCCACTCTGCCACCCCTAATACAAAGAACCCGAGAATTTTACCCAGTAGAAATTCGTGAGCCGAGATACTGGAGACATATACCTGCAGAATCGTCTTTTGGTCAGTCTCGCGCGACATGGCCAAAGCTGCCAGCAAAGGCGGAAACAACGCCAGCACGACAGCAAACGCCCCTGGACCGATATATTTCTTCGAATCCCTGCCGGGGTTGTACCAAAGCCTGGTATCGGCAACGATTGCGGGCTGTACGTTCGAAGGATGAATCTGCGCCATGAAAGCCTGAGTAACAGCCGCAGCGTTTCCACGCATAATGTTCGCCGTATTCGCATCCGTTGCATCGATCAACCATTGAACATCGGCATTATTACCTCTG
>DASRDY010000298.1:0-6135 GCA_035652355.1 Blastocatellia bacterium
GGCGGCTGATGTCGCCGTGCTGGTATTCGTGAAACAGGTCTAACAACTCCTGCGGATAATCGGATGCTTTCTTCCGATTATCCGCAGGAGTTGTTAGACCTGTTTCACGAATACCAGCACGGCGACATCAGCCGCCGCAGCTTCCTGGACGGCGCCGCAAAGTTTGCCACGGCTACCGTGACCGTCGCTGCGATCTTTGAAAGCTTGAGACCCAATTACGTATGGGCTCAGCAGGTGCCGCCCGACGACAAACGCATCAAGGTCGGTTACGAAGTCGTGCAATCACCCGCTGGCAACGGCACGATCAAAGGTTATCTGGCCCGGCCGGCTCAAGGGAAAAAATTCCCAGCGGTGATTGTCATTCACGAGAACCGCGGACTGAATCCCTATATCGAGGATGTCGCGCGTCGATTGGCGCTGGCGAATTTCATCGCCTTTGCGCCGGATGGACTAACGTCGGTCGGAGGTTTTCCCGGCACTGATGAAAAAGGCGCTGCTCTGTTTCGCACTGTTGATGGAAAAAAGATGACCGAGGATTTCGTTGCGGCGGCGAAATGGCTGAAGGCTCGTCCTGATTGCACCGGCAAGCTGGGCGCGGTCGGATTCTGCTTTGGTGGCGGAATTGTCAATCAACTGGCAGTCCGGCTTGGCCCGGATTTGAACGCGGGAGTTCCATTCTATGGCCGACAGCCGAGTGCTGAGGACACGGCCAAAATCTCCGCGCCGTTATTACTGAATTATGCGGCTAATGACCAGGGCATCGACGCGGGCATTCCGGCGTTTGAGGCTGCACTCAAGGCCAACCACAAAGTGTACACGCTCTACGTCTACGATGGTACACAGCACGGTTTCCATAACGACACAACGCCCCGCTATGACGAAGCGGCAGCAAAACTGGCGTGGTCACGCACTCTGGAATTCTTTAACAAATATTTGCGGTAACGCGAAACTTCCTGGAAAAGGCGCAATGACTGTATTGCGCCTCGCTATTCACAACGTAATGCCACCATCGGATCAACGCGAGTGGCCCGGCGAGATGGTAGGTATGATGCCAGCAGCGCTATCACTAAAAACAACAGCGAAACGCCTATAAAAGAAATCAACGCGTCGAATGCGTTGAGTCCAGAAAGCACTCCGCGCAATAGAAAGAAAGCGCCGACGGAAAGAAACATTCCGGCTACTAAGCCCAGAAACACCGGACGCGTGCTTTCGCGCAGGATCAAGCCGATGATGTCGCGCTTTTGCGCGCCGATTGCCAGGCGGATGCCGACTTCGCGCGTGCGCAATGCTACCAGATAATTGACAGTGCCATAAATGCCCATCGAAGCAAGCAAAAGTCCCAACAGCCCGATTGTGGAAGCCACCATCGCCGCAATCACCGAAGTCGTAAACGCAGGAGTTTGGCTAAGCAACTCTTGAAGCGTCGAAGTCGGCGATGCCAGATCGGGATCGACTGAAGCAACTATGCCCTGGACAGCTTTCATAAGCTGCACCGGATCGGTCTCTGTTCTAATCAAAATTGGCTGGCTGGTCACGCCATCCAAAGGTAATTGCACATAAACCTTTTTTACATCGGCGCCATTGGTAGTAACACCTAGTGTGTCGCGAGCTACGCCGATGACCTCATATGTCGGATACTGTTCGTCAGTTCCCAGACGGAGTGTTTGGCCAATCGGGTTCTGACCAGGCCAAAGCTCTCTGGCGGCGGAATCGCTGATAATGACTGAATGATCGTTCTGCCCACTCTCGGGCCGAAAGCCTCTGCCAGAGAGCAGCGGAATGCCGAGGGTATCAAAGTAATTCGACTGAACGTAGTTGTAGAAGATGAACTGTTTGTCTTGCAGTGAAGGCCTTTCACCATTAAGCGAGAACTTCACCACCTTCAGACCTTGGCCGTTTGGTGGACTGGCACTGGTGATATCGGTTACCCCTGGCAATGCTGCCAGACGCGTTCGCAGATCGCGGACAATTGTTAGCTTGCGTTCCCGTTTGTAATTCAGCCCTTCGGGAAACTGAAGGTCCAAATCGATGACGCGTTTGTCATCGTAACCGGTTTCGGTGTTCAGCGCATGCATCGAGCTGCGAATCAATATTCCGCCGGCAATCAACAGCGTCAGGGAAATGGCTACCTGCGTGGCGACAAGCAGGTCCTGGAGTCTTCGACTGCGGCCAATTGGAGCACCGCCATTGCCTTTTAACGACGACGGGAGGGCGGAGCGCGAGCTTTCAAACGCAGGCACAAGTCCAAACAGTATGCTTGCGAGCAGCGAAACAGCCAATACATAGGTGAAGATTCCCAGGTCCGGCGTCACGTAGAAGATCAGCGTGCCGAAATCAGTAGGAAGGATATTCGCGGCCATCGTGACCACTATTCTCAGGAATGCCCAAGCTGAAAGGAGCGCTACTATCCCGGCGATGAGACCGAGCAGCCCGCTTTCGGTCAGCAACTGTCGAACGATCCGGGCACGGCTTGCTCCAAGCGACATTCGAATGCGCAGCTCGTTCTGGCGCGCGGTCGAGCGGGCGAGTTGAATGCTGGCAACGTTCGCACAGGCGACAACCAGGACCATTCCGACCGCCACCATTATCAGCAGAATAGTCGTTATCAATCCGCCGTACTGGTTCAACGGAAGTGGGAACGGCGACCCAGTCCACAGCAGCGGTGATGCGGGTTTGCTCAAATCTGAATGAGAGTCGTGCAGGCCCCCGACATAGCCTGTAAGGCCGGACATCTCTGCCTGAGCTTGATTGATACTGACGCCATCGGCGAGACGGGCGTACATTCGGCAACATTGGTTTTCGCGATCGCGCAGCCAGTTGTGGTCGGGATGAATGAACGGCTCAAGACTTATTGGAATCCAGAAGTCAGGAACCGCGATAAAGGTGCCGACGAAATCGCGAGGCATAACCCCGATTACGGTGAATGGTGCGCCGTTGAGACGAACAGTCTTACCCACAACGGAGGGGTCGTTCGCGAAACGCTTTTGCCAGAAATTTTCGCTGATAAGAACGGCCGGATTTGCTGTCAGATCGACAGCAGTCATGGATTCGAATGTGCGGCCGCGCAATGGCGTAACACCCAGAACAGAGAAGTAATTTTCGGAAACTATCAGACCACTGGTGAACTCGACGTTGGCTGAGCCTGACCCGCTGGTGACCAATCCCAGTTTTCCCAGCAACGAATTATTCAACGCAGTGCGCTGGCTGATCACTTCGCCGACTCCCGAAAGCGTCAAGTGTTCAGGAAAGCCGTTCAGGACCACACCATTGAACGAATGAATGCTCTCACGATAACTTTGATAATCGGGGTAACTGAAGAGCGGATCGGTAACGCCCGAACCACGTGTCAGTCCGATGTTTACCATGCGAGTTGGATCGCGGGCGTCCAACGGTCTGGCGACCATTGCCTTATAGGCAGTGAAAGTCGCGGTGTTCGCGCCAATGCCAAGAGCAAGGGTAAGAATTGAAAGAATCGTCGAACCGGGATTCTTAAACAAGACGCGAAAACCATAACGGAGATCCTGCCCAGCCTCTTCAAGCCATTGCCACGTCCAGGCCTTGCGGCTGGATTCGCCAAGGCGCATTGTGTTGCCGAAAGCCCGACGTGCGGTGAGGTCGGCCTCAGACTCGTCCATTCCGCTTTGACGAAGGCGGTCGGCTCGAAACTCGACGTGAATGCGCATCTCTTCCGCCAGATCGCGGTCAAAAGCTTTGCGACGTAACAGAAAGAGGAGCTTTCGCCAGACGTTCACTTACGCACTTCCTTATTTCTATGCCGGTTGCAGAATGCGTCCGATGGCGGCGGTGACGCGGTTATATTGTTCGAGCTCGTTTTGAAGCTGGCGCTTACCTGCGGCCGTTAGCTTGTAGTATCGAGCGCGGCGATTCTCTCTCGTTCTTCCCCATTTGGCCGTCAGCCATCCGTTGACCATCAGCCGCTGCAGCGCGGGATAAAGAGAGCCTTCTTCGACACGCAGCACGTCTTCGGATTGGTTTTGAATCCAATCTGCGATCTCGAATCCGTGCATCTCTTCGCCCAGTGCCACGGTTTTTAAGATAAGCATATCAAGAGTGCCGTATGGAATCTCATCACGTTTGCTCATAACATAGACAGTCTATGTTAATAGGTGCGGCAAAGTCAATAAATATGAATCAAAAATGCCGGACGAGAGAACGGATTGTAATCTGGGCTAAGGCTTTCGAGCTTTCGCTATATCCTGAACAATCTTCTCTGCCAGTTTTCCTGCTGCAATGCTGCCGTCGAACGCTGTGACACGACCAGTGCCCAAAAGCAAACCGGTGCTGCGATCAGTGATTTTGTACGTGAAATAATAAGTAAAGAGAGGGCGGTCAATCTCTATGATAGCATCCGCTAAATCCTGTTTGCCGTATGCATCAATCATGGCCACTTGCAGCAGGTCAAAGTCAGACCGTTTCCGAAAAGCGTTTTGCAGCATCACAGGCTTAAAATATGTTGTCGATGATGAAATGTAAATTGTGCGTGTTTGAGCCAGCAGAGCCTTTGTGTCTTTCGCGGCGATTGCGGCTGCCATCTCGGCTTTGTGTCTGTCTTCGGCGGCTTTGAGGACCTCGCGTTCCCTTAACTTGTCGTTCGCACGTTCATCGGCAGTTTTATCTGAATGCACGGTGACATCGACTTTTATTTTGTCATCTTCACTTTGAGCCATCGCCTGGATGCCAAAAACGCCGATGATCGCCGATAACAGAACGATGATCCTGGTTATGCGCATAGTTTTC
Source organism: Blastocatellia bacterium (assembly GCA_035652355.1). Classification (GTDB taxonomy): domain Bacteria; phylum Acidobacteriota; class Blastocatellia; order DASRDY01; family DASRDY01; genus DASRDY01. Next base: position 4,759 of record DASRDY010000298.1, read on the forward strand.
ATGTCGAAACTCCTTTCGCTGGCCTTTTAAAAGTGGAGTTGAATTTTCTGCAAGCTATGCGCCATTGGTCTCATTCGCGTAACTGATCTGATATCAACAGCTTGGTAGAAAGAGATGAGGTTGCTGAGAAGGACACGGTTATTGCAGATGGAGCATTTATATTGCATTTCTATTTAAGCCCAGAGGGAGCTTCCCAAATTACCAGTGCTAGCCGGGAAAGTTTGACATCAACTTATTTATACGTTAATCTCTTTTTGAACGGATAAATACGTTGATTAGCCGTCGAGTTTGGAAATCACAAATTAGTCAAATTGAGGATAGAGATGCTCCTAAATATTTTGAAGATCGTTGTATTCTTGTGCCTGATTTCGGTTTCTTCGCTTGCTCAGGATCTCACGCCTCCAACTCCGCAACGAATCGTTATTAAATCAAATATCCTCGGTCAGGATCGGGTCGTTTGGGTAAGAATGCCAGCCGCGTTTCGCCGAGGCAGAAGTAAATACCCTGTGGTTTATCTTTTGGACGGTGATGGCCAAATAAACGAGATCGGCAGCACAATCGACTTCCTTTCCAGTCATGATCGATTGCCACCAATGATTGTCGTCGGCATTGGCAACGTGGATCGCAATCATGATCTGACGCCGACGCATGCTGATCTCAAGCGGCCGGACGGCGGAATAGCCATGGCGGTTCCGACGAGCGGTGGCGGCGAGAAATTTCTCGATTTCATTCAAAACGAGCTGTTCGCAGAAATCGAAAAACGATATCCAACAGAACCGCTCAAAGTTTTCGTCGGACACTCTCTTGGCGGGCTGATGGTGGTGCACGCTATGAACACTCGCCCGAATATGTTCGGCGCCTACATTGCTGTCAGTCCGACGTTGACGTGGGATGACTCTCGCGAGCTGAAATTGGCCAACAGCCTGTTTACGTCACAAGCGGAGCTTAAAAAGGAATTCTTCTTTTCGATGGCTAGTGAAGCAAACGGAATGAGTGAGGTTACCGATCAGCTTCAAAAGATATTGACTGCCAACGCTCCAAAAGCCTTTATTTGGAAATCGGCACGTTATGCCGACGAAGATCATGGCTCGACTGTGCTTCGTGCGCATTACGATGGATTGCAGGCGATTTTCGCCGACTGGCACATGCCGCGTGATCCGGCCAGTGGACGACCCATTGGAGGGCTTGCCGGGATCGAAAAGCATTATCGCGAGTTATCGGATCGATATGGCTACACCGTGTCGGCTGAGGGGGCGATTAATGATCTCGGTTATGGATTGATGGGATCGGGAAAAAAGGATGAGGCAATTGCGGTCTTCAAACGGAATGCCGAGCTGTATCCGGAATCATCGAATGTCTATGACAGTCTTGCTACCG
>DASRDY010000299.1:0-10464 GCA_035652355.1 Blastocatellia bacterium
GAGCTGCAACCCGATTAAGGAAGAACAAAGTCAGCTAAGGCAGGGTTGCTGGTTGAAATAAGCGAGCGAGAAAAAACACCGTCTGGTGTTCGAGGGGATCCCTTTTCCCTTGACTCCCCGCCTCTATTGGCTGTGACATCATGTTACCAAACTCTGGCTATCTTTGAGAATAAACCGATTGCGGAACATGTTTTGCAGTTTCCAGTACCTTTGTTATCATTTAACTTATAACGGTAGGTTGTTTCGGTCCACGCTTTGTCCGGAGCAAGCTTAAGGTTTTTGCATTAATACCTCCCCATTGTATATGATCGCGAGTTATTGAAATCTGCTCGCTTTTTTTGCTCTATTGAACGTTAAAAATAATGACTGACCGAAACACTGAATCCGAACACACCAAAAACATGCTCATGCAATCCGGGGATTCTTTTCGGTTGCTGGTTGAATCGATCCGTGATTATGCCATCTTCGTCCTTGATAAGAATGGATACATAACTACCTGGAATCCGGGGGCGGAACGAATCAAGGGTTACGCTGCAAATGAGATCATCGGGAAGCACTTTTCTATATTCTATCCTGAGGAAGACCTTGCCTGGGATAAACCAGGGTATGAATTGAAGGTTGCCTCGGAAACCGGTCGATTTGAAGACGAGGGCTGGCGTTTACGAAAAGACGGCACCAGGTTCTGGGCAAATGTAGTGATTACGGCACTCAGAGATAAGACCGGAACCCTGGTCGGATTTGGCAAAGTGACGCGGGATCTGACCGAACGCAAGCAAGCCGAGGAGGAGTTACGGAAAAGCGAAGAGCGGTTCAGATTGATGGTCTCATCGGTTAAAGATTATGCGATCTTTATGCTGGACCCTACTGGACATGTTGCTACCTGGAATGCAGGTGCACAAAATATCAAAGGCTATACCGAGGACGAAATTTGCGGGAAGCACTTCTCTATTTTCCACCCGGAAGAGGAGGTCAAAAGAGGTAAGCCGCAATGGGAGCTGGACGTTGCTACCAGAGAAGGCCGGATGGAAGACGAAGGCTGGCGCGTCCGAAAGGATGGTTCCAGGTTCTGGGCCAGCGTAGTAATCACCGCCATACGCGACGAAGACGGCAGGTTGCTGGGTTTCGGTAAAGTTACTCGCGATTTGACCGAACGCAAAGAGGCGGAAGAGCAACGTCTGCAACTGGCTCGCGAACAGGTTGCTCGCGCCGAGGCCGAAGCAGCCAACCGGGCAAAAGACGAGTTCCTTGCGACCGTTTCACACGAGCTGCGTACGCCGCTGAATGCGATACTCGGATGGGGCCGCGTGCTGCGCAGTGGCAAATTCGATCAGGAAACGGTATCCCGAGCGCTGGAAACCATCGAGCGCAATGCAAAAGCACAGGCGCAACTAATAGAGGACCTGCTGGACGTGTCGCGAATCATCTCAGGAAAGCTGCGATTAACTGTTGTGCAGGTTGATCTGCATCCGGTTATTGAGGCCGCTATCGATACAATGCGGCCCGCGGCCGACGCGAAAGGCATACGAATACAGGCGGTGCTGGACTCGAACGTCGGACTGGTCTCCGGCGATCCGGATCGACTGCAGCAGGTTGTTTGGAATCTGATCTCGAACGCAGTCAAATTCACGCCCAGAGACGGACGCGTCCAGATCAATCTGCGTCGGGTTAACTCGCACGTTGAAATCACAGTCAGCGACACCGGCAAAGGAATCTCGCCGGATTTCCTTCCTTACGTTTTCGACAGATTTCGCCAGGCGGACAGCAGGCTGACGCGACTGCACGGCGGACTTGGCCTTGGACTGGCGATTGTGCGCCATCTGGTGGAGTTACACGGCGGAAGCGTCGAGGCTTATAGCTCTGGCGAAGGACATGGCGCTACTTTCTCTGTGCGGCTTCCGTTGACTGTTGCGCACGACACTGGACGATTGACAACAAACGGCAAAGAACGGGTAAATGCTACAACAGACACGGGCGTTCCGTTCGATTGTCCGCCTTTACTGGAAGGCAGGCGCATACTGGTGGTGGATGACCAGCTTGATGCGCTGATGCTGTTGAAAGCCATTTTGAGCGAATGCAAGGCCGAGGTAACGATGGCTGCATCGGCGGCAGAAGCATACGCCGCGTTCGAGTGGTTAAGACCAGACGTAATCGTTAGTGATATCGGAATGCCGGGTGAAGATGGATATTCGCTCATCCGCAGTCTGAGGGCGGAAGAAGAACGAATGAAAAGAGGCAGGACTCCGGCAATCGCGTTGACCGCTCACGCCAGGGTCGAGGATCGGTTGCAGGCTCTCGCGGCAGGTTACCAGGCACACGTGGCAAAACCGGTTGAGCCAGCGGAATTGGTGGTCGTAATCGCAAGCCTTTTGGGTCCGAAGAACGCTAACAACTAAGGCTCGACCCTCATCTGCCTTGGTTAAGCGGAGCTTGCTGGAACCGTCATTTCTTTTGTTGCGCGTTGCTGAGCGCCGCACGCGCAATCAGGAGGGGACCTTCAGCATTATCGACCGGCTCCACCACCAGTCTGGTGTCGGTTCGTTTCTCTTTTTCACGCATTCGAACCACGAAATAATATGCCTTTCCGGGCTCAGCCGTGAAACTGACTGCGGAACCCAGTTTTGAATTGACGAGAGCACGCGGTTGTATGTCGATGCACAAGTTATGATCGCCCGGCATAACAAAAAAGTAAGAGTAGGACTTCCCCTGATTGGCGCTCATCCAATTGCCATCAAGTCCTATGCGAAAAGTGTCGCAACCGCCGATGCAGATAGTTGGCTCTGGTTCGTCGATAACATAAACGATTGCCTTGCCGGGTTCTGGCTTTTCTAAAGGATGCTGATGTTTGTCGGTCTTGACGTCAAACAGGATCTTGTCTGGCCCGCAACCTGCGGCGGCGCGAGCCTCCGCGGATTGATCCTGCGCGTAAAGAGATGATGAGAGAAGAAGTAATGCCAGTATAAATTTCATCGATGATTTCCTTTCAATTAATGTATCGTGGGAGTTGGTGCCGAAGGCGATGGCGTAGCGACGAGCTTTTTAATATCAATTACCATCGCGTCCATAGCCGCATCGAACTGCATATCTTTCGAACGGCGATATTTATATTCAAAAAGCTCGGTGAACCACCACAATGAGAAGTGCGTCTTTGCGTCATAAATCACCAAATTAAACTGAGGCTCATCGACCGAGCCGCCAGTCCCGAGCGAAAACTCACTGGGACCAACAGGAGAGTCGAAACGTATTTCAAAAACCAGGTCGGCGTCTATCGGCGACGTCACCAGCTCGTAACGACCCCATGCCTTCATCACGGCATAGAACTGGTTGTAGGGTCGGTCGGGCATACCGTTCAGCTTGCTCCATCCGACGGTCCTTCCTCTTGCATTCGAAATAAAAACTTTCTTCGCAGTGAATATCTGCGACGGGACTGGAGCCGGAGGTATGGCTTTTGGCTGCTGAACTGCAGAAATTGGAAGCGATGTGAGAGCAATGATTAGAGAAGCGAAGATTTGGACGACAAATGATCGAGGTCTGACGAACTTGAACATAATCAGCTCCATCCAATTCAAGTACGATTAAGGGACTAGTGTCCCCGCAGACCTTACAGATAATTATCTGATTCCATGACGAAATATTCCAGGATTCGGTTTCATTTCTTTGCTTGATTGCGCTGGCAAAGCTTCATGGTAAACTCCGTGGTGCAACTCTTCCGCAGTCTGCAAAGCACCTTTAGAAAAGTAAGGAATCGCAATGATTAGAAAGTCTCTTGTCGTCTTGTTGTCTGGTTTACTTGTTTACCTGGTCGTTCCAGTTAGCCGCGCGCAGGCTACAATGCACGATATGGCAACAGCCAATCAGGAATGGCTGGAAGGTAAATATGTCGATGCTTTGCGTGATTACGCACAGCTATTGAAGGCGCCAGGCGGCGACAAATATCTCGAGGAGATTGCGTTACAGACGGGAGAGCTCTACCAAACAGAAGAGATCACAACCGATGGTCGCACGCCAAAATTGAGTCCAGACGGAAAGCTCTTCATGTATGAGGTTGGCATCGGCAGTGGACCGTCGACTGGAACGCGGATATTACAGACCAGCGGCGCTCACAATCTGGTAGCGGAGATACCAGGTGTCGGAGCGGTTATCTCTCCTTCCGGCCAAAAGGTCGCATACCTGAAACCGACACAGAACGATGAGATTGCTAAAGCGCAAACTGCGCTGGACAACGCTAAACCGGAAGAACGAAACGCCGCTCAGGCAACGTTGAATCATCTCCATGCTAAATACAACAAGATATTCCTGCGGGACTTGACGAATCAACACGAGACAGAGCTTCACACTGAAGGTCTTCTGAAATCGACCCTAGCTTTTGGCGCGGATAATCAAACAGTTTATTTCGTAGGCGGAAAAGAAGACGATACGTCGCGCAACGACATTTATGCGGTCACAGAAAATGGAGCACCGGTCTCCGTCACAGATACCGACGGGTTCAAGACCAATCCAATTATCGATCCCAGCGGTAAGGCCTTGTTGTTCCTGGTAGCCAATCAGACTCCGTTCCCTGCGCCACGTAATGGCGGTCAAGGTGCCGGTCAGCGAGGTGGCGGCGGAAACGCAGGACAGGGGCGTGGATTTCAGCGTCAGCCTACAAAATTTGTCGTAGCGAATCTGTCGACGCACGCGGTAAAGATCGTCAATGGTACTGCTCCCACGATCTCCAATGATGGTTCATATGTTGCCTTCATTGCCGCAAACGGAGCGGAGAACAGCATAATGACAATGCCGATGTTCGGCGAGGCATCACTGGTTCTTAAGACCAATGACAAGCTTGATGCACCTGCTTTTTCGCCGAATGGTCAGAAGATCGCTTATCAACGTATGCAGCGCGATGACTGGGAGATTTACGTAACGCAGACGGATGGCAAGGAAGACATAAGAGTCACTCGCGAGATCCAGCACGACGTCTTACCGCATTTCATATCGAATGACCGCCTGATCGGCGTTATTGGAGAGCCGCGACACCGGCGCTCTTATTTGTATGACTTGTCGACAATGACTCGTCAAAGGCTCTTTCACAACAACACCGTCAGGACCATTGCGCCTGAATATTCATGGGCCGTAACGCCGGACGCAACCACGTTGCTGATTTCTGCCGAACGTGACGGCGACACGGTTTCGCCGGAACGTGGAGTCTACCTCGTTCACCTGGATAAGAAAGTGAGCAAAGATCAAGTGCTGGCACGAATTCAGGACAACATCACATCAGAGGTTGCGTTGCGCGATAAGGCTCTGAAGATGTTCGAGCCAATCGCTGAGGATGTGAAGAAAGTCCTGGAAATTCCATCGACGGACAGAATCTTTGAATACGAAAAGACTTTATTTGATTTTGATTCGAAGTACATCTCGCGTCCGGGCAACAGGAAAGCTCTGGAATTTCTATACGGCAAATACAGATCATTTGGCTACGATTCACAGTATCAGTGGTTCAGCCCGAATGGAGCATTCGAAGGCAAAACAGCAAACATTGTTTCCGTTCTGAAAGGAACAGAAAACCCGGAACTGGTTTATGTGGTCGGCAGTCACTTTGACTCAGTTCTTGCGGGACCTGGTGCCGATGACGATACCACTGGCACATCTGCTCTCCTAGAAGCCGCACGAGCGCTGGCAAACAAACCAATGCCTGCAACAATCATCTTTGTTTCGTTCACAGGTGAGGAAGCCGGTCTGCTTGGCAGTCGCGAATTCGTTCGACAGGCCATTGAAAATAAGATGAAGATTGTCGGTGTTCTCAACAACGACATGATTGGTTGGTCTAATGACAACAGACTTGATAATACGATTCGTTATTCGAGCGCCGGTATTCGCGACGTGCAACACGGCGCGGCAATGCTGTTCACAAAGCTGATCACCTATGACACAAAATATTATAAGAGCACCGATGCCGGATCATTTTACGATGCGTACGGGGATATCATCGGAGGCATTGGCTCTTACCCAGTGTTGGGCAATCCGCACTACCATACGTCCACGGACTTGCTGGAAGGAATCAATCATCAACTGGTCACTGAGACATGCAAGACGACGATTGCAACGTTGATGTTGTTGGCTTCGAGTCCTTCGCCAGTCAAGGACCTGCGCGTCGTTAATTTTGATGGAAAGAATGCGGAGCTTGCGTGGACAGCTTCGCCGGAAAAGAGCGTGCGGTCGTATAACGTTACATATACATCTGCCCAGGGAGGCCAAAAGCAGATTAAGGTCAACGATGCACACGCAACGATCCAAGGCGTGAAGGCCGGAACCGACGTTACAATCAAGGCGGTGAATTCACGGGGACTTGAAAGCTGGGATGTTGCTAGCGCCAAGGTGACCGCGCCAGCCAAAGCCGGACGATAACTCGGTCGAGTAGACGATGCGATTGTCAGGTGTATAATCTTTTGAGTACGGAACTATAAACGCGACGGAATGAAGTCAATGCGTCAAGTTGAAGATTTAATATCAGAGCCTGAAATAGACTTGGAAGCGCCTGAAGCTTACCTGCTTGCGGAGCAGCGTGTTTTTATCAGGAATGTTAGTTGGGACGTGTACGATAAACTGTCTGCATCACCAGGCAGAAGTGCACCCCGATTTGCCTATGACAAAGGATTGCTGGAAATCATGAGTCCTTCTTCGCTTCACGAAGAAATAAAAGAAACTACGTCGCTGATAGTCAGACTATGGGGTATCGAAAAGCGGATCAAGGTACGCGGTTTCGGATCAACAACGTTTCGTCGCAAAGACCTTAAACGAGCGTTCGAACCAGACACTTGCTTTTATATTCAGTCGCTTAACCTACTGCGACTCAATGATGAAATTGATTTAGAAAAAGATCCGCCGCCGGACATTGTCGTCGAGATTGACATAACTAACTCATCTATGGACAAATTTCCGCTGTTTTCAGAAATCGGCATCGGTGAAGTCTGGCGATACGGGAAAGGCATGCGTATCTTCAAACTCGAGTCCGGCTCGTATACCGAGGTCGATGAAAGCCCCTCGTTACCCGGCCTAACTGCTGGCGTTCTGACGGAGTTAATCCAGCAATCAAAAACGATGGAAGACGAAGAGTGGATGGAGTTATTGCGCCGTTACGCTGGCCGTTCTAAATAATCCATTTACGACTTCAGACCAATGGCACCATCTCGTCGGTCATCTTGCCATCCAGCATATTAACCAATCGATTTGCCATATGAACGAAGCGCGGATCGTGCGTCACCATGCAGATCGTAGTTCCCTTTGAATGCAGATCGCGCAGCATCTCCATTATCGCTTCGCCGCTTGCAGAATCCAGGTTGCCAGTGGGTTCATCTGCCAGCAGAATCCTTGGACGGCCTACTATGGCTCTGGCTACCGCTACCTTTTGCTGTTGTCCACCGGAAAGCTGACTCGGACGGCGCTTTGCCTGGTCAACAAGTTTCACTTGTTCGAGAGCTTCCTGCACGCGCTCCTTGCGAACGGACGATTTCAGATTTTGATAAGCGAGCGGCTGCTCGACATTTTCAAATACGGTCAGATCGCCGAGAAGGTTGAAACTCTGAAATACAAATCCGATATCGTGATTGCGTATCTTCGCTCTGGCAGAAGCATTCAGGTTGTTTACTGGCTTCCCGTCAAACAAATAGACACCCGAAGTCGGCGTATCCATCAAACCCATAATCGCCAGCAAAGTCGATTTGCCGCAACCTGACGGGCCGACAATCGATATGTATTCTCCAAGATGGATCTCTAAATCGATGCCATTCAGAACTCGAGCCTCGACGTTACCGTTACGGAATATTTTCGTGACATCTTCCATGTAGATAATCGGTGAATATGGCGTTGACATCTTTCCCCCGAGTCATGCGGCTAATAAGATTATTGCTCGTGAATTATAAAACAAAAATATCAATACGGGCAGTGCCTGCTCTGATTAAGTGGCGGGAATCTGGTGTTTGGTTTCAAAAGACAGCAAGAGTTGTTCGCCTTGACGCCGCGAATAAACTTGCGATAGAAGTGCCGAAAACAAGGGGGTCAAATGGAATACGTAAATCTGGGAAAAACTGGCCTTAAAGTCTCAAGAATATGTTTGGGCTGCATGACATTCGGGTCAAAGAAATGGCGCGAATGGGTGATCGAAGAGGAAGAATCGCGGCCAATCATCAAGAAAGCGCTGGAACTCGGCATCAACTTCTTCGACACAGCGGATATGTACTCACTTGGCGTAAGCGAAGAGATTACCGGTCGCGCGCTAAAAGACTTCGCTAAGCGCGATGAGATTGTTCTGGCCACCAAAGTCTTCCATCCGATGAACGATAAACCTAATCAGGGCGGATTGTCGCGAAAACATATCCTGGCCGCAGCGGACGATTCGCTCAGGCGACTCGGAACGGACTATATCGATCTTTACCAGATACACCGATTCGACTATTCGACTCCGCTTGAAGAAACTCTTGATGCCCTGGATTCGCTGGTTCGTTCCGGGAAAGTCAGATACATCGGTGCGTCCAGTATGTTCGCCTGGCAGTTTGCGAAGTCTTTGTACCTATCAGACCTCAACGGCTGGACACGTTTCGTCAGCATGCAAAATCACTATAATCTGGTCTATCGTGAAGAAGAGCGAGAGATGTTGCCGCTGTGTCGTGAAGAAGGGATTGGTGTAATACCCTGGAGTCCGCTTGCCAGAGGATTCCTCGCTGGCACTCGCAAGCGTGGCGGGGGCACTGAAACTATCAGGGCGAAAACCGACGAATACGCTCACAAGCTGTATTATGCCGACGAGGATTTCACCATCGTCGATCGCGTTGCTGAAGTTGCCGGTCAAAAAGGAGTGAAGCCTACACAAGTGGCATTGGCATGGTTGCTGCAACAGCCCGGCGTTACAGCGCCAATTATCGGCAGCGGGAAGATAAATCATCTCCAGGATGCTGTTGATGCGCTTTCTATTCGATTGTCGGATGAAGAAATCAGAGCGCTTGAAGAGCCATACAAGCCTCATCCGATTCTTGGACACAGCTAAAAGCGACCCAAAACACGAAATTCGCATCAAAGCTCATGAATATCCATCAATAAACAAGCGGAGATTATCATGAATCGAACGCGAAAATACGTTTATCCATTTCTAACAGCTTTTTTGACCTTTTCTCTGATTGCTCCTTTCGTGAAGGCGCAGCAACCGAATGGTAAGCAAGCTCCAGATGCTGAGAAGAGCAGCCTGGTTGATAGAGTCGGTTCAACCGGTTTTCTGCAATTGGAGGCAGAAAGCTTTAATCAGCTGACGCCCAAACAGCAGGCGCTGGCTTATTGGTTGAGCGAGGCTTCAATTGCTATCAATCCGATCATCTACGATCAGATGTCGCGATTCGGTCTGCGGCAGAAACACGTTCTGGAAGAAATTGTCGCGCATCCTGAGGGGATTAACCCTGAGGTTCGCGAAAAGATTCTTGCGTTTACAAAACTATTCTGGGCAAATCGCGGAAATCATAACGACACCTCTTCACAAAAGTTCCTGCCGACGTTTACCTACGAGGAATTGGAGTCAGCGGGTCTTCAGGCAATAAAGAATGGCGCGAAATTTGGAACACCTGCCGAGTTTAAGAAAGAGTTATCGGAGCTTAAAGCGCCCCTCTTCGATCCTGACTTCGAGCCTACCACTACTGCAAAGAACCCCGTCGGAGGCAAAGATATTATTCAGGCCAGCGCAAACAATTATTATTCAGGTGTTAGCTTGGCCGATCTGAAAAACTTCAAAGAAAAATATCCGCTCAATTCCCGCGTGGTGAAACTGCCAAACGGACAGTTAAAGGAAGAAGTCTATCGCGCAGGCACAAAAGACGGCAGCATTCCTCCGGGACTCTACGCAAAGTATCTTCAGAAGGCGATCGGTTACCTGGAGAAAGCCAGTATATATGCCGACGGTCCGCAGGAGACCGTGATTCAGGACCTCATTAAATATTATCAGACGGGTGATCCGAAAGATTGGCTCAAGTTCGATGAGGACTGGGTACAGAACAACGAGCCAGTCGATTTTGCGAACGGTTTCATTGAGGTTTATCTTGATGCTCGCGGAGCAAAAGGCACTTCGCAGAGTTTCGTTTCTATTACTGATCAACAGTTGAACAAGTTAATGCAGATAATCGCGCAGAACGCGCAGTATTTCGAAAATCGCGCGCCGTGGGACGATCAGTATAAAAAGCTGGGCGTCAAACCTCCCGAAGCAAAAGCAGTCGAGACCGTTATAGAAACAGGAGATTTCCAAATCAACACTGTAGGCGACAATCTGCCAAACGAAGAAGAGATTCACCAGAAGTTCGGTACAAAGAGCTTTCTCTTCACCGGCAGCACGCGAGCCTTTAATCATGCAACGGGTACGGCCGCGCTGAAAGAGTTCGCTTATACACCCGAAGAATTTCGGATTTGCGAGAAGTATGGCGACGAAGCCGAAAACATGATGACCGCGTT
>DASRDY010000300.1:0-16110 GCA_035652355.1 Blastocatellia bacterium
CGTCATATTCCATATCAGCTTCAAGTAACGATCTCTGGCAACATCGAGGTCTGCCGATCCGCCCCACCAGTCGAGTGCCTTTTCATAAAATGGCCACGCCTGTCCCCAGTTTCTGACGTTTCGTCGCAGCCACCAGAAATCACCTAGCGACTGATTGGCCTCTGCCCAGACACGATCTTTTTCGGGAAGCGAATCTGTGTCCTTGATCACAGCCTCGATCTGAGCCTGCGCCTGGTCATATTTCGACTGATCCCATGTATTGGTCGCTGATTGCGAGCGCCACAAACAATCGGCTATTCGGAACTTAACCCATCGCGCCTCTGCCGCAGGCATCTGCATCTTGCTGGCTTCGGTATAGCGATCGAGTGCCAGACCATAGGACTTTTCGTTGTAGAGCTTATCTGCTTCCTGTTTTAATTTTTCGAAAGTCATTTGATCCGTCTGCGCTGCGGCAAAGCCGATTAAAATCAGTCCTAGAACAATTGTCAGAAACTTCATATTCGTCACCTTTATTAATGCTTCAAGTACATGACGGATTGATGGTGAATAAATTGCAGGATTTTTTGTGGCGCATTCGTCCCGATTGCGCCTACCCCCTAAGTGTGAGGTCAAAAATACACGCGCGCTTTACTGCATGGCGCAATCGAGACGAATGCGCCACAAACGTTCTCCTTGACAGACTAGGAGAGGCGGGTTATTATTCTCCCAGTTTATCTAGGAGAGCCGCGCATGGATAAAAATTCCGATTTGCTTCCTGGCACTTTGGACATGCTGATACTAAAGGCTGTGTCGCTTGGACCGCTTCACGGATACGGCGTTTTGCTGCGAATCAAACAGATTTCGCGCGATGCGCTGGATATTCCACAGGGATCGCTCTATCCGGCGTTGTACCGGTTAGAACATCAGGGACTGATATCCTCCGAATGGGGCGAGAGCGAAAACAAGCGCAAGGCCAAGTTTTACAAACTGACTCCTTCCGGTCGCAAGCGCCTTCGCGAAGAGGCAGCCGGGTGGAATCGACTGGTATCCGCAATCGCCGCGGCCATGGATGCAACCTCCGAAGAGGTGTGATGTGTTCCCAAAACTTCGTTCTTTAGTAAATGCCCTGTTTAAAAGAAATCGCTTTGAAGACCGAATGGACCAGGAGATGCGCTTTCATCTGGAAAAGCATACTGAGGATCTGATCCGGTCAGGCATGTCACGCCGCGAGGCTGAACGGCTTTCCCGCATCGAGTTTGGCGGGGTTGAGGTCGCCCAGGAGCAATGTCGACAGGCCAAAGGTGTGCAGAGATTCGATGACTTGCGGCAGGATATTGGGTATAGCATCCGGATGTTGCGCAAGAATCCCGGCTTCACTCTTGTGGCCATCATCACAATCGCGCTCGGCATCGGAGTAAACAGCACCGTCTTCAGCGTCCTGAATTCCGTTATTCTCAAGCCCCTGGCATTTAATGAACCAGAGCGAATCATGAATATCGGCGAAGTAAACCCGACTCACGGTTCTGCTGTGCCATTGTTTTCTCCGGCCAATTATCTCGAGCTTGTAAAACAACAGAAATCATTCGAGGCTGTTTCGACTTATTTTTATCTGACTGTTAAATACAGAAAAACAAACGACCAGAACGAAGTGTGGCAGGCGTTCAGCGTGGACGGAGGGTTCTTCCCGGCCCTGGGCGTTAAACCAATTTTGGGTCGCACGTTCGTTGCGGCAGATATGGAGCCAAACGCGCCTCCAACGGCGATATTGAGTTATGGATTGTGGCAACGCAAATTTGGCGGAGATCCCCACATTATTGGTCAAACACTCAGTCTCAGTAAACAACCGACCACAGTAATCGGAGTGATGCCGGAGAGTTTCCATTCGCCGACGGGATATGACTACGCTGAGCTGTGGATACCCCTTTCAATCAATAATACTCAGTTTCAGGATCGAAGTGACCGTTACACTCGCGTGATCGGTCGCCTTAAGCCTGGCACAACAAGGGCACAGGCTCAGAACGAGATGAACGTAATCGCGGCGCGGCTTGCCCAGGATTACCCGACAACCAATAAGGGATGGTCGATCGTTGTCACAGACTTAGCCGAGGTCGTTACCGGACCCGATGTTCGCTATGCGCTGCTTATTGTTTTCGCCGCCGGATGTTGTGTGTTGCTGGTTGCCTGCGCCAATGTTGCTAACCTGTTGCTGGCGCGCGCAAGCGCAAGACGGCGAGAGATCGGCATTCGATCCGCGCTTGGGGCGACGCGTGGGCGTATTGTCCGACAGGTGCTGACCGAAAGCGTGATCCTTACGCTCGCAGGCGGAGCCATTGGCGTAATAACAACCTATTGGATTATTAAAGCCGTTCGTGAATTCAAACCTGTCAATCTTCCGCGTGTGGCAGAGCTTGGGATTGATTGGCGAGTGCTGTTGTTTACGCTGTCCGCTTCAATTCTTGCGGGATGCGTATGCGGCATAATCTCGGGACTGCTTTCCACCAAGTCGGATGTGGTTACGGCATTGAAAGATGGCGGCTCGCAAACGTCGGGCGGCAGACGTCACGCCCGCGCCAGGAATTTCCTGATTGTAGCGGAGCTGTCTCTCTCGCTTGTACTTCTCGTATGTGCGGGGCTGCTTGCTCGAAGTTTTTACATGCTGACGCATCAGGATCTGGGGTTCAACTCGCATAATGTTTTTTCTGCGAATGCTTTTCCTCCATCGCAGCGATCGTGGAGCGATATGGTCGGTTTCTATGACAAGTACATCGAACGCATTCGACAGATTCCGGGAATTGAATCCGCTGCACTTGTCACTTCGCCGCCGTTAGTCGGTAATCCGATCAGTTTTCCGTTCTCGGTTAAAGGCGAATCGCTGGATCCAAGCGACAAAGTTCGCACCGACACCGATTCGATCAGCACGGATTTCCTGAAAACCCTGAATATTCCTTTGAAGGCCGGCCGCGATATCGCCGAGACCGATAAATTGAACACTCCGAAGGTTGCTCTGGTAAACGAGGCTCTGGCGCGACGATATTTCGGATCTAACGAAAAGGCGCTTAATCGCGAGATCGAAATTCTCTATCTTGGTACGCCGCTCACATTTCAAATTGTCGGTGTAGTCGGCGATACCAAGCGAGAAAGCCTGGCCGAAACTACGCCGCCGTCGATCTATCTGGCTGAGAGTCAGGTTCCCTGGTACACGGCGTCGGTCGTTGCGCGAACCAAATCGGACGCGAATGAATACGCGAAACCGATTCAGAAGGTGTTGAACGATCTGGCCGGAGACGAGGACCTATACCTCAAACAGACGCTTGACGAAGGAATTATGAAATCCGTCGCTCAGCCAAGATTCTATTCGATTCTGTTCGCTTCATTTGCCGGGATCGCAGTGATACTGGCCTGCGTCGGTCTTTACGGCGTAATCTCTTATGTGACTGCGCAGCGAACACAGGAGATCGGGATCCGAATGGCGCTGGGCGCTCAAAAACGGGACATTCTCAAGATGGTGCTCGGCCAAGGCATGCTGCTGGTCGGGATCGGCATTGTGATCGGAATCGTCGGAGCTCTGGGAGCTACCCGATTCATGGAATCGTTCCTCTACAGTGTCGGCACAAAAGATTTGCTCTCTTATATGGCAGTCTCTCTCTTATTGGCGGCAGTGGCATTGTTCGCGTGTTTCATTCCCGCGCGTCGGGCCTCGAAAGCCGATCCGCTGGTGGCGTTGAGATACGACTGAAGAGGTGGCGATTGATTTCAAAAATTCGTTCCTTACTGAATGCCATTTTTCACCGGGAACGCCTGGAAAAGCGGATGGATCAAGAGATGCGCTTCCACATGGAAGCCTACTCAGCCGATCTGGTGAAGTCGGGCGTTGATCCTGAAGAGGCAGAACGCCGAGCGCGAATTGAATTTGGCGGCATTGAAGTCGCTCAGGAGCAATGTCGCCAGTCGCGCGGTCTGCGCATCTTTGACGAGCTCTATCAGGATTTTTCCTTTGCCGGTCGGATGCTGCGAAAAAATCCCGGCTTTACTGCAGTCGCCATTCTAACGCTGACCATTGGAATTGGCGCGAGCACTACGGTTTACAGTTGGATTCGGGCAGTCCTTCTTAACCCGCTTCCTGGAGTGGGTTCTCCCGAGCGGGTCGTGACTATGGAAACTCTCACTGCCGATGGGAATTGGAAACCGACCTCCTATCTGGATTTCCGCGATCTGCGCAAGAACTGCAAGCTTGTCGAATCGATGTCCGCGACAAAGCCGATGCCGCTGGCAGTTGGAGACGATGGGACTATTGAGCGAGTGTGGTCTGAGGCTGTGTCAGGAAATTTCTTTGATATGTTACGAGTGAGTCCTGAGTTCGGCAGATTTTTTTCTAGTGAAGAAGTCGATTACGAACAAAACGCGCATGCGCTGGTCGTAATCAGTCATTCGTTTTGGGCGAGCCATTATCACTCTGACCCAAACATTATTGGTTCAACTATTCGGATTAATCATTTTCCCTATACGGTAGTTGGTGTTGCGCCGAAAACATTCCGCGGTTCCATGGCGGGATTGACTCTTGATATGTGGGTGCCCGTATCGATGTTTGGCCAGTTAACTTCGACTGGGGATTCGGCACTGGTCGACCGCAAATGGCGTACATTTCGAGTGCTGGCCCGACTTGCACCTGGAGTCACACTCGAACAGGCTCGCGCAGAAGTTCAATCACGCGCGGATGACCTGGCAAGAGAGAACGCAGATACGAATCAGGGTCTGACTGCGACTCTGCTGCCAATGTGGAAATCGCATTACGGAATTCAGGATTCTCTTCTGGCTCCCCTCACTATCCTCATGGCGGCCAGCGGCGTAGTTCTCCTCCTTGTCTGTGCGAACCTTGCGAATCTGTTGCTCGCTCGATCTATCTCTCGGCGCAGTGAGTTCAGCATTCGGCTCGCTTTGGGGGCTTCACGTTCGCGCTTGATCAGGCAAGTGCTGACGGAATCGTCAGTCATTGCAGTCGCCGGCTCGATTGCGGGACTTGCTGCGGCGTATTGGTTAAGCGGCTCTTTAGAATGGATCCTTCCGAAATCATCGACACCGGGTATGACCACAGCTCCCATCGATGCTGAAGTGTTATTGTTCGCTATTGGGCTTTCGTTAGTGGTTACTGTGCTGGCAGGAATCACTCCTGCTCTTCACGCTGCCAGTGGAAGTGTCAATGGGATGCTGAAAGAAACAAACCGCGTTGTGTCGAGTATAGAGTCCGGCAGGTTACGGCAACTTTTTGTTGTGTCAGAAATAGCTCTGGCTCTTGTTGCTTTGATCGGCGCGGGACTGCTGGTGACCAGCTTTCGACACGTCAGCGAGATAAAACCCGGATTCGATCCGGAACACGTCGCAATGGCTAAACTCGATCTATCGGCCGCCAATTACAACGCCCAGCAGGCTGATTCGTTTTACCGGCGTCTGAGCACCAAGCTGGAGCAGCAACCCGGCATTACAAATGTTGGCTATTCAGATTATGTTCCGCTGAGCGTGTCGGCCGGTTCGTGGGAGGATTTAGAGATTCAAGGCTATGTTCCATCACCGAACGAAGACATGAAGATTTACCGGTCACTGATTTCACCCGGGTACTTCGATTTGATGAAAATTCCTATTCTCGAAGGCCGCGATTTTAATCTGCACGACGACGTGAATAATTCACCAGTGATGATCGTTAATCAGGAGTTCGTGCGACGGTTTGTTTCCGATCAAAATGCAGTAGGACGTCGAGTTCAAGGGTGGGGTAAATGGTTCACCATTGTGGGCGTCGTTCAAGATAGCAAGGTCTATCGCCTTACAGAGACTCGGACATCCTATTTCTATGTCCCGATACATCAGATTTTCCGTCCAGAGATGGGCCTCGCGTTTTTCGTTCGTACTTCAGGTTCGGTTGATGACGCGATTACAACGTTGCGACGCGAAGCGCGAGCCGCGGATACTTCAGTTCCTGTTTTCGAAACCAGCTCGATGAACGACACAATAACGACTTCTCTCTTCGTTCAAAAGATTTCAGCAAGCCTGTTAAGCGTCCTGGGACTTGTGGCCCTTTTACTGGCATCGATCGGGCTTTACGGCGTCATGAGTTATTCGGTTGCACAGCGTACTAACGAGATTGGAATCCGGATGGCATTGGGCGCACAACGAAAAAATGTATTCGGCCTGGTGTTATCTCAGGGAGCTCGACTCACAGCATTAGGAATCGGCATAGGCATTATGGTGGCGTTAGCAATAACGCGGCTTCTGGCGGACTTTCTATGGGGAGTTCAGGCAACTGATCCAGCCACATTCGCGGGCGTTTCAGCTCTGCTGATATTCGTGGCGTTGTTGGCAACCAGCATCCCGGCGTATCGCGCAATCAGAATGGACCCGGTTCGCGCCTTGCGAACTTGATAAATCCAATCGTTCAATTTCCGTAGATTTGTGGCTGATTCTGGTTATTCGCGGTCAATGGTCTGGCGTGTTGTTCCAAAACTCGCTGGAGCTCGTCGAGCTGGATCGGTTTGGTTATGTAATCGTCCATCCCTGCCGCAAAGCAGTCTTCGCGATCCGATCGCATTGCGTTCGCGGTCATGGCGGCTATGCGCGGGCGTTGCCTATCGACAAAACGGCGGCAGATCTCTCTGGTTGCGTCCAGTCCGTCCATCACCGGCATCTGAACATCCATAAAGATCAAGTCATAAGCTTTCTGCTCTAAGAATTGCAAAACTTCCTGACCGTTGACTGCCACGTCCGCCTTATAGCCAAGTCGCTGTAACATTCGCAACGCGACCTTCTGATTGACTACATTATCTTCGGCCAGAAGTATTCGCAGGGGAGCGCGTTCGCCCATTTGATTATCGGGTTTGCTCTTCGCTGAATTCTGATTTTGCTTAATCGGCGCTCCGGCAATTACTTCAGTCAGTATCTGGAATATCTGAGACGGCTTGAGCGGTTTTGGCATGAACGCTGCAAAAAGGTCTCCGTGTTCGGTCGCAACATTTCGGCCCCCAAGACCAGAAGAGAGCATCACCAATGGAAGAGTCTGGGAGCCTGGAAGCTTTCGCAGCTCCGCCGCGAGCATTATTCCGTCCATCTCCGGCATACACAGGTCAAGTATCGCTAAATCGAATGATTCGCCCTGCCTGATGCATTCCAATGCTTCTCTGCCAGATGCGAAAGCGCGAACCGTCATTCCCCACGATTCTGCCTGCAGCGTGATAATTTTCCGATTCGTCTGATTATCGTCGACGACCAGGACCCTTTTACCTGCCAGCAAAGGCTGAGTCGAATCGTAATCAAGCCGGAGTTGGTCTTCTGACGGAGTCGCAATGATTGTGAAGTGGAACGTTGATCCGACATGCTCTTCGCTTTCAACCCACATTCGTCCGCCCATCAGCTCGCTCAACCTCTTGCTTATCGTGAGTCCAAGACCGGTACCGCCGTAGTTGCGAGTCGTCGAGCTATCAACCTGACTGAACGATCGGAATAATCTGTCCATCTTATCCGAAGGGATGCCGATGCCTGTGTCTCGCATAGCAAAATGCAATTCGATCTGGTTGCCTGAAAGACGGTTTGCCTCGGCGGTTAATACAACTTCGCCTTCTTCGGTAAATTTGACTGCATTGCTCAGCAGATTAACCAATATCTGGCGCAGTCTGGTGACGTCAGAGAGGATGCTTTGCGGAACGTTCTTATCCAGCAGATATCCAAGCTCCAGACCTTTGTCGGCCGCTTTTGCCGATAAAAGATCGATAGCTTCCTCTATGCAGTCACTGAGATAGAACGACCTGTATTCCAGATCCAGCTTGCCGGATTCGATCTTCGAAAAATCCAGAATGTCATTTATAACGCTTAGCAACGAATCCCCGCCCGTACGGATCGTTTCAACGAAATCGCGCTGTTCATCAGTCAAGTCCGATTCGAGCAGCAGACCGGTCATTCCAATCACAGCGTTCATCGGCGTGCGAATTTCGTGGCTCATATTGGCCAGGAATTCGCTCTTGGCGCGCGTTGCCGCCTCAGCCGCTTCTTTGGCGCGCTGCATCTCTTCGCCGGCCTTTTTTCTAACAGTAACATCCTCGACCGTGCCGATGTAACAACTGATAGACCCGTCGTTGTTCCGCACGGCACGAGCATTTTCCGAAAACCAGGTTACGCTTCCATCTTTGCGGCGGACCTGGAACTCGAAATGCTCAACTATTCCCTTTGAATCCATCAGACGCACAAACTCTTCGCGCCTGCCAGGATCGACATAGATATCACGATCAATACTGATGCAGGTTGCGATCATCTCTTCCGGTGACTCGTAGCCGTACATCCGCGCCAAGGCCGGATTCACGTTCAGGAACCGTCCTTCGGGCGTGGATTGGAAGATTCCGACAATCGCTTCCTTGAAAATGCTTCGATATTTCTGTTCCGCAACACGCAGGGCGACTTCGACTCTCTCGCGTTCGCTGACTTCCTGCTGCAATTCTTTGGTTCGTTCGTCAACGCGAATTTCAAGTGCTTTCTGCTGCACTCTTATCTGTTCAATGCGAATTCGGATAAGACCAGTGCAGACCAAAATTATCACGAGAAGGCAAACGGCATAGAACCAATATGTTTGATAGAAATGCGGAGCGAGATAGAAATTTATCGAAGCTCCGGTTTCGTTCCACATCCCGTCGTCATTGCTTGCAATAACTTTGAATCGGTAATTACCTGGCGGTATGTTTGTGTAATAAGCAACGCGTCTGGTTCCGGCATCAACCCAATCCTTGTCGAAACCCTCGAGCATGTATTTGAAGCGAACTTTCTCCGGCGCTAATAGGCTCAGCCCTGCATAGTGGAATTCAAAAGTTTTGCTGGCTGGAGGTAAATTAATTGTATTACCCAGGGCAACGTCTTTGTTTTCGACAACGACCTGCTCGATGCTGACAGGAGTCAACAATTTATTCAAAGTTATCCGAGAAGGATCGATTGCCGCTACGCCTTTTATTGTTGCGAACCACAGCTTTCCGTCGCTCGTCTTGAATCCACCCGGAGATGCGTGATCGCATTCGCCACTTTTCATGCCGTCTGCGGCGCCGTAACTGACCGATGTCACGGATTTAATCCTGCCATCTGCGTAGTCGTTCAATTCTTTCCGACTGACACGAAAAACTCCGCGGTTGCAGCTCATCCAAAGGTTGTCCTGATCGTCTCCCAGAATCACAAATTGAGTTTCATCAAACAGGCCACCGTCGGATTTGAAGACCGACAGAGTATCGTCCTTGAGTCGGAAGAGCCCCCCACCGTTTGTGCCTATCCACAGAACTCCATCCCTATCCTCGTACAGCGCAAGGACCAGCATTGTGGACAGTTGTTCCTGATTCTTATATGGAATTAACTGTCCATTCCTGAATTTATTCAATCCGCCATTGGTGCCGACCCAAACGGTTTTATCTTTGGTTTCATAGATAACTCTGACGTAATTATTAGGCGAGCCGTCTTTTGTGTTGTAAGAAGTGAACACGCCATTTTTCAGGACGTTCAGTCCGCCATTCGTCCCGATCCACAGGTTGCCCGAGTCATCTTCGTAAAGCGCCCTTACAAAGTTGTTAACGAGTCCGTCTTTGGTCGTGTAAGTCGTGAATTTGCCGTCCTTGAACCTGTTCAATCCGTCGCTGGTTCCGATCCAGACGCTGCCATCCCGGGCCTCGACTATGGCGCGCAGCTCATTGGAAGCAAGACCGTCGATTACTGAGTAATTCTTAAATTGCCCGTCCTTTAACTGGCTCAATCCTCCGCTTTCCGTGCCGATCCAGATGCTGCCGTCCCTGGTTTGATAGATTGGCCTGACACGGTTATGGGCTAGTCCTTCGCGTGTTGTATAAGTGAGGAACTTTCCGTCCTTTAATCGATTGAGTCCGCCTCCGTTAGTTCCAATCCAAAGACTGCCTTCTTTGTCTTCCCATAGAGCCGAAGCAATGTCGCTGGACAAACCTTCTTTGGTTGTAAACGAGGTAAAAGTACCGTCCCGGAATCGGTCAAGACCGCCGCCGTTGGTGGCAACCCAAAGACTTTCATCTCTGTCTTCGTAAATTGCCATTACGGTATCGCTGGTCAATCCGTCTTTCATCCGGTAGGTGGTCGCATTGCCGTTTTTGTATTTTGTTAATCCTTCCCCTCGCGTGCCGATCCACAGATTGCCCTTTTTGTCTTCCGTGAGCGCCAGAACAGCCGTCGAGAGTCCTACTTCGAGATTCACAAATCGGCCATCACGAAAAACGCTTAAACCGCCGCCCTCAGTGCCGGCCCAAAGTGCTCCGGTCGAGTCTTCAAAGACCACGAGCACATCGTTAGTCGGAAGACCATCCTTGACGCTGAAATTGCCGAACTGTCCATCCTTAAATCTCGCCAGACCGCCGCCACCAGTAGCGACCCAGATGCTGCCATCTCTGCTCCCGCAGATTGACCTTATTATGGGGTTAGGCAAACCTACCTTCGTTGAATAGTTCGTAAATTTTCCGTCTTTTAATCTGCTGAGCCCTCCCCCGTTAGTGCCGACCCACAAACTGCCCTGATTGTCCTCGAATAATGAAAGGATATATTTGTGCCCCAGTCCCGGAGCATTCTTTGGATCAAATACCGAAAAGTGAACGCCATCAAAACGAACCAGTCCTTCCTGCGTCCCCAGCCAAATATACCCGTCACGAGTTTGAAGCAAGGCATTAACTGAGTTTTGCGGCAATCCGCTGCTTGTTTGCCAGAAGTCATGGCCATATTGCGTGATGGCCTTGTGCGGATCCAATCCTAAGACTGTCGAACTGCAAAGCAGTAACGTGATGGTTAGAAATGACCAGACAAAAACGAGAATCGATCTGGGTGATTTGCGGTGCCTCATATTCGAGTAAAACGCATAGGGCGATTCAGAATGATAACCTCATAGACGACCGTAAGCCGTCGTAACCGGAAGGCGCAGCAAAGACGCCTCCTCCTGACCTCATAAACATACTTCTATTGCTCTCCTCATTGCTTTCATCGGCATTTGTTACAGATTAAATGAATGTTGTAATCTGAATAATTCTTGGCGATTTGGCCGGAAATACGACCTAAGGCCTGCCATATCAATATATAGCTCGTTAATCGACGCTGCCGGATGAACCTGTTACTCGCAGGAAATTTGCCCTGAGAGTACACTTATAGACAGGAATGGAATCCATAGGAGGTCCCAATGAGGGTTAAATCAATAATAATTCTTTGCCTGTTGTCGACTTTCGTGTTGTGTGTTGGCACACAGGCGAGCTCGTCTGATACGAACAAGTCTCTGAACTCCAGTGACGGAGCCAAAGAGACTTTTTCCGCCTTGGCCGATCTGCCTGTATCCGAACAGACAAGGAACGTAACGATAATCATAAATGATTATTCGACAGACCAGGATCTGCAGCGGTTGCAGAACATTCTGACAGACAGCGGTCCGGATGCTCTTTTGAAAACGCTAGGGAAAATGAAGTCGCTTGGTCGAATCGAACGGGTAGGCACGGTTAGTTTTTATGATTTCAGGATAATTATCTCGAAACCTACGGCTGAAGGAAGGCAAATCTATGCAGTTGCTGATCGACCGATGAAGTTTTGGGAAGAGTATTACGATACGCAATCCACTGAGTACCCATTTGGCGTGATGGAACTGAATCTTAAAAAAGGTAAAGATGGCAAAGAAGAGGGCACTGGTTCACTTGTCTACGCCGCGAAAATCAAGGGACTGACCGGCGATAAGTTCAAGCTGGAGAACTATACTTTTGCGCCAATTCAGCTTTTGGGTGTCAGACAACTGGGCAGCAGCCGCCATTGATTCAGGCGCTGGCAACCGGCCAATTTCCGATCGACATTGCAATCGACCCCGGCTCAAACCTGACGAAAACCGGGGTTTTCCAACATTTCTTTTTTATTTGATATTGTCTGCTAATATCCCGGCGCTTTCGGCGTCATCTATCTAAGAAGCAATCGAATGCCCGCGTGTTCACCTGCAATTTCTTTCACCGCAGGTGACGTTTACCCTGACAGCCCTCTGGAAAAATTATTTAGAATTAACAGGATACATTCAGGAAATGAAGAACAGACAGAGTCCTTTTCGCACGTTGCGCTTCATCGTTCTGGTGTTGCTAACGGCCGCGGCTTATCGGCTGGTGGTACCGAACACTGAATCTCATGCTGCAGGTTATTCGCCGTTCGGCGTTGTCATAAGCATCGATCCACAGAGCGTTACTTTACCTCCGTCCAGCATCAAACAATTCAAAGCTACCGTTACGGGAGGAGCGACCAACAAGGTAACCTGGTCGTTGTACCCTCCATCTGGTGTTCCGGCAACCAAGATAGGAACGATCGACGCTAACGGAATTTACACGGCACCGTCGGTTGCCTGGGCAGGCAGTTCAAATGCGTTTGTTATAGCCACCAGCGTCGACTCCCCTTCGGTTTATGTAACGGCGAAGATATTTATGGGAAGCGGGACGCCGCCTCCACCTCCGCCGCAACCGGTAACTCCAACCACGACCAGCGTAGTACCGAATTCGCTGGTTATGGGCGGTGCGTTTACCATCACAGTTAACGGTGGGAATTTCCAAAACGGAGCGCAGGTCCTGTGGAATGGCAGCCCATTAACGACCAGTTTTGTATCCGCGTCCAAACTGACTGCAACAGGAATCGCAACCCCAGCGGGAAGCAGCAATATAACTGTTAAAAATCCTGGGGGACTGACATCATCACCCGCACTTGTTATTAACGTTATTATACCGATTTCCGTTGCGGTCTCTCCCACATCCACAACGGTACCGGTTAGCGGAACACAGCAATTCGCCGCGACCGTTACAGGAAATGCAAATCAGGCGGTCACCTGGCAGGTTAACGGCATCACTGGAGGCGATCCCGCTAATGGTTTGATTTCGGCTACGGGTCTATATACTGCTCCGGCGGCAATTCCAACCGCTGGCTTCGCGACAATCACCGCGATCAGTCAGGCTGATAACACAACCAAAGGTTCGGCAACTATAACCGTTAAGGATCCGATGGCGATCACTTACGGGCGATTCCTGGATCAGACAACGTTCGGTCCCACTCCGGCGTTGATGGCGCACGTTCGGCAGATAGGAATGCAGGGTTTTCTGGACGAGCAGTTCACTGCACCTGAATCTTCCTGGCCCAACCTTTCAACAGCACAGCGCTCTGATGCGATCGATGCTTTCTTTGGCAATGCAGAGAACGGTCAGGATCAATTGCGACAGCGCATGATTTATGCCCTGAGTGAAATCACTGTCATTGCAATGAACAAGAACACGAACGGCGATATGTTAGTGCCGTGGCTTCAACTGCTCAGCCGTAACTCGTTTGGCAATTATAGAACATTGCTGAAGGAGCTGACACTGGACGCCTCGATGGGCAATTACCTCGATCTGGTTAACAGCGGCGGTGGTGTTGCTCCGAACGAGAACTATCCGCGCGAGTTGATGCAGTTGTTCAGCATCGGCCTTTATCAACTTAACAATGATGGATCGCAGAAACTGGATCAGTTTGGCAATCCTATTCCGACATACAGCCAAACCGATGTCCAGCAACTAGCGAGAGCGTTGACGGGCTGGACCTACTCAAACGCGACAAACACCAGCGGACCAGGAGGCAATTACAATTACTATCCCGGTCCGATGATTCCTGCGCCAGGCCGACATATTACCTCTGCTAAAACAGTTTTGGGTCAGACAATCCCGGCGGGGCAGACGATTCAGCAGGATCTGGATTCGGCGCTTGATATTGTCTTCAACCATCCGAATGTCGGACCGTTCATTGCTACTCGATTGATCAGAGCTCTGGTAACCAGCAATCCCAGCCCTGCATACGTTTCGCGGGTAGCCGACGCATTCAACAACACCAACGGAGTTCGCGGCGATCTGAAGGCCGTCATCCAGGCCATCATTATGGATCAGGAAGCGCGCAATGACACGCCTCCTGCGAATTTCGGCCGGCTCCGCACACCGATGCAGCACATCATCGCATTCGCGCGAGCATTCAACATTAACCTGGGCAGCGCGTCGAACTTCGCTTATCTCTTCTACAACATGAATGAAGGGATACTGGATGCGCCGTCAGTGTTCGGTCATTATTCGCCCCTCTATGTAATTCCGAACAGCGGTGGTCTGCATGGTCCGGAGTTCCAGATCTATTCCGCAAGCGACGCGGCGAATCGCGCGAACTTCTTTTATTCGCTGATCTACAATCCGTGGCCAATAAATCCCATTTTACAGCCATACGTTAACATCGCCGGCAACTCGACGGCGCTGATCAACGCCGTGGACAATGCTCTCCTCTATGGCAGGATGTCGCAGACGACAAGAACCGCAATCGCCAATGCTCTTCCTGCAATGTATGACAACAATCAGCGCGTGATGACGGCCATCTATATGACCGTGACATCGGGCGAGCATCTGATTCAACGATAACGGCCAAGAATAGAGGAGAACAAGATGAAAACTAATAACACAATCTCAAGACGCGGTTTTATAAAGCTTGGTGCAACATTCGGGATGCTGGCCGGTCTTGGGCAGTTCAAACTGGCATCGGCAGCGCCTGTGCAGGATTATAAAGCTCTCGTCTGTCTGTTTCTGGCCGGAGGCAACGATGGTCACAACGTAGTTGTACCGCTCAACAGCGCTCAATATTCCGCGTATTTGGCGGCGCGCGGCGCCTTGGCAATATCGTCGAATCAGTTATTGCCGATCACTGATCCTACGCTAGGTACATTCGGATTGCATTATGGATTGCCTGAAATGCAGGCGTTATACAATCAAGGAAAGATGGCGATCCTGGCAAACGTTGGAGGTCTGGTTCAGCCAACTACATTCCAGAACCTGTCGAATCCTGGATTCCCACTGCCGACCAATCTCAGGTCACACTCTGATCAGGTCACCCAGATGCAGACTGGCGTCACCGACGCCAGCGGCAGCACAGGCTGGGGCGGTCGCACACTGGATACAATGCAAGCCAGCAACGCTGGAACTACATTCCCCGTTTCAATCGCGATGAATGCTCCAGCGATCTTTTGCGCCGGAGCAACCGTTAAGGGCATAGCGCTCCAACCTGGCGACGATCTGACCCAGAATGCACTGACGATCTATCCGCCGACCGCGGCTCAAGCGCGAGCCACGGCTCAGCAGCAAATCATTAACGCCGACAGTGGCAACTCAATGATCAACGCGGCCAATCAGTCGATGATCAGTGCTGTTGCTCTCAATCCACTGCTGAAGAATGCAGCGAGCACTGTCACCTGGACGAAGCCTTTTCCGCAAACATCGCTTGGCTCGCAGCTTCAGGACATAGCGAATATTATCAGCCTCAATTCGCAACTAAATGTCGGCCGCCAGGTCTTTTTCTGCAGTCTTGGCGGTTTTGACACGCACAGCGGCCAATCGTGGCAGCAGTGGGATCTGTTGATCCAGGTTAGCCAGGCGCTGGATGCGTTCTACGCGGCAACGACTCAACTCGGTTTAGACAGTCAGGTAACGACTTTCACGCTGTCCGACTTTGGCCGTACGTTGCAGCCGAATGCAACAGGAACGGATCACGGATGGGGCAACCATCACCTGATTCTGGGTGGCGCTGTTGCTGGTGGCCGAATCTATGGCACGTTCCCGAAAATGACCAATTATGCGAACTTCAATGCGACGAACAGCGATTTCGCGGACACACGCGGCGTGATGCTGCCCAATACGTCGTTGTCGCAGTATGGCGCAACATTGGCAAAATGGTTTGGCGCGACTGATCAGCAGGTGCTTGGGTTATTCCAGTCGCTGTCAAACTTTAGTGTGCATGATATCGGGTTTATGGGCTAAATCCGCAAAAGTGGCGCAGACATTCAGTCTGCGCTGTTTTGTAATCACCGTTTCTATTGTCAGAACTTATCTCAGCGGGCGCAGACTGAATGTCTGCGCCACTTTTTTTATGCCCTCCTGGAAAAACCTCTTGACTCTATACCAACGTGCAAGGTGCAAACTAAAGGAGCGTTCAAGCTCGATTAAAAAAATCGTCAGTCATGGCCTGCAGTGCCCGAGCTTGAACGACATTAAGTCTTGCGATGGAGTTTCTATGCCGTTCACAACGCTACTGGTCAAAACCGTTCTTCTC
>DASRDY010000301.1:0-40225 GCA_035652355.1 Blastocatellia bacterium
TGTCATTTCTCACATTGCAATCGCTTCGGGAAGCATCCCTTTCACTTCGCGGACGATCTTGGCCACTTCTTCTTCGTCGGCGAGCGCTATCATGAAGAACTTGTATCCATTGTGGAAACAGACAAGACCGTTCCCGAATAACCAGATGCTGTTAAGAAGAGGGTTCCCACCTAATATCAGACTCACAGGAAACCCGGTGACTATTCCGCCAGTAAAGGCCTCGTACATTAATGTTGCGCCTGCTGCGATGCTGAAGGTTC
Organism: Blastocatellia bacterium; assembly: GCA_035652355.1. GTDB lineage: Bacteria > Acidobacteriota > Blastocatellia > DASRDY01 > DASRDY01 > DASRDY01. The sequence continues at coordinate 261 of DASRDY010000301.1, forward strand.
CTAACAGCGGCGCACCTACGTATTTCAAGGCATTCTTTTGAAATTCGATACGTGATCGTTCGGCTTCGTCCAATTTGCCTTCGTTTAAGAGCTGTTCCTGAGCCTTTAAGTAATCAGCATATTTTTCCGTCAGTTTGCGCAATCCGTACTGCGCCGTTGCACTGTGAAAGAACCAGTTTCCTGCTCCGCCTGCTCCAATAATCACGACATCGAGATTAGGGAAGAGACTACCGATTCGAGTTCCGGCTATCATCGAGAAAGTAACTACGGCCGATTTACCGGGATTTTCCTTTATCCATTGACGAGCGTTAGCAACCACCTTTGAAAGCGACGACGTTACTTTTGCAGTTTTCGCTCCCGTTTCCGCGGCGGTACTGGCGTATTCGTAATATTGCTTAGCGTTTCCGAAGAACTCTTCTGCCTGCTTCCCTGCGGTTTTGGCGCCTTCGCGAAGATTGCCGGTGTGTTCCTTGATGGTTTCCTGCGCCTGATTAGCCGCCTGCTTAAAAGTTTCCTGAGCCTGCGTGGTCGCCTGTTTTACCTTGCCGCTGACCTCGTGTTCGGAGTCGATCTTCTCTGCCTGTTCCTTAGCGGCGTTGAAACCTGTTGTGACAACGTCGGCGACTTTGCGAGAAACTTCGCCGGCAGACTTTACACCTTCATCGAATCGGTTTTTGATGTCCAGCCGTTTATTTACCTCTTCCGCCTTTTTGCGCGCTTTATCCTGCCAGTCCTGAAGCCGTTTGCCGAAATCGGAATTGCTCATCTTGTTGATCCGCGGAGGCAAATTCAGCCAGCCGCGATCTCCTTTCTCTTATGGAGAGTACGCTTCCGCCACAGAATCTGTTCATAGTTTAGGGGTTAACATGTGGACTTCAAAGATAAAAGGCAGGCTGAGGGTAAGGAAAACTGTGATGCCAGTTTACAACAATCGGGCTGTGACACTCGAGGTGTCACAGCGCTATGCGTTGAAAATAAACAGCTTAGCCCGCCTGTGACAGGCGTGACACCAGTTGGCCAAATTCCGCGAAACAGGAGACCTGTCCGGCTTAAGGGTGGCAAAGCATCTTGCAAATTTCGTCCAGACTCATCGTAACTTTTTGATCCGCCTGCCCATGAAAAGTGACGTTTCCGGCGGCGTCCTTTTCGATTTTGTAAATATATCGTGCTCCTGGCTTTTCCGCCGATGTTACGACATTCCATTTAGGATCGTACATTACCATACCAAAACTGACGCGGTTATCTATGTAACTCATCGGCCAGAGAGTGAAACTGCCAACAGCGACAGCCGGACATTTTGGCAAAGGTTGAAGGCTGTTCGGTCCATTGATACTGGCCACTTTCATGCCATTCGGAACCTGACCGTGTGGCTTAGTCATCTGAATGATAGACAGCATATTAGGGATGGGGTTCATAATCGGTTTTCTCCGTTGTCTATTGTTGTGTTTTGATACTATACGGCCCGCATCATAACATTTTTTTAAAATGATAGTAGTCGGTTTTGCATATCAGTACTGCGGCTGGCCGGTTTTCTTTTAACGATGCTCATCCTCTACGGTAATAAATTGCGGTATCAAAATTAATTCTCAAGAGCGTGCGAATACCGTTATACTCGCGCATACACTTCGAAGATTCTGTTCGCAGACGCAGCATCGCAGAAATGAGATATTTATGGCCGGCGGCATAAGAGTAATTATCGTATTCGTCGTAGTCTCAGTTGTTCTCTGCACATGGTTGGCCCGCACGGGAAGGTTTCCAGCCGGAGCTCCGCGGCGATTTTTATTCGGCTGGCTCGTTGGTATCGTTGGCCTAATGATTATCGCCACCCTGGCTTTTGGACAGAACTAGCCGTCCATCCTCACATCCGCTCTGACGTTCTGACTCAGTCACTTTGGGTCGCTTGACGATTCCGTAGCGCGGGCCTACACTGCACGGTTATATTTTTGACGGAATTGTTGATTTAGCTCTGCGAGAACAACTATGAACCACAATATCTTCAATACGTTACAAGAATTCGATCTGGGCGGCGCCGGAAAAGGAAAATTTTATTCATTGCCTCAGCTTGAGAAAGAAGGCGTCGGTCCGATTTCAAAGCTGCCCGTCAGCATCCGCATCGTCCTCGAATCCGTGCTTCGCAATTGTGATCAAAAAAGGATAAAGGATTCGGATATCAAAACACTCGCAAATTGGGGAGCGACGGCAGAGCGAACCGAAGAGATTCCGTTCATAGTTGCTCGAATCCTGTTGCAGGATTTTACCGGAGTTCCGCTGCTGGTCGACCTAGCCGCTATGCGATCTGCAGTCAGCCGTCTTAAAAAGGATGCAACGATCATTGAGCCGCTGGTTCCAGTTGATCTCGTTATCGATCATTCCGTTCAGGTCGATTATTGGAGCACACCCAACGCTCTGCAGCTTAACGAAGAGATCGAATTCAAACGCAATCAACAGAGATACCAATTCCTGAAATGGGGAATGCAGGCTTTCAAAGGCTTTAACGTAGTTCCTCCGGGCATCGGCATCTGTCACCAGGTGAACCTGGAATATCTGGCAAAGGGAGTTCTGGAACGCGACGGCGTTTATTATCCTGATACTCTGGTCGGCACGGATTCGCACACGACTATGATTAACGGAGTCGGAGTTGTTGGCTGGGGCGTTGGCGGTATCGAAGCGGAAGCCGGAATGCTGGGTCAGCCGGTCTATTTCCTGACACCTGATGTTGTCGGCGTTCATATGAGCGGCAGTTTGCGCGAAGGAGTCACTGCAACCGATCTTGTTCTTCACATCACAGAGATGTTGCGCAAAGCAAAAGTCGTCGGCAAGTTCGTTGAATATCACGGCGAAGGCGCGGCCACATTGCCCGCACCTGACCGGGCTACCATCGCCAACATGTCTCCTGAATATGGCGCGACAATGGGCTTCTTCCCGATTGATGAAAAGACCTGCGAATACTATCTGGCGACGGGGCGATCGAAGGAGCACGTAGATACGTTCCGGAACTATTTCACTGCGCAAGGATTGTTTGGAATTCCTCGCGGCGGCGAATGCGAGTACAGCACGGTGCTCGAGCTGAATCTCGCCGACGTCCAACCAGCGGTGTCAGGACCGAAGAGGCCGCAGGATCGGATTGAGCTCAGCTCTCTGAAAGAAAAGTTTGCAGAATTGTTGCGCAAACCGATCAACGAAAATGGTTATAACAAGTCTGCTGATGACATTAGTAAACGATACCCTGCCGATATCGGCGCAAATCATATTGACCAGCCATTAAGCGGCGGCGGCGCACAAGCCGCGGAAACTCTGCCTGGCGCAACCGTACGCAACACGAATGTATGGACCGAAACCGAAATGATGAACAATCGTCCGACGCCGGATGCGGTTGACCACGCCGATGGAGAGTTCCCGCATGTTAAAGTAGATATTGGGCACGGTGATGTTCTGATCGCGGCGATAACTTCGTGTACTAATACCTCTAACCCAAGCGTTATGCTGGCCGCAGGACTCTTGGCAAAGAAAGCCGTCGAAAAAGGCCTAAGCGTCAAACCGACCGTAAAAGCCTCTCTTGCGCCGGGTTCTCGTGTCGTTACCGATTATCTAAATAAGACCGGATTGCAGCCGTATCTCGACAAGCTCGGCTTCAATCTCGTCGGTTATGGATGCACGACCTGCATCGGCAATTCCGGGCCGCTCAATCCAAAAATCGAGGAAGTTGTCACCAAAAACGACTTAATCGCCGCCAGCGTTCTGAGCGGCAACCGAAACTTTGAAGCTCGCGTTCATCAGAACATCAAAGCCAATTTCCTGATGAGTCCTCCTCTTGTCGTGGCATTCGCGCTTGCCGGTCGCGTGAACATCGATTTGAGCAAAGAGCCGATTGGCAAGGCCAGCAATGGACAGGACGTTTACCTGCGCGATATTTGGCCGAGCCTGCAGGAAGTCCAGGGTGTGATGCAAAGTTCGATGAGCCCGGAGACATTCCGAAAACTCTACGGCAGCTTTGCCAATGAAAATCCGTTATGGAATGAAATTCCGGCAAATACCGGGACCGTATATGAATGGGATACCGAATCGACCTATATTCAGGAGCCGCCGTATTTCGAAGACTTTGGGATGTCGCCTGGCAAATTCAGCAACATCAACGGTGCCCGTCCGCTGGCGATCTTCGGCGATTCGGTCACGACGGATCACATCAGTCCTGCCGGTGCGATCAAGCCGTCGTCTCCGGCCGGTCTTTATCTTCAGGAGAAAGGCGTTAGTGTCGAAGATTTCAACAGCTACGGCTCGCGACGTGGTAATGATCGTGTGATGGTGCGCGGAACGTTCGCTAACGTTCGAATCAAGAACCTGATGGCTCCTGGCACAGAAGGCGGTGTAACTATTCACCAGCCCGACGGCGAAAAGATGAGTATCTATGATGCCTCGATGAGATATCAGTCTGCCGGCACTCCGTTGGTTGTGATAGCGGGTCAGGAATATGGAACAGGAAGCTCTCGCGACTGGGCGGCGAAAGGTACGATGCTGCTGGGAGTAAAAGCAGTGATCGCGCAGAGCTTTGAGCGCATACATCGAAGCAATCTTGTCGGAATGGGAGTACTTCCCTGCCAGTTCAAAGAGGGAACAACTGCGCAGAGTCTCGGTTTAGATGGAACAGAAACATTTGACCTGGTTGGCTTAGAGCCGACAATCAAACCGCGACAAGATGTGACACTGATCATACATCGCGCAAACGGTAAAACCGAAGAAGTGCCGGTGATTGCTCGGATCGATACTCCGATAGAGGTCGAGTATTACCAGCACGGCGGGATTCTTCAATACGTGTTGAGGCAGTTGATCGCTAGCGTGTAGGGATATGCGTATCTTGATTTTCGGGTTTATTCTCTTTAGTAATTCTAATTAAGAATCGCAACGCCTCGTTGACAGAAGCCGCATCTGGAAACACAGCCGCGACGTCCGGGTCCAAACGAATCATCTCTCCAAAACTACGACGGCCCGGTCCTACTTTTCTCACGCGCAGAGTTCGGAGATCATATTCGGGCCGAAGATCATCATTTATTTCTAGTTCAGTTTTATCCACTTTTGCTTCGGTCATTATCAAATACTGTGCATTTATATCAGGCAGCGTCCAACAGCTTCTTGACTACACCTTTTCCGGCGGTTGGAGGTGGCAACGGTTTTCCGTCCTTCTTAAAAATCTCAATCCATTCATTAACAATCTGACAAAGTTCAGAGTAAACTTGCGCCTCGTCAGCGCCGTGACAGCAGGGTCCAACAATACCAGGGCACTGACCGATGAAGCATTGATCCTCATCCGACCATTCGACAATCTTTATATAGTTGGCGCTTTCATTCATTGCTGTACCTCTTCGATCTTTTTCCGAACCTCGCGTTCCTGATAAATCTTAGCGTCGTCACCAAGTTGTCCCGAAATCGTGAGATGAACGCCATTAGGATGCTCGAAATTTCTATGACTGCCTTTACCACCTCGGTTAACGAATCCCGCCTTTTCCAAGTCACTGATTAACTCTCTTATTTTACGAGGCATGAGTTCTCCGGCACATAGGCAGCGGTCCTCCAATAAAAAAGTCGATCTAAGCCTGACAATGATTATACCGAAGGGAGTTTTACAATCCCACGGCTTGGTTATTAGAAACAATATTATTGAAAACGTCTATTGACAAGCTGATTACCTACAAACGCATTCGGATCGTGATCGGTCTTCACTTTCCGATTCGGGCGTCGACTTCTTCCACGATCTTTGCCCAATTGTTTGAGAACCGTATAACCTTGCCGTCTCTGTCGATCAGGAAATGACTCGGCCAGGAATCGACCCTGAATAAAGCATTTAACGGACCATCATCTTCTTCTCTGGTTTGGACCCAAGTCATGTTCTTATCGGCGATGAATTTTCTCACTGTTTCTTCTTTATCTGACCGGTCGATACCAATTATTTCGAATCCTTTGTCGTGAAGCTTATTATAAGTTTCAACCATCTTTGGAGCTTCCACAACGCAGGGGAAACACCATGATCCCCAGAAATCGATCAGTACTAACTTGCCTCGATAATCCGATAATTTGTGGGGTTTTCCGTCCAGATCCGTAAAGCTGAAATCCGGAGCTTCATCTCCGGGAGTCAACTTCGCCCTGTCCGGCCGCTTTTCTGCCAGCGGTGTCAACGTGAGGCTGCGACCGAAACGATCCACATTAATTTGATAACTGGTCTGTCCAATATTGATGTATTTCTCTGCCAGTTTATAAAGCTCGGATGATTTCGGCGTCTCTGCATCCAGTTTTCCGTCGCCATTCTTATCAATTAGAACGCAATCGCCCTGACGATCATAAGTTCCATTGGTGCCGAGCAGACCAAACGCGATCTCCTTTCCATCTACGCGAAGGACACCACGTCGTATGCTTCCACCGAAGTGCAGCATAGTCAGCATATCTTTCTGACCTTGCATTTTGATGTGCGCTATCTGGACTTTGAAAATAATAGGGAAGCTGATCTTCGTATCGCCCTCCGTGGCGGACATCATTGCGTTAACCACCAACTCGTACTTGTCACCGTTTTTCTCAAATTTCCACGGCCGGTCGTCGGCCAAATCGCCGTTCTCGTTCAAGTCCAGATACAGCGTGTATCCTGCTACATCATCTCCCTGCAGAGCCCAACTGACATCGACTCGATTAATATTCATAAAACCGAATCTGGCATCAGGCGAAAGATTATCGGGTTTATGTTTTATTGGAACGAAGGCGACCTTTTCCGACTGCTTGCTGGCGATGTACTGCTGATATTCCGCGTCCGAATAAGATCTGAACACAGGAGCATTGGTTTTATCATAGAGAACCGGTTCTCCCGTAGTACCGACAATCTCTTTTAATTGCAGTCCTTGAACACCTGAAATTAAGACACCAAAAAGCGACAACGCGACGATCAGTTTCATCGGGCCTCCCAACTATTAACGAATTCATTGCAAGTTAACAGCGGCGCGAATAAATGTCAATTAAAGAATTAATAATTTTTCCCTTGCGCTTCGACAAGAAGCGTGTTATTTTCTTGTCGAAGCGAAAGGGGAAACGCATGATGACCGAAGAACACCTGGAACTACCACAGGGAACGCTCGATATTGTGATTCTGAAGACCATAGCGCTTGGTCCGCAGCATGGATGGGCTATTGCTGAGCGCATACAGCAGATTTCCAGTGACGTGCTGCAGGTTCGGCAAGGGTCTCTGTATCCGGCGCTCCATCGCTTGCAGCGTCGGGGATGGATTAAGGCAAAGTGGGGAGCTTCAGATAATAATCGTAAGGCTAAGTTTTATGAGCTGACACCGAGTGGACGCAAACAGCTTGAAGCTGAAACCAACTCGTGGCGAAAGCTGACAGCAGCGGTTGACCAAGTCCTGGATATGACCTAGGGAGCGAACTATGCTGAGTGATTGGATTTATCGTTTACGGTCTCTGTTCCAGAAGAAATCAATGGAACACGAACTCGACGCCGAATTGCAATTCCATTTCGAACATCAACGGGAGAAATATATGGCGCAAGGTTTGTCGCGGGAAGATGCTACACGCAAGGCCCTGCTGCAGTTCGGCGGCGTCGAACAGATAAAAGAAGAATGTCGACAGGCGCGCGGTGTCGCGCTAGTCGAATCAATGCTTCAGGACATCATTTATGCATTCCGTAATTGGCGCAGGAGTCCTGTATTCGCTTCCATCGCTATCTTATCTTTAGCACTCGGTATTGGAGCGAACACCGCAATTTTCAGCATCATCGATACGCTGCTGTTCAAAAACCTGCCGGTACAACATCCCGTGGAATTAGAGCAAGCACCCGACAAAACTTTTAGTTACCAGATGTATCGCGACATCAAAGAAAATAACAATGTCTTTTCAGGAGTGCTGGCGCGCTATCCCACTCCTGCGACAATCACAAATAACGATCTATCAGAGCGTGAAGTGGTAGAGATTGTTTCGGGAAATTACTTTTCAGTTCTCGGCGTAACTCCGCCGCTCGGACGAGCTTTTACCGACGATGATGACTCCGTTCCACTGGCCAAAGCTGTGACAATCATCAGCTACCGTTATTGGCAAACGCACCTGTCGGCTGCTCCCGATGCGATAGGCAAAACTATTCGAATCAATAACTACCCGTTTACGATAATTGGCATTGCGCCGCCTGGTTTTTTCGGAGTCGAAGTAGATGGGGCGACTGATGCGTGGGTGCCCATTATGATGGAGCCCAAGGTCTTACCAACAAGCGATGTCAGTGGCGAACTGGCAATAAATGACAAAAATTGGTTTTGGCTGACGATCTTTGGCCGCCGCGCGGCCGGGGTTACCGAGAAACAGGCTGAGGCTGGTCTAAACGTGCTATATCTGCGGGAGCTGGAAGATTTGGGCGTGCCTAAGGCCCGATTACAAAAAGAAACGTTGCATCTCGAACCAGCCGGAAAAGGTATCTCAAGACTGCGGGCTGATTTGCGACCCTCGCTTTACATTCTTATGGTTGTAGTGGGGCTGGTTCTGCTGGTAGCCTGCGCAAATATTGCGAATTTACTGCTGGCGCGGTGTGTCTCGCGACAGAAAGAGATTGCTGTCAGGCTCGCGCTAGGCGCGGGGCGAGCTCGATTGATCCGCCAATTGCTAACCGAAAGCGTTCTGCTGGGGCTGACCGGAGGCTTGCTTGGCACTGCACTTTCTGTCTGGGGGGTTGGGTTGCTACTGCGTTTTTTGCCAAGCAGCAGAAGACCTCTTTCACTGGAAGTCGGTATCAACCCGCGAGTCCTCGGGTTCGTTATTGCCATTTCTTTTTTGACCGGGCTGGTCTTTGGTCTGGTCCCGGCACTGCAAGCGGTGCGATTGGACCTGACGAAATCTCTCAAGGATGAAATCGCAATTGTAATTGGGTCGAGGCGATTTGAGCTGCGAAAAGGTCTGGTTATCTTTCAGGTAGCTTTGTCCCTTGTCCTATTGATGGTAGCAGGGCTGTTTATTCGAGGACTCAGGAAGGTTTCTTCTGTAAATCTCGGCATAGATACCGAAAATGTTTTGATGGCGACGCTCGATCCCTCGCGCAACGGGTATTCGATCACACAAGCTGGAAACTTTTATCGTCAGTTGTCCGAGCGACTGAAAGAGATCCCAGGCGTCAAAGATGTTTGTGCATCGCAATCAGCACTGTTAAGTGGCGATCATAACTTCATAACTCTGATCGTGCCTGGCCGGCCTGCTCCACCCCAAGGGCGTCAAGTTCTGTACAACGAAGTGAGTGGAGACTTTTTCGGCGTAACGGGTATTCAGATAAAGTCTGGGCGAAACTTTGGACCGCAAGATACTCCGGGCACTTCGCGGTTTGCGATCATTAACGAGGCGGCTGCTAAATATTTCTTTGGTGAGGAGAATCCGGTCGGCAAAAAAGCTCGCTTTGTCTGGCCAATCGAGATTATCGGAATCGCCGCTGATTCCAAGTTCGATCAGGTCACTGAAGAAAAGCCAGGGATTCTATATTTCAGCTCGGACCAGATAGATGAACCTGATAGCGAGCGGACGATTTACCTCAAGACATCAGACAATCCGACTAAATATATTGCTGCTCTGAAAGACGCGGTGGCAAATCTGGACAAGAATGTGCCTCTTTACAATATCAAGACGTTTGAAGAGCAAAAGGCCGAGGCGCTTACTAAAGAAAGATTGACCGCGACGCTGTCGACGTTCTTTGGCGTACTGGCTCTGTTGCTGGCCGCAATAGGCCTGTACGGCGTAATCGCTTATACCGTTCAAAGACGAACGCGAGAGATTGGAGTTCGCATGGTGATGGGCGCTGGACGCGGCTCAGTAATATGGATGGTTATGCGCAACGCGCTGGGGCTGTCAATCATTGGAGTAAGCGTGGGAATTTTGCTCAGTCACTGGTTTTCAGGATTTCTTACTTCCCAGTTACCCGGTTTGGGAACGACTGATTCATTAACAGTTATTGCGTCCAGCATTGTATTGCTGGTCGCTGCAACCGTGGCGGCGGTAATTCCGGCCTGGAGCGCATCACGGGTGGATCCAATGGTCGCGCTCCGTTACGAATAGACCGCAGCTTCTATCAGATTCTAAAAGATTAGGGAGAAAGTCATATGATTCGCATACTAGCATGCGTGTGTCTGGTGGTTTGTCTGGTAGGTTTAGGGTTGGCTCTACCTCAGGCAACCAGCCCGAACCTGACAGGCAAATGGGTGTTAAATCTAAAACGCAGCGACCTGGATTGGCCGCCAAAAGACAATGGTGGTAACAAACCTCGTAACAGAAAAGACTGCTGCGAAACGAAATCGGCTTTCGAAATTATCGATGATAAAGAGCCCAACATCACGATTACCCGCACCGTTACGGAATTGGATGAGGACGGAAAAGAAAGGACTAGAGAATGGTCCATCAAAATGACCACCGACGATAAAGAGACGGTGAATCAGACCGAGGGGTATACCGAGCGCATTACGGCCCATTGGAATTCCGACAGGCTCATCATCAATGAAGTTCATGAAAACAGCAGATTCCCCCGAAACATCGAGTTCCGTTCGCTGTCAAAGGACGGCAAAACAATGACGGTCGAAGTATATGTTGGACGGGTCGAAGGACAGCCCGTCATAACAGAAGTGTTTGAACGTAGCGACAAATAATGGAAGACCAGTTGGCGATTGCGGCCGCAGAGATTTATATCAAGGATATTTATGAAGAAATACATCACAGGTTTGTTGATAGCTCTCCTTTCGTTGACAACACTTGCAGGGACGGTAAGCAGCCAGCAAGTGTCTGAATACGGGCCCGCAAAAGGCTCTCTTCTCATCGTCGGCGGCGGTATGGGCGAGAATTATGGTATACCGCAAAAGTTTATCGAGCTTGCCGGAGGTCCAACCGCAAACTTTGTTATTGTGCCAACGGCCGGTGGCGACAAAAATCCTGACGGCTCGATCATTGTTTATCAAGAAGAAGACGTTATAAGACCGTGGATCAAGCGGGGACTTAAGAACGTCAAAATGCTTCATACGACGGATCCGAAGGTCGCTAATAAAGAAGAGTTTGTGAAACCATTAAGAGAGGCCAACGCAGTTTGGTTCAATGGAGGCCGCCAGTGGCATCTCGTTGATGCGTATGCAGGGACGCTCGCTCAAAAGGAATTCTACAAGGTGCTAGAACGCGGAGGTGTAATCGGGGGTAGTTCGGCCGGAGCTACGATTCAGGGACAATATCTTGTTCGCGGCGCAGTGGCGGGAGCGCAAATTGTAATGCCACCAGAACCAGAACATCAGTCAGGCTTCGCTTTTCTGCGCAAATCCGCAATTGATCAACATATTAATACAAGAAACAGATGGGATGATCTGATTTCTGTCATCAAGAAATATCCCGATCTGCTGGGCATTGGAATATCCGAAAATACAGCGATTATCGTGCATGGGGACAGATTCGAAGTAATAGGCGCGTACAAGGTTGCCGTCCACGATAATACTTATGCGTATGAACCGTGGGAGAAACCCTATTACATCCTTTCTGCCGGCGATGTCTACAACATGAGAACGCGGAGAACCGAGAAACGTGGTCTGGGTGCAACCCAGCGTCCAGCGCACTCCCCGGAGGATCCAACCAGTGATTAAGAGTAGCCACGATGGTCGTGCATTTCCTGCGTTGTTTTAGCAGCTCAATTCCCTAATCCTGGCCAAGTTCCATTTGTCGTCGTGGTCTTTTTCTATTGGTGTTTCCAGGACGAACGGTATTTTTCGAAACTTAGGATTATGAGTGATTCTTCTGAACGCTTCGGCGCCGATATGACCCAAACCAATATGCTGATGACGGTCGACACGAGAATTCAACGGTGCCTTTGAATCATTACAGTGAATCAGTTTAATCCTGTCAAAGCCAAGTGTCCGATCAATCGCTTTGATTGTCGATTTCAAACCTGACTCAGTCGATATGTCATACCCGGAAGTATACGTGTGCGCGGTATCAAGGCATACATCAACAGGCAGATCATCAAGCCTCGCGATGATCTCCGCGACTTGTTCAAAGTTGCAGCCAATGGAAGAGCCTTGGCCGGCAGTATTTTCAATCAGAATGGTTAACCCGTTCTGTTTGCCCGCTCGGCTGGCTTTACCCGATGCGCCTTTCAGCTTTAAACCTTTCGCTGCTTCGCGTATCGATTCGACCGCAGTTGCGATACCGACTTCGGCAGGAACCGATTTTGGATTTCCGGGATGGACTACCAGGTAGTCTGCGCCAAGTCGAATTCCGCGTTCTAACTCTTGTCGAAATGCCGCGCGCGACAGCGCCAGCATCGCAGGATCCTGCGCCGCAAGATTAATCAGGTACACAGAGTGAATCGCAAGAGGCCATAAACCAGACCGTTCCCGAGCGTTCCTGAAATCGTTGATCTCTTCAGATTCTAAAGAGCGCACCTGCCATCCGCGCGGATTACGTGAAAAAATCTGAAAACAGTTGCAGCCTTTAGCATCGGCTTCGATCACGGATTTCGGCAATCCGCCGCCGATGGATGTATGCAAACCCACTCGCAGTTCTGGCAAACGGGGCATCGAACACTCTCTCTTTCACCAAACAAACGCATAAACTTTGTAACCAAACGATTTTGCCACTCATGGCTGAATGTAGCAATAGAGGCGATATTGCAATCATTACAGCCACTTATCTGGTATCCGACTTGCTCTTATATTTCCGAGCATCAGGCGAATAAAAGAGCCCAGGTGGACGAACGCCCGGGAGTGGGAGCAAAGAGCAATGCTGGCGTTAGTTGAGTCAGATAAAAAAGTTTTTAATGAGGTCCTGGACGAGGCCGTTGAATCAATGTTCAGCGCCGGCGTTCCATACGTCATGATGGGCGGTATTTCAGCCTCGGCGAATGGGGGTTCGCGTTTCACAACACACGATATCGATATATTCGTCAAACCGCAGGACGCCGACCGAGCGCTGAACGCCCTCCGCTCAACAGGATTTGAAACCGAAAAGACGGATCCCAAATGGCTGTACAAGGGATTTAAGAACAACGTGATGGTCGACATCATTTTTAAATCCAGCGGCGAAGTTTGTCTAGATGACGAGATGCTGGAGCGGTCATGGGTTGCGGATTTCAATGGGAGATCGGTCCGTGTTTTATCTCGCGAAGATTTGTTTGTAATCAAATCGCTGGTGCTGAATGAACACACGCTGGCCATGGATGATAGATGTACGCGTCACCTGGTCGATCTGGTCGGTGTGATCCGCTCCGGCGACCTGGATTGGGAGTATCTAATCAGACGAGCTCGTCGCGGTCCAAGACGAGTGCTGAGCATGCTTTTATTTGCCCAGTCGCTGGACCTTTTGGTGCCGAACACCGTCATCAAAACTCTTTTCGATATTCTGGAGATCGCATGAATACCGATTATCAGTACGTCGTTGGACATCTTCAAACGGCCCTTGCGACTGATCCTCGCGTCAATATGCTGGACGTGAAGGTTATGGTTACTAACAACAAGATTCATCTGACTGGCCATGTATCGAGCGAAAACCGCAGACTCGCGGTTGAGGAAGTCGTAATGGAATTGTTTCCGAACCTGGAAATTAAAAATGAATTAACAATGTTCGAGGTAGCTCAGCCTGCGAAGCCGGAGGTGATCAGTGATTAGGGTCGGCGCAATCGCAGATGTTCATTTTTCAACAAATTCGGCTGGCAGACTCGCTTCATACTGGAGCGAAATGCATAACAGCGTGGACATATTTGTGATTGCGGGAGACCTGACGACACACGGCGATCCAGAAGAAGTGAAGATTCTCGCAAACGAGTTAGAAGTCGTCCAGGTGCCGATAATCGCGATTCTTGGCAATCACGATTATGACTCAGACAAAGAGGCGCAGGTAAGGATTGAGCTGGAGCGAAAAGGAGTTATCGTTCTTGAGGGCGAGAGCATCACAATCCCGATGCACGGTCGAACTCTTGGTATTTCTGGCACAAAAGGATTTGGTGGTGGCTTTGCCGGGGCGTGCGCCAGCGCGTTTGGCGAGCCGGAAATGAAGGCGTTCATTCACCACACCGAGCAATTATCGGCAAAGCTCCAGTCCGAACTGAGCGCTCTGAAAACCGATTACAAGCTTGCTCTGACACATTACGCTCCGGTGAAAGATACCGTAGTCGGAGAGCGATTGGAGATATATCCTTTTCTCGGCAGCTACCTGCTGGCAGAGGCGATCGACAGCGCTGGGGCCGATCTGGTTATTCATGGCCACGCCCACCATGGCACGGAAAAGGGCGTGACAGCCAGGGATATTCCCGTGCGAAATGTCGCACTTCCTCTGCTGCGCCGGGCATATGCGATTTACAATCTTGACAAGTTCAAAGACCAAAATCTGATATCGATTGAAGAGGCATTCCACGCAACCCCTGATACAAACAAATCTGCTGATTTGACTGAAGTCGCATAAAACCCTGGGAGCGCAGGCATCCTTGCCTGCATGCATTCGTAAACTAACCGTTTTATTTCGACGCCAATCTTTTCGAGACATGCAGGCAAGGATGCCTGCGCTCCCAGAATTAATTGCCACCTGGAGGCTTCGTCTTTTTTGGCGTACCCGGTGGAAATGGACTTTTGTCCAGAGGTATTGATGGCGGAGTAGCTCTTTCATTTGTAGGAAGCGGCGGTGGTATCACCTTTTCGGTCTTCGGCTGATTGTCATCAGACTTATCACTCTTCGGATTCTGTTTATCCGGATCACTTGCTGTGTCAGTGTCCTTATCCGTTTTGTCGGTCGATGTCGCATTCTTGTCCGCCGATGGTTGCGCGCCGGCGGTGCTGTTCTTTGCAGCTTCGTTATTTTCGTTTTTCGGAATTGAGGACAACAGCTTTTTCGCCTGACTCGACAGATTGGTCGCCTGTTCGTCAATCGAATGCGCTTCGGCCAACATCTCTGGTGTCTTTTGCGGCGCGGCTGCAAACCCACTCAATTCACCCTGCCACTGAATTAACTGCGGCAGCGAATTTCGCAGCGGGTTGTTTTCTGCCGGCAAGGACTCGATGCGGGCTCGCGCATCGACAACTGCTTGTTGCGCCTTTGTGATTTCGTCGGTATTTGACGCTGCGGAATTAAAACCTCTGATTAGGAATATGTACGCCCCAACGCCGATAACCGCCAGCACCAATAGAGCAAGCACGACAGATGGCCAAGGTGACGGTTCTTCTCTCACCTGGACCGTTGAAACCGGTTTTCCTGGCAATGGCAGATAGGTTGATGAGATGTCGCGATTTCCGCGAGGTCTTATTAACGTAGCTTCTTCGGTGAGCAACGCAGGATCGCTTCCGATGGGAACGTTGATTCGCGTGAAAGCTCCTCCTCGGTCTATTGCTGCAGGAGATTCAATACTAGCCGCGGTATTGAATTCCCTGCTGAATTCAATTGCGGATTGCTGACGCATCGAAGGATCTTTCGACAGAGCCCGCATGACGACGGCTTCGACGTTAGAAGAAATGTCAGGTCGTTTTTGTCGAAGCGGCAATGGCGGCTCGCTGGTGTGTTTTAACAGCAAACTTGTCGCGGAATCGCTGTTGAATGGAGCCTCGCCAGCCAGCATTTCATACACGACAACTCCCAGCGAATAAATGTCGATCCGCAGATCAACCGGTTTGTTTTCTGCTTGCTCGGGAGACATATAACGTGGCGTGCCGACCATTAAGTTCTCGCCGGTGAGATTTGTTCTTCGATTCAAATCCTCCTGAATCTTTGCAACGCCGAAATCCAGCACCGTCACCCAATCTCGACCGTCGTATTCTGAAATGATTATATTGTCCGGTTTGATGTCGCGATGAATTACGCCTTCTTCGTGCGCAGCCGCCAGGGCTATCGCGACCTGCTGCAAAATGTCGGCTGTTCTTTCGACGGTCAAAGCGCCGAACTTCTTGATGATTTCGCCAAGCGTTTCACCCTGGATGAAATCCATCACCAGGAATGGACATCCTTCCGGCGTCATACCAAAGTCCGTTACATTTATCGCGTGAGGATTGTGAATGCGGCCTGCTGCTCTCGCTTCAAGTTGAAATCTCTCAAGAACCTGCTTGTCCAGTGCCAGGTGTGGTCGCAACACTTTAACGGCAACGATTTTGCCCATCAGGATGTGCTTGGCCTTATAAACAATACACATCCCTCCGACACCCAGTTCTTCTTCGATCAGGTACTTCTCTGCCAGCGTTTTGCCGATCAATGAAGAATCTCTCGCTAGAACAGTCCCGTCTTCCGGACAAAATGCTGCATCCAGTGAGCATTTCCTTCCACAGGAAGGGCAGATTTGACTTTCAATGGGTTTATTTGGTGTTAACGTCCCTGCCACGTGTCTGCTATCCATAGTGCACTCCCCCAACCCTTCTCCGGTCCCCCACACTCTTCCTGATATTGGGTGCAATTTTTATTCCTATGTTTTGAAAATCTTCGGAAATTCATAGTGTTTAGGACCATTACGATTCATTTTTCGCCAACAACAGGCGACCTGAAATCGGTTCGGACTGTGTGGTTTGGGACAGACGGCAGTCCACCGGCCGGTGGCTTTATACACTTGGAGCGTTGACCCGCAAGTCAATCCATGATAAGAATTTGTTTGTATTGGAGAACCCTCGAGCCAACCCTATCACGATGTAAGTGAAAACCATATAAGTCATAAGGCTCGTATCATTGGAGTCGTACCGGGAACCATTCCGGATCTGCATAAGAGATGAGTATAGAGGTCCACGCAAGAGGGGCATGAAGAGATTTATTTTTATCGGCTGCGTTATACTGTCTGCCGTATTTTTGCTTGCTTCCGTCATCGTGCACGGGCAACAGGCGACAGTGGATGTCCAATTACGAATTGTGTTAACAGATCCGAACGGGCTTCCTGTGCCCGGCGCGGTATGCACATTATTCCGTTCGAGCGACTCCAAAACACCGATTGCAACCGGGTCGACCGATGAACAAGGGATCATCAACTTCACGCTTCATTCCTCAGGACCGTTTCTTGTACACATCGAGAAAACAGGGTTCCAAATACTGACAAAAGATAATGTTTCAATCACGGGCACCGCGATAAATGAATTGAAGCTGTCGATGGCTATTTCTGCGGTCGAAGAGAACGTAACCGTCACAGCCAAAAGCGAGCCTGACGCGTCAGTGCAGTCTGGAGCGTCTACGCCAAACGGAAATTTGCAGCGCAATTCTATTCAAAAAGCGCCGCTTCCGTCAGCCAACGTCACCGATGCCTTGCCGCTGATACCCGGTGTGGTCAGATCGGGAACGGGTGAGATAAGCATTAAGGGAGCTAACGAGTCGCAGAGCTCACTTCTTATCAACGGTCTGAACGCGTCCGACCCTGCAACAGGAAATTTCCGATTGAATTTGCCGATAGATTCCGTCGAAGCAGTCCAGGTTTTCCAGCATCCATATACTGCTCAATATGGCGGTTTCATCGGTGGTGTCACAAAGGTTGAGACCAGACGCGGCGACAACCAATGGCATTTCGAGCTGAACGATTTCCTTCCGGATTTCAGGTTTCGCAACGGAAGCCTGATGGGTATCGCCGAAGATACTCCGCATTTAAATTTTAATGGACCGCTGATTAAGGATCGCCTCTATCTTTCGCAGTCTGCTTCGTATGATATTTCCAAGCTGCCGATCAGAGGGCTCGCTTTCCCGAACAATGAGACAAAGACTGAATCGGTCAGCACATACACTCAGCTGGATTTTATCGTAAATGGCGACCACAGCGAGACATTTACGTTTGGTCATTTTCCCGAAAAGATTCGTTACGCCGGTCTCGATTTCTTTACCCCGCAGCCGGTAACACCGAATTACAAACAGAAAGACTATTTCTTTACCGCCAAAGACAATTTGTCGATTTTCGGCGGCGTACTGGAATCGGCAATCTCGACCAAGAGCTTTTCAGCTAACGTCTGGGGTCAAGGCACTGCCGATCAGGTTCTGACTCCGGGTATTGAAAGCGGTAATTACTTTATTACACAGAACCGCGAATCGCACAGGTTTGAAATTCTTTCCTACTTCACCAGGCCGGTTAAAGAATTTCTGTTTGGCTCGCACGAATTCAAATTCGGAATAGATATTAACAGGGTAAACAATAATCTGGATTTTACGTCGAGACCTGTCGATATATTGCGGGCCGACGGTACGTTGGCGGAACGAATAACGTTCGACAGCACACTGCCTTTCACTGCGTCCAATGGCGAGTATATCGCCTTTATCCAGGATCGATGGCTGCTGAAACCGAATTTAAGTATCGACATCGGCCTCCGTTATGAAGATCAACAGATTGCAGACGAGCTCAACGCAGCCCCCCGCGCCGGGTTCGCCTGGTCGCCCACGAAAGACGAAAAAACCGTTATCCGAGGCGGTATCGGTGTTTTCTATGACAAAGTGCCGTTGAACATTCGAAGCTTCGGAAGATATCCAGGCCGGTTCGTTACGACCTTTGGACCTGACGGAACCACGGTCCTTGATTTCCATCACTTCAGGAATATCCTGGTGGACAGTGCGCCTATTGAACCGTTGGATTTCAGGCATCCCGATAAGAATGGCGGCTTCGTTCCGCAGAATGTCACCTGGAGCTTAGAGGCGGATCGAATCATCAATTCCTGGATGCAGATCAGGGCAAGTTATACGCACAGCAACACCAAACACATTTACATAGTAAACCCAGAGCTCGATTTTCGAGGTAAGACCGGAATAGTTTTACGCTCGGCCGGAGAAGCCACCTATCACGCCTTCGAGCTGACAGCAAAATTCAAGCTTCCAAAAAACAATACTTTCTATACCTCTTACGTTAAGTCCCGAGCGCGTGGCGATCTAAACGATTTCAACACTTATTTTGGTGACTTTGGCGCTCCGGTGATTCGGCCGACGCAATATTCAAATCTTCCATTCGATGTGCCGAACAGGCTCATTGCCTGGGGCGATGTTGGTCTGCCGAAAAAAATTAGTCTTTCGCCAATAGTCGAATTCCGTAGTGGGTTCCCGTATTCGGTTGTTGATGAATTGCAAAACTTCGTTGGTACCCGGAATTCAGATCAGACCAGATTCCCTAAGTTCTTCGCTCTGGATATGGAAGTTGCGAAAGAATTTCAGCTCACGAAAAAGTACGGCGTCAGATTGTCGGTTCGCGGTTTTAATCTAACCGATCATTTCAATCCACGTAACGTTTTTGCGAACACGGCAAATCCGTTATTTGGCCAGTTCTTCGCGCCATACCACCGATATTTCACTGGCGGATTTGACGTTCTGTTCTAGATTCTCCGACACCTTCAAAGAAGAGCCTGGCTTTCGACCTATCTGTAATATTAGGTCCATCTCTTAGCGACTCCATTGTGGTAAACTGTCCGAAACAGAGCCCGCCATTAAAGCAGAATGTAACCTGTCCGATGGAGCGTAATGCGTGGCATTCGAGCCTCAGAATGATTTGGAACAATCTTTGATGCGTGCGGCCACCGATCCGGCACACAGGCCTCAGTTTTACAGAGACTTTCTTGAATCTGACATATTTGTAATCCAGGCTGGCCCGCCGGACGGAGAATCCGGGCCGACCACGCTCGAGTCGGGATATCAACTTAGGATCGAATCGGTAAAATTCAATGGCAAAGACTGTCTGCCGATATTCTCTTCTCTGCCGCGCCTGCAGGCTGTTTTGAAATCAGAAGCGACATACCTTGCACTCAACGCAAGAGAATTTCTGAAAATTACCAGTGGCGCGGATTTAGTTCTTAATCCCGGGTCGCCGTACGGAAAAGAATTTACAGCGGCAGAGATTGCATCTTTGCTGGATGGATCGATCTGGAAGCCGAGTCAGCAATACGTCGCCGAAGAAAACACACAGGTAATGCTGGGACAGCCGGCCAGATATCCGGAGGAATTAGTTAGCGCATTGAAGAGACTCTTTAACAACCGGTACGAAGTTAAAAGAGCGTGGCTGGCCCATTATTACAATCCAAAGCAGGCTGAAAAAGCCCACACTTTAATCGCAATCGAAACAGTGAGAAACTTTGAGCAGGTCGCGTCCGAGGCCGGCATAGTGGCAAACAATGTGAACGTGCCTGATCCGCCGATCGACTTTGTACAAATTACCGGTAAGGGCGGGTTCGAAGATTATTTCCTGAAAAGCGTCGAGCCGTTTTACAAGAGAAGTGGCTAACTAACAATTAAACCTCAGCCCGGAACGTGCTACTGGATAATCATTTAATAATCAGCAACGGAGAGTTTATGTGGTATCCAATCAGCAATGCTTTTCCGCTGCTGACGGCGTAATCAAATCGCTCGGTAGCTTTGCCTTCGCTAAAATCAGTTTCGTATGTCAACGTTACCTGGGTCCCAAAGGTAGTCGCATTAACGAAGAAGCCGCTAGCAGACGAGCTCTTAAATGCGCCCAGCTTTCGGTGAATCGCTTCAAAGAAAGTCACCAGATCAGGTTCGTTGGTTTCCGTTCGAAATCTACTATCAGATTGAGCATATATCTCGTGATACTGTCCAGCATTAAATTTATCGTGGAAGTCGCTGACGGCCCGTTCGGAAACATCTTTTGCCTCTTTGAAAGAGCAGGAGCTTGTCATAAGAACTAGCGCCGCAAACAATATGGCGACAACCTTTGTCAGTTTTTTAGCTGGCATAGAATCACTCCGAGCGAATTTGTAATTAGCGAACGATTAAGTCGCAAGACAGAGGGTTCTGTAGATATATCGTCACAAAACGGGATTAATATACCACGATTTCGTGTGACCTAATTAGAATATGAAGTGGAAACGGCAATGCTAAATCAGACCAACCAGCGATGGAACAGTGTAGGGGCAAGGCTTGTCCTTGCCCGGATCGTGCGCAGCACGATGAAATCTTTGGTGTGCACAGCATTTGATTACCTTGCGGCAATCCGGGCAGAGTGCCCTGCCTCTACATCTGTACCAATCTCGTGTGGGTTCGATTTAGTGTTACGCTTCATCTTCATTTGGGGCGCTTGCCTGATTCAGCAGCTCGATCGAAGACTGGTCCAGTTTTAATTGTGTAGCTTTAATCAGAACTTCTAACTGTTCAAGATTAGTTGCGCTGGCAATCGGCGCGGTAATGCTCGGCCGAGCGATCATCCAGGCAAGTGACACCATCGCGGGGCTCGCGTTCACCGCTTTGGAAACTTGATCAAGGGCGTTCAGAATACGAGTCCCGCGATCATTTAAATATTTTTTGACGCGCTCGCCGCGTGGACTCTTTGAAAGGTCATCTTCAGATCGATATTTTCCGGTCAAAAAACCAGCAGCCAGTGAGAAATATGGAATCACTCCAATGGATTCCTTCAGGCACAACGGCTCAAGATCCTTTTCATAGTCCGCCCGATCATACAAATTGTAAAGAGGCTGCAAACTTTCATAGCGCGGATAGCCTAATCTCTCACTGACGCTGAGCGATTCCTTGAGTCTGTCGCCTTTGTAATTCGAAGCACCAATTACCCTGACTTTTCCCTGTTTTACCAACTCAGAGAAAGCTTCCAACGTTTCTTCCATCGGGGTTTCAGAATCGTCGCGATGCGATTGATAGAGATCAATGTAATCTGTTTGCAAACGGTGAAGGGATTCTTCGACTTCGCTAAGAATGTAAGCTTTAGAGAGCCCCTTCTTCTCCGGGCTCATTTCCATTCCGACTTTGGTCGCGATTAAAACTTTGTCTCGTTTGCCTGTCCGCTTCAACCACTTTCCAATGATCGTTTCGGATATTCCACCTTTCTGAATCCACGTCGCGTACATATCGGCTGTGTCGATCATGTTGAATCCGGCATCGATAAATCTGTCCAGCAATTTGAACGACATCGACTCATCCGCAGTCCATCCGAATACGTTACAGCCAAAAACAAGCGGAGTTATCTCCAGATTTGAACGGCCCAGCTTTCGCTTTTCCATTTGGTATTTCTCTCCCTACATGTCTCTATCGCAACACCCGTTCCCTGCCACAATGCGCCGTTAGATGATCCTGCAAGCTTCGTCGAAATCGAGTCTCGGGAGTCGCGGATAGAGTTTGGCGTGATCGCCGTAACCGATATTGCAAAGGAAATTGGATCGCCAGGTTGTTCCTTCAAAAAATGTTTGATCCACCCTGGCGTTGTCAAAGCCCGACAGGGGTCCGCAGTCCAGCCCGAGAGCTCGCGCAGCCATAATCATATATGCGCCCTGCAGACTGCTGTTGCGGAAGGCGGTCGCCTCAATCAGAGCTGGATTCCCTGCAAACCACGAACGAGCGTCCGCCGGTGGATAGAGCCTTGGAAGCTGCTCATAGAATTCTATGTCTTCAGCAACGATAACCGTGACCGGCGCCTGTCTGATTTTCTCGATATTGCCCGCGGCAGCGCACTCAATCAATCGTTCTTTTTCGTCAGGAGATTTGACAAATACCAGCCGGGCCGGCGAGCTGTTTGCGCTGGTCGGGCCGTATTTCATCAGATCGTATATCGCACGCAATGTCTCATCGCTGATCGGACGATCTGTCCAACCGTAATGCGTTCGAGCCTTCACAAATAGCTGTTCCAATGCTTCGTAAGATAGAGGTTCCATGCTTACTCCTTTTTAGATATTCCATGTTATGATAGTGCATGAAAGCAAGTTCATAGTCGTTAATCGCTGCACAAGGCCGTCCGGCCGCCCAGATTTGATCATGAGTACGAAACGAAGTTCAACCAAATTAGGCGAACGTAAAGCTAACGACGACCCCGATCTCAAGAAAGTTGTGGCAGAATTAAAGCGCATGGTGAAGAAGACCGTCCCGGGAGCTAAAGAGACGGTCAATCCATGGGGCATTCCGACTTTTGAGCTAAATGGTCCGATTTGCTATTACATGACAGCCAGCAAACACGTGACTTTCGGGTTTGCGCTTGGTACTTCGCTCGATGATCCGCAGGGGCTTCTTGAAGGAACCGGAAAAAACCTGCGACACGTAAAGCTGCGAAAAGTCGAAGATCTGAAACAAGACGGATTGAAAGAGCTGATCGAATCGGCCGCGAAGTTAAATCGAGAAGGCAAACTAGCAACTATGGGTCGTAAGAAGAAATCGGCGACCAGATTGTGCGCTGTTCGATCTCAATTTTACAATTCCATCTCCCCGGAACCGAACTAATTTTCGTGAGAGCCACGATTGCCAAGATACGCGTCATATTGGCCTTGGAATTGCTAATATTTCCTGGTTGTTTGATCGGTCTGCGCAGTGGCGACGATTGAATTGCGCGGCATAGTCAGTTTTATTTAGTCAAAAGGAAAATCAATCTATGAACCTGACACTGGTTGACTGGGTAATCATGCTGCTGTATTTCGTGTTCGTTTTAGGGATAGGCTTCGCGCTGAAACGTTATATGCGAACGAGCACCGATTTTTTCTTATCCGGTCGCTCCATTCCCGCCTGGATCACAGGGCTGGCCTTTATTTCAGCCAATCTTGGCGCCCAGGAAGTCATCGGCATGGGCGCGTCCGGGGCCAAATATGGGATCATGACCAGTCATTTCTACTGGGTCGGCGCGATTCCCGCAATGGTCTTTGTCGGCGTGTTTATGATGCCATTTTATTACGGCTCGCGCGCCAGATCAGTGCCTGAATACCTAAAGCTCAGGTTTGACGAGAAGACGCGCGGTTTGAATGCAATCTCGTTTGCGATTATGACCGTGTTTTCGTCTGGCATTTCGCTTTACGCAATGGGACTGCTGCTGGGAACGCTGCTGGGATGGGATTTTAATGTGAGCGTGATGGTCTCCGCCGTGATCGTGTTGGTCTATATCTTTCTCGGCGGATTGACCTCGGCGATTTACAACGAAGTGATCCAGTTCTTCCTGATCGTCTTTGGCTTCGCTCCCCTGGTTTTTCTTGGTTTGAAAGACGCCGGAGGCTGGGCGGGACTGCAGACCCGGCTTGCGACTGTGGCCACTGCGAACGGATTTAACAGCGGAGCGATGACCCACTCATGGAGTTTTATGGGCAGCGCTTCGTCTAATCCGATGGGTGTCGAATGGTTCGGTATGTTGATGGGGCTTGGATTTGTGCTCTCTTTCGGATACTGGTGCACCGATTTTCTGGTTGTGCAGCGAGCAATGGCCGCTGACTCAATGTCGGCAGCGCGACGAACACCGTTGATTGCCGCGATTCCCAAAATGTTCTTTCCGTTCCTGGTGATACTGCCCGGTATGATTGCCATAGCCCTGACGTATCACGCAGGCACAAGCGGTTTCTCTTTGCCTAAAAAACCGGATGGAACATTCAACTACGATATGTCGATCCCGCTCATGCTGGCGCATTATTTCCCATCAGGAATGTTGGGCATTGGATTGACGGCATTGATGGCGAGTTTTATGTCCGGAATGGCCGGCAATGTAACCGCTTTCAATACGGTCTGGACGTATGACATTTATCAATCTTACATTCGTAAAGGCGAGAGCGATCATCACTACTTGTGGATGGGGCGGATGGCCACAATTTTCGGAATTGCCGTTTCCGTGATAGCCGCATATGCGACTACCCGGTTCAACAACATCATGGATATGCTGCAGTTGGTATTCGCGTTTGTGAACGCTCCGTTGTTCGCGACATTCCTGCTGGGAATGTTCTGGAAACGAGCAACCGGGCACGGCGCGTTCGCGGGGCTGCTGTCAGGAACTATCGCGGCTGCTATTCACCACGGTTTTACGTTGCCCGCCGGAGCGGTAGTCGGCATCAAAGGCGGCTGGTTCGGAGTTCATCATATTTACCCCAGCGAAATGGCGCAGAATTTCTGGACCGCAATCTCTGCCTGGACCACTTGTTTTCTTGTAACAATTCTTGTGAGCCTGGCGACCAAGCCGCGCGAGGAAAACCAATTGGTTGGACTAGTCTATTCGCTGACTCAGCGTCCTAAAGCTGAAAACGTCCCATGGTATGAACGACCCGCTGTACTGGGCGCGATAGTTCTGGGGCTGGCTGTAGTTCTGAACATAATTTTCTGGTAAACGGAGATAATCGATGCAACTTGATATTAGGCTTCCAATCGGATTGTTATTTTCGCTGCTGGGACTTCTGCTGGTTGTCTCCGGTTTAGTCATGGACAAAGGGGTATATCAGCGATCGCTGGGAATAAACGTTAACCTGTGGTGGGGCGTCGTATTGCTGGCGTTCGGCATAGTGATGTTGCTGTTGATGCGGCGGGGAGCCGGTGGAGTGCGGCCAGCAATGAGCACACCTGAAGGACGCGATACGGAAGCTCGCGAGCATCAGCTGGGATTAGAACATGAGCCTCCGAGACGTGGCCACTGAGTATCGCCGAGCTTAATGGCCAACTTCACGGGCGAAGCGAAGTCCGACGGAATCCAAAGCTGCGCGCGGTTCTGGATTTTCCATGAACCAGTGCCAGACGTTTTGGGTTCGCATATTTTCAGCGCTCAGCAAAATAATCCCGACATCGATCCCAATGACATCCGTATCTATCCAACCATTATTCGGATTGAATGCGTCGACAAAACCATACCGGCCATAAATTTTCTGTCCAAATTTTTCTCGCATTGTTGTCAAAGCCGGAACTGAAATATCAGGCGTAAACATTAACGATCCACCCGCCGCGCAAGGAACTACGGTTCCATCTATTGCAGGACCGCGGGGCGGACCACCCCAGGCAACGTAGCCCTTTGCGCTGTCTGATGCAGATATTCCCCAAACGTTTTCTGAATAACCGGGAAATTCTTTTCGAAGGCTGAGACAGAATTGACGATTGGCACGAGTCGCCTGGATGGAATTGAAGTAGTAGTCAATGTGGGGCTCGCGGTCCTCTCTCCTGTTCCTATAATCAATCCAGGCCTGCGAGAACTGATGAGTGAAAAGCGGTCCGCCGGAAATATATCGGTAGGGATCATAATCGATCCATAGCCGTTTCCATGCGTACCAGGAGTCAGATTTGATCGGATGCGTAGGTGATCCAATCGCCAACAAGTATAAAATCGTGTCTTCGCTGTAAGTGTCCCATCGGGATTTCAGAAATCCAGACTCAGGCTTCCAACCGTGTGACAGCAGATAGGGATCGCCATTCAACATCCACGCGAAATCGACGCGTTCGTAAATTTTTGTTGCAAGCTCCGGAATCTCTTTGTCGTCTTTGAAATACTGTCGCGCGGTCAACACTCCGGCCAAAAGCAATACAGTGTCAATTGATGACACCTCGCTATTCCAGGCTCTTTCTCCTGTTTTCGCATTCAACCAGTGATAAAACCAGCCGTGTTCCTGAAATGCTCGATCTGCGAAAAATGACAACGTGGCGTGGGTTCTTTCGCGAGCCTGATCCTGGGTAATCCAATGCCGTTCAGCGGCAATGCAAAGAGCGGTGAGGCCGAATCCAGTGGCCGCTATGCTCGCGATATTGCGGTGGCGTTCGTCAATCGGCGATGCGTCGGCTCGTGCGCGATCCATAACCAACCCGGTATTTGGATCAGCCTGTTCCCAGAAATATTGGAATGATCGACGCGAAAGGTCTTCCAGAAAAGCGTCATCTTTTTTCGCAAGGCGAAATCGATCGAGCGGATATGTTCGCCTGATTTGTCGTCCTGCACCTGCTGATGTGGCGATCAATACAAGCAATAAAAACGCGGTGAAGCATCGCGCAAGAAAAGTCTTCGATGAAAAATTAACGTTGGGCATGCGAAGCTTTTGGAGTGCTGCGACCTGGCGCAGCTTTGGAAGTCTCTCAATAAACGCTAAGGTCTTATTTTAAATGCTCGCGTTCTTAACGGACTACCAAAGCGCCGCCGGGTCGGCGCACTCCAAAAGTTTACCTGGCAATTTCGACTATTGCGAGTTCATGCGGCTGTAGAGTTAACGACAAAGTTTTTTCCGCAGTCAACGCGCGAACCTCCGGTTCCGGGAGGGCGCTCGCTGCTCGAAGCTGTTTCTGCTGTTCACGAGAAGGAAACGCTGGTCGGCCCATTTTTTCCCATGCTTCAAGAGAGGAGCCGCGCTCGCGATTCACTCTTTGAATCATTACCCGGCTCCTGCCTGTCATTCCTTTGAAATCAAGGGTTACTGTTTTCGGCGAACCGGACTCTTCCGGCAGGAACAGATTCCACACTGCCACAACCAATGCTCCATCGCGTTTACGCGTCACCAATACCGAGTTCGAATCGTTCAATAATCTCTCTGTGCCAAGATTGTGCAGCAGCTTGAACGCATTGAAAGACGCCTTTGGAATATCACCAGCAGCAATCAGTCCGAAGCCGCCGTAAAACGGCGTCTTCACGACTCCCTGCTCTTCGAATACGTCCGAGAACGTCCAGTACGACATCATATCGGTCATTCCATCGCACTGGCGGATGTTGTTTGCCAGCCACGGGCCCATAAATGCCGAATCTGTTACGGGCACTTCGTTCATGTAGCTCGCGTTGTATTCGCTCCAGATGATCGGCAGGTTTGGCCGCGCGGAGGCCTTCACCTGGTCGTAAACCTTTTTTACTGCTCGGCCGACCATTTCCGTACGCGGTATCTTCTCATCTGTACCAAAAACATCTTTGGAAGAATCGTTCCCGTAAACATGCGTCGAAGCGAAATCAACCGGAACATTGTTATCCACGCAATGTTTGATAAAACGATCTACCCAGGCGGCCTGGGCAGTCGACGGGCCGCCAACGCGCAGACGCGGACTCGCCCGTTTGATGGCTCGCGCAGATACGTCGTATAAGTGGAAGTAAGTCGGTTCTTTCGGCTCGCCGGCCCAAAAGTCGATGTTCGGTTCATTCCAGACTTCGAAATACCACTGCGAGACTTCGTCGACTCCGTAACGCTCAACTAGATGTTTGGTGAACTGGTAAATGAGATCGCCCCATCGATCATAATCTTTTGGAGGAGATGGCGATGGTTTGTACCAGAACGGATGAAGAATCGAGCTGGCGGCCAGTTTTTTCGGCATGAAGCTCAATTCGACAAACGGACGTACACCGTTATTCAGAAGTCCGTCGTAGATTTGATCTATGTAGGAGAAATTGTAAATGGGCTGGCCTTTCGCATCTTCGTCGTAAAGGCCGACTTCGTCATGAAATATTGCGTGAAACCTGACATAGCCGAAATCGGTGATCTTCTTTACCTCTCTCATGTCGCTTCGATAACTGTCACGCAACGTGAGAATAGCTCGACCAGAGCCGAACATTCGTTCCCAAAAATGCGGGAATGGTCGACCCTGAGCGCGAGCATCAATAACTATTGTTTCAGCCGATGATCGTGTCTGTCCAAACGTGAATGGTGTCGTCAGCGTCTGCGAGAAGAGCACGACGCTGACGAACACCAAAACGAGACTGCGAATCCGATTAGAGATCATAGTCAAATCTCAGAAACTGAATCGCGCCTGGAACTCAATCACTCGCCCGGCCAGCGCTCCGGGTGATTGCCCGAAGTGTGGATCAGTCACGTTTGTGTCGGCCCCATTGAAGCTGAACGGAATCAAGTTAAGGTTATTAAATGCGTTGAACATATTGGCTCGCAATTCCAACACAGAACCCTCGCCCAGGAACAAGAGCTTCGGCAAGGCGGTACGTTTACCGACGCTAAGATCGACGTCAAAATATCGTGGGCCACGGAAAGAATTACGTCCCACTCCAGGAGGTTGGTTAACCAAAACCGGCCCGGTTGTGAAGTAAGGAGTACCGTCCGGTTTAATTCCAGGGAAATTGCCGTGCGGCCTGATGAACGCATCGTTGTTACCGTCTGTTAGAGCTTGCCCATTATAAGTCAGAGGCCTGGTCGGACAGAGTGTGGGTCCGCCAGGAGTGCTGGTGCAGTTGCCTTGTACCGGTGTCCACGGCAAACCGGTATGCCATTGAACGATTGGATTGACCATAAATCCGTCCAACCACCGCGTCCAATCGGTCTTTCCTTTGAATAACTGCAGTTCGTATAACCCGGAAATAACCAGGTTATGTTTTACGTCGAAATCAGACGGTCCGTATTCCGTCAACTGATTCTGAGGGAAGGTCTGATTAGTCGGCGCACCTGGGCCTTCATATGAAAGCATGTCCAAGCTCTTCGCGTAACGATATACCGCGTCAAACTGGAACCCCTGAGCGAATCTGCGAGTAAGTCTCGCCAGTAATGCATTGTAGTTCGCATTTACATCAGGAGTCGGAATGAATATTGCCGAGAACGGGAAATTGGCCGGGCTGGGAATAAGAAATCTTTCGTTAACGATGCGAATCAGCTTCCTGCTGACACTGCCCTGAAAACCAAGGCTGGCAACCAGATTGTGCCCAAGATCATATTCGGTATCCAGTGAATATGTGTAGACATAAGCATTTGGTTCGTTCGGCAATGCGCCCCACGCTTCTACCTGCGAAGCCGTGATGCCCGCGTTTGCCGGAGCTCCGGTGGCCGGATTTATACCCACGCCGAGAGCAGGATTGACTGGAAAACTCAATGGAGAGTTGCTGTTGCCAAACGCGAACAGAATCTGTCCGCCAGCGAAAGGCGAGCCAAAATCCTGCGCAGACGTTCCACAACAGATGCCGTAACGCGCAAAGAAGGGAGGATTGCCAAGTGTGTTCGAGAAAAGCACCTGCGGTATCCTGTTGTACATGATGCCGAAGCCGCCACGAGTTACCAGTTTGTCTTTAAATCTTGACGGACTCCATGCAAACCCTAATCTCGGCCCAAAATTATTTCTGTCAGGATTGTAGAGCTGGCCTACTGGAGTGGTCTTGGCTCCCACCAGACTATTCGATGGGAACAGAATATTCGTCAACAATCCGTCGGTGTCGGTTAACGGAGTGAAGTACTCCCAGCGAAGACCGAGGTTGAATGTCAGATTTGGTCTGAACTTCCAATCGTCCTGGGCGAATAGCGCGTACGTGCTGCTGCGGAAATGACGCTGCGCCTGCGGCGGTCCTCCTGTATTCGGATCGGCATCGATCCCCTCGAATATTGGAGTCTGGTTCGCTAGATTGAATAAACCGGAAAATGAATAATCTGGGCGTGCGCCTCCGATCAGGTTGTTGTTGTTCTGTTCTTTGCGCGCTTCGAATCCAAACTTGAAACCATGGTTCCCAAATACTTTGCTTAAAGTGTCGCGAAATTCAAAAGTATTTTGGGCCAAGATGCCAGGTGTGGTTTCCGCCTGTGGCGCACCGAACCGGATGCGCTGACCGGCAGGCAGCGGAAGTCCTTCTACCTCTATTCTGGGAATCCCAAAATTCGTGGCCGGAGACGACAAGATCTCGTTGAAGGCAAATCTTGTGAAATTAAACCGGGCTTCGTTGAGCATTGTCGCGGAAAATGTGTGATTGTACAGAAGCGTCGTTGCTGAGTTCAGCGGCTTTGTCAGAACATCCCCCATTGAACGACTTTGGCTAGCCGGATCGCTCTGTAACCCGGTGAATTTCGTGAAGTACATGCTGAGAGTCAGCAAATTATTTTGATTGATGTTGTAATCGAATCGCCCATTGAACTGATTGCCGTTCGCAACGCCCGGAGCTATCAGCAAAGCTTGTTCTATATCTGGAATGCCGTCAAGACCGCCCCCCGATGTCAGGCTACCCAGAGGTACATATTGACCAATTGCACCAGTTGGAGAACCAATGTCCAACGCATTACCGACTACCTGGCACGGTTGGGAACTGAATCCGGCATTTGCGCAAGATATTGGCAAAACCGCTGCGATACGCGGTTGGATTCCGGGAGAGTTAAACAGTTGCGCAATCAGGCTATTTGGTCTGACTTGCTGAATCAGGCTTCTGTACTGCGGTGTTTCAACAAATGCGGTGAAAAACTGGTTCGGAGCGCTACGCAATCCTTCATACGAGCCAAAGAAAAAAAGTTTATCTTTGATAATTGGCCCGCCAATACTGCCTGCAAACTGGTGCAGGAGCTGGTCGACGCGTTGCACCGGTTCGCCATTCGGACCGCCGTATTTATTGAAGGCGTTAAGACCTGGGCTGTTGTATTTGTAAAGCGCTGTCCCGTGAAACACGTTCGTTCCGTTCTGCGAAACGACGTTCACCTGCGCACCACTGTTACGGCCAAACTCAGCATCGTAAGTGCTGGATTTGATTTGTATCTCTTTGATCGATTCTTGATTCGGCGTAACTACGGCCGCGCCACCAAAGTTGAGACTGTTTACACTGACACCGTCGATTTCATAGTTATTCGCAGAAACGCGCTGACCGTTCGCTGAGATCTGAACCTGGTTTTCGGTTTGGAAGATCGATCTATTGGATCCGCCGGGACCGGTGACGTTTGGAAGGTTTACTGACTGTCCGGCGCCGGACCTTCCTGAATCGCCAAATACACCAGGAGCAGTTCGCAGCAAGTTGTAAGGATCGCGTCCGAAATCCGGCAGTCGGCGCACGTCTTCCTGTGTGATGCCTTTGTGCACATCCGCGGTTTCAGTGTCTATTGCTGCACCCGCTTCCTGTGCGGTAACTGTGACAGTCTCTGTGACCTGTCCTGGAGCAAGAGTTAAATTGATCCCCTGAGTCTCTTCGGCTTTGACAACAAATTGATCTACCGCAGCCTTTTTGAAACCAGCCTGCTCGACTGAAATGCTGTAATTTCCGGGTGCGAGCTCGGTAACACGATAGAAGCCCTGGTCACTGGTCGTGACTGTCTGGCTTTTCCCAGTATCTTTGTTTGTAACTGTAACCTTTGCGCCAACGACAGCGGCGCCGTTCGTATCAGTGACAGAGCCCTGAACTACAGCTCTGTATTGCGCATTCGCAGTGGTAAAAAGCGCTAAAACGAATGCAGATGCAAATAGAATATGGATTAGATTTGAAACAACTCGACGCATGACGAATCCTTTCCAGAACAGAATTGATCCATTTTCCAAGAGCCAGGGTTAATTTCATCCGCGTGGGGAGACGCCGGATTTTACGCTCCGGGCAAACCAAGCACAGAGCAAACAGGTTCGTTGAATGTGCTGACGGTCCTTATATTTTTTAAGTCTTTTTTGGATCCATCAGCGATTCACTCGCCCTCACAATTCTTTCTTTCTAACAAACTCGAAACACGCGCCAAACAACTTTGCAGGGAGAGCTAAATCGATTTAGTTGAGCAAATGTATAACATTCGGCCATTGTGGCGTCAAGAATTTTTCAAGAACCGTTAAACGAAATGATAATTTGAGGGATAATCAGAAAGAGTGTGAAAACAAATTCGAAGCCCTGGAATCGATATCTTGATTCACGTTTTTGATTGTGAGAGACTCTAGGCATGCCGCAGAAGAGGAATACAGCCGATCGCGAGCAAAACACTCGTGAAACGGATGGTCGCGTCAGCTTGAAAATGCTGGCGGACAAATTGGGATTATCGACAACAACGGTCTCGCTGGTGCTAAATGATTCGCCTGCAGCCAGCGCTATTCCACAACAAACGAAGGACAGAGTCTTTGCGGCGGCCAAATTTCTGAACTACCGTCCAAACTACCTGGCTAAATCACTGCGCGCCCAGCGCAGTTTTACAGTCGGGGTGATCGTGCCAGAGCTGAGCGACGGTTATTCGGCGATGGTCCTCAGCGGGGTTGAAGATTACCTGTTGAAGGCTGGTTATTTCTATTTTGTAGCCAGTCATCGACATCAGACCAAGCTTATCGAAGAATACCCTCACATGCTGTTCGAACGACGCGTTGAAGGTCTGATCGTGATCGACACTCCTTATACGCAGAATCTGCAAATTCCTGTGGTGGCGATATCGGGTTCGGTAAACGCAGATGGGGTTACCAGCATTGCCCTGGATCACGAGAAAGCGGCCATGCTTGCACTTCAGCATTTGAAAGATTTCGGTCACCGACGAATCGCTTTTATAAAAGGGCAGACATTCAGCTCTGACACAGCGATACGTTGGAAGGCGATCACAAAAGCAGCGAAAAAGCTCGGGCTTACGATTCAATCAAAGCTCGTGTCGCAACTGGAAGGCAATTCGCCGTCACCAGAGCTTGGATATGTCGCAGCGCAGGGCATCATCGCCACTGGCGCGCCGTTCACCGCTCTATTCACATTCAACGATGTGTCGGCGATCGGCGCCGCGCGTGCATTGCGCGAAGCCGGACTCTCGGTTCCGGAAGATGTCTCTATCATTGGTTTTGACGATGTGTACAGCGCCGCATATCAAAATCCGCCACTCACTACTGTACGACAGCCATTGTGGCAAATGGGAAAGCTGGGCGCAGATACGATCCTCAAGCGAATCACCACCGGATCTAACGGTCCGTATCCAAAGCGCCTGACAGTCGAGCCGGAACTGGTTATCAGACAATCCACTGCGATTGCTCCGTCGGCTAACTTTAAAAAAGCAACCCGCTGAGTGCATTCCGTTCACCATTACAATGCGATCTGAACGATTGCTGCCTGAACAGAAGAGCCAATCTCGCCAGACAATTATCCATATTGGCTTCGTATTAACGGGCGTCGTTACGACACTACTGGGGCCGATTCTGCCCGTGCTTTCCCATCAGTGGCAAATCAATGATTCAGAGTCAGGCTATTTGTTCACAGCTCAATTCATGGGTGGCCTTTGCGGCATGTTGATGTCGAATGGGGTCGCTGCAAGAATCGGACTGACGCGCGCATTGATCTCAGGCTTTGGTTTGATGGGAGTGGGAACAGGCGCGCTTGCCATCAGCGGATGGCCAGCAGCCATATTGTCTGTCTTCTGTTTTGGTTTGGGTATTGGCATAACGATACCGCTGTCTAATGTCGCAGTTTCAGATTTAAACCCAGAGCGACGAGCGGCTGCGCTTAACATATTGAATTTCTGCTGGAGTATCGGCGCCGTGATCGGCCCGCCATTGGTCGCGTTACAGATGCGTCACAGTCAGGAGTACTGGGGATTGATGGTTCTGTCGATTTTATTAATAGCGATGATTCTGTTTCTGAGCCTCAGGCCTCTCGCAACTTCTAACTTCGAATCAGAAACAGTCGAAAGCCATTATTCATCAGCGAGTATTTTTAGCCGAGCTTTTATAACAATAGGCGCGCTGGCGTTCATTTATGTGGGCACAGAAACGTCAGTCGGAGGCTGGGCTGCTTCTTATGCAATGCGAGATGAGAACTCCGGATCCATATTTTGGGTGGGCAGCCAATCGATATTCTGGGCTTCATTGATGGTTGGCCGGGGAATAGCGCCGGTAGTTTTGCGTTACATAAGCAACAAGAGATTGGTCTTTGTCGGAATCTTGATGGCGGTAGTTGGAATAGGACTGCTGTTAATTTCGAAAGGAGCGGGATTGCTTGGGCTGGGGCTCGTGTTAATCGGTTTCGGTTTCGGGCCAGTCTATCCCACGACGACGGCAGTGCTGCTGCAACAATTCGGAAGCAAGGCGACGAAATTAATCGGATCATTTTTTGCGCTCAGCTCGCTTGGCGGCGCAATCGTTCCATGGGTGGTTGGTTTTATCTCGAACAAGTCCGGGAGCCTGCGAACTGGTCTTTCGGCTCTGTTAATTGACGGCATTGCAATGCTGGTCCTCGTGTTGCTTCAGGAATCCTGAGAATAAAGCGTCGCTTAAATAGCCCTCCAACCATAAGTTCAGAGACCGGTACTGACACGGCGTTGCTCCGATCTTCAAACCTACACACATGCGTAGTGACAATTGGTCGACAGATGGATTTACTGATAGTCGTCCTGATCAAAGATGTTCAGGTGAGGAGGCCTTCATGAAACATACCTTGTTAGCTGCCTTACTGCTGCTCTCTTTATCTTCGATCGCTTTCGTTCAAACGTCACGCAATGGAAGCACATCCAGCGGTGACGAGCAGGCAGTCCATCAGGTTGAGGACCAGATAGTTGCGGCTGAAGGTCGTGACGATGCCGACGCGCTCGACCGCTTGTACGCTCCCGGTTACACTTTCGTAACTCCTTTCGGGCAAGTCTGGACCAAGGAGCACTATCTGGGATTAATGCGTTCCGGCGACTTGAAAACAGACTCTTACAGTCGAGATGAAGAGACCATCCGGGTTTACAGTAACACGGCAATGGTGATTTATCGTTCAACAGCGCATGGCGCATTGAAGGGACAGTCTTTTAACAGCCAGCGAAGAGTGACTACGGTGTTGATGAAAGAAGACGGTCGGTGGCTGGCGTTCGGACGACAGTCAACCCCGATACTACAGTCGCCGGGACTACAGACGGGGCAAAACGCTGCCGACGAGGATGCCGTCCACAAAGTAGAAGACCAGATCGCGGCCGCGTTGGATCATAACGACGCTGACACCCTCAACCGCCTCTGGGCCGATGATTACATCTTCGTCAACCCTGTCGGCCTGGTTTTAACCAAGGCGCAACGGCTGGAGTCATTCCGTTCCGGCATGACGAAGTTGGAATCTTACACTCGCGATCAAGAGAGCATCCGGGTGTACGGGAATATGGCCATCGTGATATACCGCTCGACCGTAAAGGGGCAGGCTGGGGGTCAGGACATGAGCAGCCAGCGCCGCGTGACTACGGTTCTTGAGAAGAGGGGCGGTAACTGGCAGGCAGTATCACAGCAATCAACCCGGATTCAGCAGCAGAGTCGTCCAAATTGAAGATTTCACGAGTTGGAGCACATCTTTTAGGTCACCAGAATTTGAGAATCGCTGGAAGGTATCAACACCTGAGTCCTGGATATTGGGCCAACGCCCTGGGACGATAGGATAAGTTTTTGGCAATCTATGTTGTCGAGACGTTACCAACGAAAAAGCACTCGCAAACCAGATTGTTTGTAAGTGCTTTTGCATAAATGGCGTCTCGTACGGGATTTGAACCCGTGTCGCCGCCGTGAAAGGGCGGTGTCCTAGGCCGGGCTAGACGAACGAGACATAACTCTCGCAAAACGAATCGTGAAATATACTATAGCGAAGATGATGAGGCAAGTCAGTCTCGAACAAAATTCGACCCGGATTAGCCTCGCGCTCAGAACATCTAGCCGGCGGCGTTCACCTGCGATAACTTCTTCCGTCCATCACTGAGAACATCGTCAAAAAGAGCTTCTAAATCTTCATTTGCTCCTCTTAAGCCGTTCACCACTGCGGACGCCCAATCGAGATATTCAATCCTTCTATGAAGCGACCAATCCTGAGGCGGCGAGTTGCTGATGTCGCGTACGTTGCAGATCTTATCCGCCAGCTTGATCTGTTTTGCCCCGGTCGATTTGTGCGAGGCATGTTCAATCTGCAACTGCTTTCTGGTTGCTTTGGGTAAACTCTTATCGTCGGATACTTCCTGAACCAACGACAGAACGTCGGGTCCAAAATGCTCTTGAAGCTCGCCTGCGGTCGTACTGGTATCTTCGAGGGTGTCATGAAGAATTGCCGCAATAATCACATCCACCGTTCTAACGTGGCCCACTCGCCACAAAATTTCCGCTACTTCGATAGGATGATTGATATATGGCGACGCACCGCTGTCTTTGCGTCGCTGATCTCGATGCTTGTCTGCGGAAAATCGGATAGCGTGCAGAATCTGCGAAATGCTGGATTCATCGAATGTCATAAGTTCCTCAATTCAGGTTTATGCTTTAAGTAGACATATAGCGAAAAGGCAAGCTGGCCTCAAGCCGTGCCGGGCGTAAACCGTCCATTATTATCCAAAGCTTATTCTTCTCAAGCGGTCGCAATCGATTAAAGAGCTGCCGCTTGATTCGCTGGAGTTGGATGCATTGCGGGCAATTGCAGAATATGGCGAGTGGAAACAGGTGACACAGTGTCAACCAAATATTCGAATTTGATCCGTCGGTATGGGCTGCCTGATTCCACAGAAGGATTAGTCGGATTCATTCACTCGCGAATGAGTTAAATAGCCGTTCGATCAATGGGCTAGTCCTTTCTTTTTCGGAACTGAACAACATTTCCTTCGGGATCGTGACCGTCCAGATGGAGTTCACCGCGCCACAGCCAGGCGGAAGTGACCGGTTTGGTGCCTCCGCCTGCATCTGTAGCTTCAGCTCGTACCTTGTCCAGGTCCTCGACCAGGAATGAGCACTTGATCGGAGTTTCCTCTCTCACACGAGGCGGCATCGAAATCTGTATTTCTTTCGCAATGGACTCCCGTATTCGGACAATCGCGATTTCAAGATTGTCATTACCAACAACTATGAAGCTTGGCTCCTCGTCAATCTTCGAAACCGAAAGAGTCCTCTGGTAGAAGTTCGCGACTCTGGTTATGTCCTTTGCGTAAATAACAATGCTCGTAACTACACCTTGCATGCTGCGTATCGTGTTCGACCTCCGAGTTCTCCAGTTTGAAAGGTAAGAATTCTAAATCAACATTTGCTAAAAACCGATACTGCTGGATCAAATAACGACCGTCCAGTCATATGATTATGGAAATATTCCGCGAACCTTTGTTGCATTGGCGACTCTGCCGACTGCAAGCGTGTACGCCCCGATTCGCATGTTAACCTTGTATTTCTCGGCATTGGCGTGAACACTTTGGAAGGCATCCGTCATTGTGCGTTCAAGGTATCGGTTGACTTCTTCTTCAGTCCAGAAGAACCCATATTGATCCTGAACCCATTCAAAATACGATACCGACACCCCGCCCGCGTTAGCGAGAATGTCCGGCAGCACCATCGAGCCTTTTTCAAACAGCACTTCGTCGGCGGCAGGAGTGGTAGGTCCATTGGCCGCTTCGGCCACAATCCGGGCCTTTATTCTATCTGCGTTTTCCGCTGTGATCTGATTCTCAAGGGCTGCGGGAACTAAAATATCGCAATCGAGTTCCAGCAATTCAGCATTGGTAACGGAATCGCTGCCGGAAAATCCGACAACGCTGCCGTTCTCTTCCTTGTGTTTTAAGACGGCTTCAATGTTGAGCCCCTTTGAATTGAATATGCCTCCCTGCGAATCCGAAACGGCAATTATCTTTGCACCGTCTTCCGACAAGAGTTGCGCCGCGATGCTACCTGCGTTGCCGAAGCCTTGAATAACAGTGGGTGCACCTTTCAGGTCGACTCCCTTCACTTTGCACGCCTGACGAGTGACGAACTGACAACCGCGCGCCGTGGCCTCGTTGCGACCTTTCGACCCGCCAAGCTCCAGCGGCTTGCCGGTCACAATTCCCGTTTGAGCAGAGCCGGTGATCATGCTGATCGTGTCCATTATCCAGGCCATTGTTTGCGAGTTGGTGTAAACGTCCGGTGCCGGAATATCGATGTGCATTCCTATGATCGGAGCGATCTCTGCGGCGAAACGGCGCGTCATGCGTTCGAGCTCAGATTGGGAAAGATCTCTCGGATTTAGGCGGATGCCGCCTTTGCCGCCGCCATACGGAATATTGACTGTCGCGCACTTCCAAGTCATCCATGCGGCAAGCGCTTTGACTTCATCAAGCGTTACATTTGGATGATAACGTATGCCGCCTTTGGCCGGTCCACGAGCGATGTTGTGCTGGACGCGATAGCCTTCGAATACCTCGATCCGGCCGTCGTCCATCTTGACCGGTATGGAGACAATTAATTGCCTCTTGGGATTCTTGAGTACCTGGCGCAGCCCATCATCCAGTCCGAGCAGATCGGCCGCCATATCAAATTGCTGCTGAGCTATCGTAAACGGATTCAGATCCTCTGCCATAACATGCATCCTCCAAAGAACAAGTTACTATCAGGCCGGATATTGATAAGAAGTTATGAATAACTGATTCGCATCAAACGGAGCCCAAACAGCCTTTGGATACAGAGCCGATTACGGCAGAACGAATCTGCGGAGGGCATAATACTCCCGAAGAGCGTCAAAGGCTACAGAAAGATTCTTCAACACTAAACGGAAGAATCAAGCTGGATCGTTCGTCAAACTGTTACGCGGTGGTCTGGAGACGGAAATGGTCAAAAGGATCGGATTACTAACAGTCTCTTTGTCAATTATCTTTTGCCTCATGATCATTTTGCGCAATAGCATTGTCTCGGGATTTATTAACAACGCTGTCGACCATTCGTCTGATAGCTTGGTTGAAACGACGCTTTATGACAAAGATCCCCATCACCTCTGGAATAGAATTCATCAGCATTTCTTTATTCGTATTGCACACGGCAAGGTTTATGGCGAAGACGAGCTTGATCCGCTGTTCTGGGCACAGACCAAATATCTTCGCAGTGGAGCATCCAATAAAACGGCTATCAGTCTGCTGGATGAGTTTCTCTCGTCAAACGGCGAGCGCCTTATCACAGACCCTCTCAAGCGCGCGATGCTGCAGCGCGATCTTTGGGCAGTATTTGATTGGTTACACCGGCTCTCGCCCGATGAACGTGAATTATCATCACGCCTGGCCGGAGTGATCAAACGGCTTGCTTTGCCGTCCGATCAGATTCGCGCATTGCCTGATAGTTATGGCGACGCCATAGCGTCTAAAACGTTTCCTGCTGACGCTAACGCCGAGCGACCTGATGATGCTTTCTTACCACCGGACCTTTTCGCTGCGAACGGTTCCTGGGTTCGAATTATCGGCGATGCTGAAAAACCTGTGGCACCGACGCATTTTGGAGTCTCGTCTCGATCATTCTTTTCGGTTTTCATGCGATTGCCAGGAGGAAAGCGGGAAACAAGAGATTATTTGAAAAAGCTTAATTCATTTCCGAATCCGATAATTAAAAGCCCCTATTTCAAAGACCAAATGGCAATTAATCCGGAAGTACCAAGATTTCCCGTTGGAACTGAATTCGCATTGGTTCGCCATATGATGCTGATTGGTGATAAAGGCAATCTTGTTCCGACCCGGATTGTTGAAAGCGTTCAGCTTCGGGTATATCGCAAACTGATCGACGGTTTTGATGCCTATGCCAATAGCGATCGTTTTGTCGATAAATTTGAAATCAGGTTGCGGCGTTCCCTTTTATTCGCCGGAAAATTCGGCGGCTTAGAATCCATTAGAAATGAATTATTCAATCAATTCATGTCCCACGGATTGGATCCGTTTGAGATGAACCGTAATTCGCCTGATGCAGTTTTTGCTCGGGACCCATCGCGTCCGTTCGCCCTACAAGTTGGATGCTCTGTTTGTCACGACAATA
>DASRDY010000302.1:0-20700 GCA_035652355.1 Blastocatellia bacterium
AGGAAAAGACCTGTAAGAGAGGGATCAGGGCCAAACGTCTCAAGGCCAGCTGGCTGGACAGCTATCTCATAAAAGTCTTAACAACTTAAGATGCGTTTGCCCTGGGTCAAATAGTTGAGAATTGCCTGGTAGGGATTTTACATGATAGCGCGCGGTCCGGGACAGTTGCTGCCCAGCCGGCTGGGATCGCCTTCACCGAGAACCGTAACCATTTCGTGATAGAAGAAGTCCTCGCCGACTTTGGGTGAGACTCGGCGGTCGTATGCCGCGCGGCTTCGATCGATGTCATCGCGCAGGCGGTTGTATATATCCCTGGATCTGCGGCCTTCGTCCAGGGCAGCCTGATTGTAAAGCACGATCTCCTGAACCAGCAGTCGCGCGATCCTGGCGGCTTCTTCTACTTCCGTCGTCTTTATTTCGCCTGAATCGTTGGTAACCGGCGGTTCGAATGGTCCGGAATTCGTCTGCGCAAAG
Organism: Blastocatellia bacterium; assembly: GCA_035652355.1. Classification (GTDB taxonomy): domain Bacteria; phylum Acidobacteriota; class Blastocatellia; order DASRDY01; family DASRDY01; genus DASRDY01. The sequence continues at coordinate 475 of DASRDY010000302.1, forward strand.
ATCGAGCTGGCTGATGGCGCTCTGCCATTTCCGAACGATGGCTCTGGTCGCATCGGACCCGAAGCGGACTGCGGTGGTTTCGCGCCGTTCGTGGATGGGGAATCTTTTCGCCCGCCCAGCAGGATTATTTCAAGAGTCACGCCGCAGGCTGCGCTCAGCATTTCCAGAGCATCGATCTGAATCTGTCCACCGTCGCCTGAATCGGCGTAAATTGCGCCAGCCACTTTACCTCTGACAAGCAATGGAACAGCCGCTATGGTCTTTGGCATTGCAGCGCCGAGTTTGTCCAGCAACAGGCTTGATTCAGGATACTCAGCAGGCGTGGATAACACCGGTTCCTGCATCCGAACGACTTCCCGGATGATACAATTTGTGTTTAACGGAACGCTCAGGTTGCGCAGATTCGAATTGATAGCGCTGGAAAAGCCGTGACCGATCCAGCCCAGGGCGTTAGTTCCTTTGACGACCATCAACAGGACTCTGGGCGCGAACTGGGCCGCCTGATCGGCAAGAAGTTTCAGAGCATCCGGTTGAGAGCTTTGTCGTTGAATTTCAAGGACAGCGTTCTTTAACGATCCCAGGTTTGCGCCTGACCGGCTGCCGGTGTGGGATACGACCGTGGCTGCAAGCTCCTCGGCTACAGCCTTTATGTCGCGTCTAAGTTGTTGCAGCTCTTGTTCGAAATGACCAAGCTTGGGTTCAATAGCGGATTCCAGACGCTTAGCCAACTGCTCTATCATACTGCTGCTACCCATTCACCCGCCTCCGGACTCGTCACAAGCTCTCGGGTACTTTTTCGGCATTGCAGCCCAGTTTCATAAGGGGTTTGGAAACATTATCGACAAACTTACATCCGTTCTATCTGCTTATAACTCAAATCAAAAGAGTTAATTAGAAGCGTACGAAACTGTTTCACAAAATCCGTTGTCGGATTTACAAAGGGCTACCGCACTTGTCAGGAATCTATATCGTCATTCCTGGCCGTCGATTCAGTGAAAAATGAGCTCAAAGCCGCAAATCCGGTTGGACAAACCGTTTTTATTAATGTTATTCTTTCACAGTTCCGGTCAGTAATCATCGGCCCGTCAAGTTTTTAGGGTTAGCGGAAAACTGACTGTGGTTTTCTTCTGGTTTCAATAACACCAGCAACCCACGCGATTTTGGTTAAGGTGAGGAGCGTCAATGGAATTGGACCGCTTTGCTCATGCCGTCTCCGGCGGTTTTTTACCCAAATCAATTGACGATAAAATTGCGGCCATCATGTTAGATTCAAAGAACAATTCTGATTTTAGAGACGCCCGAGCGCAGGTGAGGAAGTCGATTACGAATTCCACCACAGCTCTTCGAATTAGCGGAAATTGCTTTGGCTTATAAAAGCTAATGGCGGGTATCTGATTATGTTAAGTACCAGACGCTGGAAAAAGAGTCTCTGGATTGCGGTCATTCAACTGGCCGTCGTCGCTCTATATGTCTTGATACAGGCGGCAAATGCTTCCCACGCCGATTCGGCAATGCCGAGCCGGGAGGATAACCGCGAAAGCTCATTCAGCCAGAGGCGCGGTTCATCCAAAAAGGCTTCAGGTTCCACACAAACCTCCAATTCGAAATCGGTCACGTTCTTACATTCTTCCCACAGCGGGAAAGTGAGCTATAAAGATAGAGCGGGCAAAAGCCAGAGTACGGATTTAACCTGCGCCAACTGTCATCTGGTTACAAAAGACAATCCAGATCCGAATTCATTTCCGGTTGAAGATCCGACTGGACCCCAGAAAGATGGCGCGGGTAAGTATCATTCTGCCTGCATAAAGTGTCATCAGGCGGAGTTCTTTGGCGGTCCCGGAGCGTCGGGCGGCGGAGCAGCAATCTGTACAATCTGCCACGAGGTACCAAAGCCTACGAAGCAGAAGCCGCAAGTGAAGTCGTTTCCGAATCCGGATCAAGCGCAGTCCCAATTTGGCGACGAGTTTTCACATAAGGAGCATGCGGGCTACTTCAAGACTTACCCGAACGCGTTCAGTCAAAATCTGGGTAATGAGAAGTTTACATTCAGGCTGGCTTCATTCGTCCAAACGCAACCTGCACCTCAGCCGAAACCCAAGCCCGCTGTTAAGTTCGACTGTACAAAATGCCACGTTTCAGATAGCGCCGGAGTGACGGAGAGTGCGCCTGCTCACAAGGCCTGTTTCGCCTGCCATTTCAATCCGGATATAGTCAATGAGAAAAGCGATAGCTATGCGCTGAAGTGCACTGCATGCCATTCAAACGGCAAGACTCCTGCAGTTCACTGGTTTAAGCGTGAAGAGGTAATTCCGGAGGCGCCAAAGAATCCTCCGTTCAGCCATAAAACCCACGAACAACAGATCACAGATCAAAAAGGTCCGTATCTTTGCCTGCAGTGCCACGTTTCGGGCTTAACCGCGCAGTCGCGATCGGATTTGCTGATCAATCAGAAAACGAAATTAAACGAGCCGCAGTTTTCGGCGTGTATTGATTGTCACGCCAGTGACGGCAAGAAACCGCGGCCGACAGTGAAACCCGAGAACGTGAAATGTCTGAAGTGTCACACTTTGGCAAAAGTTCAGGCGATCAGCTTTACGCCTCCGCCTTCCCATACTGGCGACAGTGCTCCGTCGGCAGACAAACCTGCTGACAAGCCTGCTGATAAGCCAGCAGATAAACCGGCGGACAACAAGACGACAACTACAACAACTGATCCAAACGCGGGCAAGGCGACTACCACAACACCGACAAAACCGGCAGATACTACGACCAAACCGCCCGATCAGCCGACAAAGAAGCCGGACGACACTACTTCGAAACCTAATACGACCGCGGACAAGCCGGTTACGCCATCCAACCCCGCAACTCCTTCTGGCGGAACGCGCGTTATGCCAAAGGGAGTGATGTTGCTTGGTCAGCCTCCTCTATTTGGAGCAAATAAGAAGCCGGCCGTTCCGTTCAGCCACGAAACCCATACACAGGCGTCGCACGCGGAGCGGTGCGAGACTTGTCATCACAAAAACACAAATCTGGAAGGTAATCCCGCTGAACCGGTCGCCAAATGCACGTCCTGTCACAAGACTGAAGACGACGATACCGGAGCAAAAGCTCCGAGCGGTGACATCATCGATTTTCAGACCGCATTTCACGGGGGCGCGGATAAGCTGAACAGTGCGGGATGTATCAACTGTCACAAAGCGAAAGGCAAAGGTCCTACATCGTGTGCCGATTGCCACACGGGCAAAAACGCAATGTTAACGTTGCCCGGCCGCAGCGCGGACCGCGACTTAATCGGCACATTTGTATTTAATCGTAAACCTTTCAAAGACTGTGATTGTGCAGAATCTAAGATTGTGATAAAGGCCAATTCCAGCGGCGATTCTGGCTTTTGGTACAGCCTTTCATACAGTATCGTTACTTTCATAAATTTGGCCGGAGCACTCGTGTAAATGAAACCTTTGGTTCGCATCTGTCTGGTACTGGCAATTCTGGTTTTTGTCGGCGTTATGGTTCGGCCTCGCGCTCACGCTCAGTCCGTCGATTATCGTCACTTCTCGCACACCAGCGCGGCGCACAAGGCCATCAATTGCGATGACTGCCATAAAAGGCAGGAAACCATGGGCACTACACCGCGATTGCCTGGCCACTCGGCTTGCATCACTTGCCACGTAACGCAGTTTACCTCGCAACCGCTGGTGATCTGCGCCAACTGCCATCAGGACGTGAAGAGTAGAACGCCCGCGGTTGATTCATTCCCGGTCCGAACCAGTTTTGACGTTAGTTTCGACAGTAAACAGCACGAAAATCACATGGGTTATTTGATGCCTGGCGCCGGCAATAAAGTTCAGTGTGACACCTGCCACAAGGTTACATCTGCCGCGGAAACCATGCCCGGTCATCCTGAGTGTTACATATGTCACACATCCGGAGTGGCTTCACCTGCATCTCAAAAGAGCGGATGTGTAACGTGCCATCCGGGTGCGAACGGGTTCGTTAAATCTTTTGCCTCTATGCAAGCCAGCGCGTTTTACAAATACAGGTTCAGTCATAATTTGCACGATCAAAGATCGGCTTGTTCGGATTGTCATACGCTGGCCGGACGGGACTCTTTACCGCCATCAAAGCCGTTGTGGAAGGCAAATCACAAGAGCACCTGTTTCAGTTGCCATAATGGCAGTCGAGCGTTTGGCGACACGTTCGACAATTGCTCCAAATGCCATGGCGACAGTGTAAAGGCGCCTGGGTCGTAGCGCATTCGTCCCGATTGCGCACGCTGAGAAACGTAATTGATTTTATGCAACCGCGCATCCGTGTTTGCGCGTTGCGAATTGAAACGAATGTTGTATAACCGGCGCAATCTGGAAAGATCGCGCTACTTTTCAGGCGAGTTTTGTTGAAGTCAGCCCAGGATGGGAACCAGAAACGGCCCACCTTGGCTATAAATGATCGAGAAATTTGAAAAAACTAACTCGGAGGCAGGTCGATTTATGAAGTTGATTACGCTAGTTTTGTTTGTGATCGCATCCTGTTTAGCGGTCGCATTTGCCGCGCCAGTGCATCGCCCAATGTATCGAACAGTGGATGATGCTCCCAAGGGCGTAATAGTCCTGGGGGATCCCAGCGTTTCACCCGCATTTGGCCACGACAAAAAATGGGGTCCGGTAAAGAATTTCGATCACGGAAAACACAGCCAGGCGTCTTACGCCTCGAGCTGCGAACAGTGCCATCACACCAACAAGGACGCCAAGAGCGAGCCAGTAAAGAAGTGTACGGAATGCCACAAAGAAGAGGGTAACGACAAGAACCCGAGCACCAAATCCGGTGATGAGGCAAACGTGCAGGACGCTTTTCACGGCAACCCTAACAACGATACCAATAGCGCAGGGTGCATCGAGTGCCATAAGAAGATGAAGAAAGGTCCGACAAACTGCGCGGATTGCCACGAAAAGAAGGGCTAAGACATTTAAATCCAGTTCTTTGACCGGGATTCTAGTGTTAAAAGGCAATCAACTATCAGCAAATCGCCGAAAAGGCGGTATAATATGCACGGCTTTTCTCAAGCAAGTGTCTTATACAAGGGAACTTATTCATTGCCGATAGTTGATTGCTTGACTTGTGACAGCCATCACATTTGTATGTCTTTCCCGATACAGCTTTATTACCGGAGTGCGGCGATAATGTGACTTAGAACACAGCTTCGTATTTGCTTACGAAGAAATTTTGATTTTGTTTGAACAGAGAATTTTCATGGCAACATCGACGAAGACTGAAATAAAGATGGAAAAGGCCGCGGCTGCCAAGGCAAAGTCTGAAACACCCGAAAAGGTCAAAAAAGGCATTCTGGACTCGATACTGAGGCAGCTCAGCAGTGTCCGGTTCGGAATAACCCTGCTGGTGATCCTGATCGTTATGAGCATGCTGGGCATGATCATCGTTCAGGTCAGCGTCGAAGGATTCGACGTCTATTACAGCACGTTGACTCCGGCGACGAAAGCGATATGCTCCGATCCGATTCTCAACCTGATCAGAAGCATAACGGGCGCGAAACTCGAAGGCTGGAACATCCTGAATCTTTTTGATATCTACCGCTCATATACATTTATTACTTTGATCGCGCTGCTGAGCGTCAATATTATCCTTGCTTCGATAGACCGATTTCCTTCAGCCTGGAAGTTCATCAAGAACAAGAAGCTCTCGGCGTCAAAGACTCACGCTCTGACCCAAACCTTCAATGCGACATTGAAAAGCGACGGCAGCGCGGACGAGCCCGAAAAAGTCGCCGCCGTTTGCAAACAGTTCAAACTGAAACCAACGATCACGCGCGAAGAGAAACGCACGACAGTTTTCGCCGAGCGCGGTTCCTGGAATCGCCTTGGCGCCTATGCCGTTCACGTCGCATTATTGACCATTTTCGCGGGCGGATTTCTGACCTGGCGAATGTCCTACACAGGCGCGATGGTTCTCGCTCCTGGCCACACGGAAAACTCGATAGAAGTTTTCGATTTTGCTCTGAATACAAAGACCAACGAGTTCCAGCCAATAGCCAACAAACAGCAATTGCCTTTTAATATTTATTGCAGCGATATTCAGCAGACGTTGATTAACAAAGACGGCACGCTGGACGCACAGAACACTTTTGATTGGTTCACTAGAGTCAAAATCAGCGATGGCACACACCAGGCTGATGGCGACATACACATGAATCACCCGTACGATTTCCGCGGCTATCGTTTCTTCCAGCAAAGCTACCAGAATACGGCAAACGCCCGTAGCGTTACGATTGAGATTCAGCACCCGAACGCTCCGGCCGAAGTCGTAACTATTCTCAAGAATCAAACGGCGAAGCTTGCCGATGGCACGTTGGTCAAATTCGCCAATTTCGCCGGCGATCTCAATACCAAGAGCAACGAGCCGCCTACTGACTATAACAACCCGGCGGCCTTGCTGAATGTGACTTCACCTGGCGGTCAGTCAAAAGACGTGGTTGCATTTGCCAAGCCTGATCCGCAAGGCGTCAGCGCGGAAACAAAGGCCGCGTCTAAGATCGGCGACGCTCCGGTTCTGATCAAAGACTTCGAGAAGGTGGGTGGCAGCCACACAATCCAGATTCAGTATGATCCAGGAGCTCGCATTGTTTACCTGGGCTTTGCGATGCTGGCTGCAACACTGGTCGGCGTATTCTTCTTCCAGCATCAGCGAGTCTGGTTCGTCTTTGAAAAAGACGAAGATGGCAAAAATAAGATCTACGCAGGCGGAAACACAAACAGGAACAAGACAGCATTCGAGCAGAAGTTTAAGGCTTTAGTCACGGCTGTTAAGCCGGTTACAGAGTAGAGAGGTGTATTGTGAGCAGCATAAGTCAAGTTAACGCTTTACCGGGAAGCAAGCCAGGTATCAAATCCGATATAAGTCAGTGGATTCCAGTAGCCGCGCCAATTCTGGGGGCTCTGCTGGTTGTTTTCCTGCGAGTCACGATGGGTCAAACCAGCTTCCTCTATGACGGCACGTTGATAGTTCTGGCTGTGATTGCCTATTCCTTTGCCGCCGTAATCGGGTTGATCGAGCTTTACGCCGATCAAACTGTTTTAGGCAGATGGGGATTGTGGCTGGCGTCGTCAGGTCTTTTCTTCAATATCGCATCGTGGGGCACGCGTTGGGTTGGAGCTGGCGACCGCGAGCACTGGGCTCGCTGGGTATTCCGTTACGTGCCGTTTGCGAATCTCTATGATCTGTCGCTGGCGTTCGCGATGGGCGCGGGACTGGCCACAGTTATAATCTGCCGCAAAAAAGAGCAGCGCGCGATAATGGGCATCTCGATGCTGCTGGCATCGTTGATCCTGTTGCTGGCGATATTCATTGGAAGAGCCTTTATCGATTTGCCTCCGGTTCTGGACAGTTACTGGCGTCCAATTCACGTCGGTATCGCATCGCTCAGCTATGGCGTAACACTGGTCTGCTTTAGCATCGCTGTTCTTTATCTGATCAAAGATGGTGTGAAGATCGAGGCGATGGCGCTGTTCGTCGCTATATTCGGCGTCGGCGTTTATTCCTGCATTGGACGATTCGGGTCATTCTCGTTGTTCTCGCAGTTCAAATATTCGATGGATGTTCTGGCCCCGACTCAAGAGGGCGGTTTATCTCCTGCCCCGCTCAGGGTCGATATTCCCTGGGTTGGTCCGCTGATGTTGCTGGCAGCTTTGTTACTGCTCGCCGCGATTCTTTGCTTCGGCTGGGATTACTATAAGAACCAGACGAATCTCAAGCGATACGGTCATATGGCATTCAGATCGGCGGCTGTACTGCAACTGCTGTCGATTGTCGCTCTTTTCTATCAGATGGCGACTTTGACAAATCTCGCTTCTCGCATTGATTTACGCTCTCAGATGAAATACCTGGATGCCATTCAGTATTTCGGCTCTAAGCAGGCAACCTTCGCCAACGTTCCTCAGGTGATGCCGGTAGCTCAGGACTGGCTGGCGCAAGCGGGTCCAAGGTTAACGCTGGGCACCAGTTCCAACCCTGTTGAGATGGGTGCGATCTTATCGTTGATAGTCCTGTCAGTCCTCGTGATTCTTTTCAGTTTCCGGACAGAGCGCGTGATTGCGAGATTGCCTTCGCTACAAAAGTTGGATGGTTTGGTCTATAAAACAGCGGCGATTTCGTTCACCGGCCTTGCACTTCTTCTTATGACTGGCGCTGTTTGGGCAAACGAGTCCTGGGGCAGGTACTGGGGATGGGATTCAAAGGAAACCGGCGCATTCGTAGCCTGGGTGGCTTATGCGGGATTCCTGCACACGAGAATCGCTCACGGATGGAGCGGCCGCAAGAGCGCCTACTTTGCAATAGCAGGCTTCCTGCTGGTGATCTTCACATACCTGGGTGTTAGTTACTTACTTCCCGGTTTGCACTCTTACGCATAGAACGATTGTAGGGGCAGGGCTTGTCCCTGCCCGGATTGCCGCAGGCAATTAAAGGCCGCGGTACAAGGAAGTTAAATTTAAATCGCGGCATTTTTTTAGGAGACAGTAATGAGCAGTGAAAACGCAGAAATAAATCTTTTAAAAGCTAAGCTGGAATCAAACAAAAAGGATAAAACCATCTTTTTTCTGGTGGGACTTCTGATTGGGTTGGTAGTTAGTTTTGTCGTGACGAACCGTATCAATTCAAATGCGACGATGTCGGTGTCCGCATCATCTTCCGGTGGTGGAGTTGATTCTCTCCCGCCTGCCGGCGGTGGCAACCTGCCTCCCGATCATCCTCCTATATCGGGTGGTGGAACCGCCAGTGGTGGTGGCATGCAGCCGCAGGTTAAAGAGATCCTCCAAAAAGCCAACGACAATCCAAAGGATTATGACGCTCAGATAAAGGCGGCCGACCAGTACCTGCAAATCGGAATGACAGACAAGGGTTACGACTATCTCAAGCGTGCCTATGATATCAAACCCGACGGAATGGAATTCAAATACCTCGTCTATTACGCCGGTTTGACGCTGGACTCTGACAAGAACCAGGAAGCCGTTCCGCTCTTCGAAAAAGTTATTAAATCAGATCCAAAGAACTCGATCGGTTATTCCGGTCTTGGCACTGCTTACCGAAAACTGGGCCAATACGATAAAGCGATCGAACAATTTAACAAGGCACTTGCGATTCAGCCCAAAGATGAGGATTCGCTTCACGAGATGACTCACGCATACCTTGACAAGGGCGATGTGCGGAATGCTGAAGTGACCATCAACAGGCTGAAAGAGATTAACCCGAGCAACGAAAATCTGGCCTCGCTTCAGCAGAGCTTGGATCAGCTTAAATTGACAGGTAAGATTCCGAGCCATTAATCGACGGTCCGGTTCAGCAATTTACGACTCATAAAAGCGGCCTGTTTGGGCCGCTTTTGTGTTATGGTCGTTTTTTATAATTCTAAAATCCGTTCTTCTATCAATACCGTATAAGTTACTGTAGACGCTCTTGAGGAATGAAGGCTGGTAAGCAAAGGTCATGAGGAGGACCTTTTCTTTGCGTGGCCGCTCGATTATCTCAGGCATCCGGGAATTTCCCGGTAAGTAGCTTAAGAAACCCGCGAGTAAAATCTCCTTCATTCTTCGCCGAGCAAAATCTTTTAAAGGTCTTAAGAGGAAGATAAGACGGTGAAGACGGAATTCGATTTAGAGCGATATCTCAATAATTCAAAGGCAATAGACACATCCGATATCAACTGGGATGATGTCACTAAGTACCCCATTGACCCGGGCGAGATCCGCTGCCTCCAGTACATGATGGATATTGAATCGTACACGATCATGTACCTTCGCGATCTGTTGAATACCGACGCGTCAAAAGATTCTGAAGTCGCCTCGTTTCTGGCCTGCTGGCTCTATGAAGAGACTTACCACGGACTGGCTCTGGAAAAATTTGTCCGAGCCGCTGGAGTTCCCGTGGGCTCTCAGCGAGTCCAAAAATTAGGCGAAGGTCGGCGTTTTATGGAATCGCTGGAAACGATTGTCACCCTGGCTATTTCGAAAGTGACCCGGCATTTCGTGGCCGCACATATGACCTGGGGCGCTATCCAGGAGCTGACCACGCTCTCCGGCTATAGTTTGCTGGCATCAAAGACAAAGAATCCGATTCTGGCAACCATTCTGCGAAGAATAGTGCTGGATGAATCGCGCCATTTCTCTTTCTATTACATTCAGGCCGCAAAACGATTGACCAATCGCGGCGCTCAGAAATTGACGTCGCTATTGCTGCGCAAGTTCTGGTCACCGGTGGGAGCTGCCGTAAAGCCACTGGACGACGTGCAATTTCTGATGTCCTACATCTTCGCTGGAGTTGAAGGCGAAAGCGCTGCAAAACGGGTAGACAGAACGATCAGCCGCCTGCCGGGACTCGGATGGTTCGATCTGCTGGAAAGCGCGCGTGCAGAATACCTGGGAATCCAAAAGCCTTGGTCGGTGGTCGGAAAACAGTGGTCGGGGGTCAGTGGTCAGGGCTCGGTGATCAGTTGTCAGTAATCAGTGGGTCAGTGATTGGGAAAGGTAACCGGCGGTCGGAAAAGTCTTTAACTGATCAATGACAACCGGTCACCGACCCCTGACGGCAGATTTTAGTGGCCTCTTCTGTCATGGCGCAGATCGCGACGGTCCTGTCGGACATCTTTAACATCTTTTCGGATGTCTTTCTTGTCGTTGCGAACATCTTTCTGATCTTTGTGAAGGTCCTTTACATCCGAACGAACGTCCTTACGATCGTTGCGGACATCGGTTTTGTCTGATCTTATATCTTTTCTATCTTGCTTGAGTTCGGCCTGTGACGCGCCATCTTTCTTATCCTGTCGGAGATCTCTCTCATCTTTTCTCACATCGCGCGTGTCCTGGCGTACGTCGGTTCGGTCATTTTTAACATCGCGTTTGTCATTATTCACGTCGCGACGGTCCTGGCGCACATCTTTACGGTCCTGCCTGATGTCTTTTTTGTCGTCACGAATATCTTTTTTATCCGATTTAACATCGGAATTCTGTGTGGTCGTGGGTGGCGACTGTTGCGCGTATGCCCCTATGCCAAGCGCAAGAGCCAATATTGCACTGAAGAGTACTTTGTGGATCAGTGTAATTTTCATAGTTTACGATTCTCCTCTTTCTATGTGAGTTGGATTATTAGCAGGTTGGGGCGACTACGCGGCCGCCGACTGGCCGGTAATCTGAAACTGCTTTGGGTTTGCTGCCTTCGATTGATTAGAGCAGGCGAGTTTGACTCTGGCCGGAAAATCTCCGGTGGAAAAAAGAAATTCACCACAGAGGCACAGAGACACTGAGAAAATTACAAAAAGAAGAGAAGAAGGATCGGAAAAGCGGAGAAGGGTTTATGTATCTCCGCTTCAAGATTTTCATATTATTCTCTGTGTCTCTGTGCCTCTGTGGTTTTTCCTGCTTTGAAAAATATTCAGAATGCGAAAAAATCTCTTGAGCCTGACGTAACGTCATACCTTATTTTGACAATGGAAGGGGAACACCGATGAGCGCAGCAGTAAAACAGGTCTATCAGGCAAGCGAATTCGCAGACCGCGCCGGCGTAACTGTTCGGACACTTCATCATTACGACCGGCTCGGTTTGTTAAAGCCCAGTGGGCGCACCGCTGCGGGCTATCGCCTGTATGGCGAGCGCGACTTTGCTCGGCTGCAACAGATCGTGACGCTAAAATTCATCGGGTTTCCATTGAATCAAATTAAGAAGCTTCTGGATCGAAAGGATTTCGATTTGGCAAAAGCGCTCAGATTCCAGCGCAGAATCATCGAGGAAAAGCGTAAACAACTGGAAGATGCTATCAAAGCAATCGACTGGGCCGAATACGTTGTGAATTCAACCAGGAATCCTGGTCCGGAAGCTTTCACGAGAATCATAGAGGTGATCAATATGTCAAAAGATATGGAATGGACTAAGAAATATTATTCGGAAGAAGCTCAAAAGGCGATTGCTAGCCGTCAGGTTCCTCGCGAAGTGATTGAAAAAGGCCAGCGCGACTGGGCGCAGCTCATAAAAGAAGTTGAGGCTTCGCTCGGCGAAGATCCCGCTAGCGACAAGGTTCAGGCTCTCGCCGCTCGCTGGGTTGAATTGGTGCGCGGATTTACCGGCGGCAATCCCGCGATTCAGGAAGACTTGAACAAGATGTATAAGGACTTGACAAACTGGCCGTCAGGCTTTCCGAAGCCATTCAGCGACGAGGTTCAACAGTTCATGTGCACTGCCGTGTCTGTGTATCGACAAAAGCACGGCCAATAGATAAGTTCCACTACAGAGGCGCAGAGATTTTTACTTTTCTCCGTGCCTCTGTCTCTCTGATTATTTTCTTTTCAGTAACCGCATCATATCGGGCCAGAATTCCTGAACCAGATTGAATGCTGCCCCCAGTGCCAGTTGCTCCGACCCATCTTCCAGTCCGTATTTAATCGTGCTGTGACCAGGAATCCAGGCGGTTGAAATCATGCTGGCTGCGTAGTAAGACCCGATGTTGGCAATCGCCGGAGTCACGTGACCTTCGTTGTTGTAAGTTAATACGCCAAAGATCAACGCGTGTCCGGCTCTCGGCAAAAATCCTTTTCGCGAGCTGCTGATGTATCGCGGGTCCTCTTTTAACAGATAAGATCCGGCTGACTGAATCGAACCCTGAACGACGTTCGTTGCAAATCTGGAAGCGAATCTTTTCGCGTATCCCGATGCTCCCTGTCCCCATTGTGGTGGATCGTTTCCGGCCTGATCGAGGCCAGCACTGAGAATCACACCTAAATAAGCGCCAGGCGTAGTGAAATCCTGGGCCAGGTAAAGCTGCCATCGCTGTTTTTTTGTTATCGGTTTATAGTTCAGGCTGGAGGTCATTGCACTGTCGGTAATTATATTGACCTTGACGGCCGCTTTCTCGTCGGTCGGCTCTTTCTTCTCTTCCTGCTTTCCTGTTCCATCAGAAGCCTGGGAATCTTTCGTCTTATCCGTTTGTGTTTGACTTGATCCCGGTTGCGTTCCTGCTGATTCAGTTACAGGCAACGTGTATTTGACTCGACTGGCGAAATCCGGCATTTGTTGGCCGTTTGCGGCCGCCGTCAGGACCATTGTTGCAATTGCCAGGAGAGAGAACCGTTGCGCGAATTTTAAAAGCGGCCGGTTGCCGCCCATCGTTCGTTCATCACTAAACTGTTCCATCGTGTCAGCCCTTTAACTGCTAGTTGCCTGTCACAGTGCAAGTGAGGTGCCAGTTAGTGAACGATCCTCGTCATTAGGACGTACGGGATTAGTTCTCCGGTTCTAAATTAATTTACCGGAGTTTCAAGCCGCATCTCGTAAACGCAGGTTTCCTGATATAATTCGGCTGCCACTCCGAAAACCGATAGACCTCTGCTTATCTCCTGTTGATATGATTTTTACCGCCACAGCACAGAAGACTAAGGTGGATAAGTAATGACTAGAGTTGTACTGTTCCTGACTCTACTGCCGATTCTGATTTGGACTGTATCGATAACGGCCAGACAACAAAAGTCAAACGATCAAAAGAAAGACGACAATATCAATCTTAAAGTCGACCTGGTGACTCTTGACGCGCAAGTATTGCGACAAAAAGGGGAGCGGATCGCGTGGCGGCTTAAACAGGAGGATTTCGTTGTTTACGAAGACGGAGTCAGGCAGAAGATTACCAACTTCAGTCAGGATACATTGCCGTTATCCGTAATACTGCTGATCGATCGACGCGGAAGTCTCGAGCCATTCACGGAAAAAGTCCAAGCCGCCGTCAACGAAACAATCAAAAGTTTGAAGCCGGAAGACGAAATCGCGGTGATGGTCTTCTCCGACAAGTCCCAACTGCTGCAGGCGTTTCAGACCGACAAAGCGAAAACTGCCAAGGCACTGAAAGGCATTCCTTACATGGACGTAGGCATCCCCAATCATTGCTTCAACGTCGGACTTTACGACGCAGCCGCTTACATGCGCGCAGCGGCCAATCCGGCCGGCCGCCGCGTGATAATAGTTTTTACTGACACCTACAGGGGAATTAATCGTACAAAACCGACCACTGATGAGGCCAACAGGGCCGTTCTGGAATCCGGCAGTACAATCTGCGCGATGATTGTCAGTTGTTCGTGCAGCGCCGTGGGCAACGTCATTTTAGGTGGTATTTCTGGGGCGGCAAAAGCGGCTGGCCAGGGTACACTTAACGTTAAGTCGTTAGTGGAAGAAACAGGCGGCGAATTCGTCAGCGTGAATCCGAACAACGCTGAATTCCAGTTTGACAATTTGCTCACGCGAATCAGAACGCGATATGCCATTGGCTATGTTTCATCGAATCCAAAGCACGATGGAAGCTATCGTAAACTGAAAGTCGAGATCACGCCTGAGGCTGAAAAACGCGAAGGCAAACTGATTATAAAAACGCGCCAGGGCTATATCGCCCCCACGCTCGAACTTTTAAAAGAAAAGAAATGATCGTAATCGTGGCGTGGACTTCAGTCCGCGCAAGACACAATACGCTCAAGGTCAGATGTAATAAATCAATTATAGAACTGGCATGACCATTTACCCAGCACACTAGCACTGCTACAACTTGCGCGGACTGAAGTCCACGCCACGATTACTTACACGCGCTCCACTTTAATATCACGCGCTCCACGCAACACGCCACCGCCATCAAGTTTGAGTGAAATGACATTGTTATAGCCGCCGCGGCCGGGTAGTTTAGCTCGTTCTGTCGCATTAATTCGTGGATCGCCTTCGAACCAATATTCATCAATGCCATATTCCGGATAGCCAGGACCCCAAAGACTCGCATGAATGTGCGCCGGGGTTGCAAAATGTGGATACGGACCAGGTTTTATCGTTTGAAATTCGTATTTGCCATCAGCGCCGGTGCGCAGCCAGGCCCGCAGCCTTGGACTAAAGGGATCGTCCTGTTTGTTGTAGTAGCCTGTTGCATCTGTGTGATAAACAAACAGAACGATCCCATCTGCGGGCGTAACGCCATCCGGTTGATAGATTGTGCCCGAGATAACCATTCGGTCTCCCGGCTCGCTGGCCGATGCTATCGTTACTTTTGACGAGAGACTTGCCGGAGTAGCGCAGGAAGCGCATATTGCCCGGTGATCGGGAGTTCGGGGCAATTTATAATCATCTTTGTTTTCTGCTACCTGATTATATTTCTGGCATGCCACGCTCACCAGGGGCAGAACAGGCACGGCTGCGCTCAGCGAAAGGTACTTTAAGAAGGTTCTGCGGCCTGTGAATTCAGTCTGCTCTGGCAGATTTGACACCGGTCTTGCGTTTTTCATGGCTACTCCTTTCGATTCGCGAATTAGACGATTGTAGTGTCAAATTTCTTCCAATATTTTTTCACGGGCCTGTTGGGCATTATGGTTGCAGAATAGATACGCGATGCGAGGTTGCGTCCGTGGATAAAAGGATTTTGAACCGGACGCAATGTGAACTTATTTACAGGGAGGTAAATTATGAACAAGAAGATAGTAATTACCAGCATAGCAGCTCTCCTGTTATCAGTTGCGCCTGCCACATTTGGACAGCAAACGGTCGGACAGGGATCGAAAGACGCCGCAAAGAGCGTCAGCAGCGGAACTTCAAAAGGTGCAAAAAAATTGAGCAGTGAAGAGCGGCAAGGCGCATCTGAATTCAGCGATAAGGCTTCTGAAAGCGGACACGAGATCAAGAAAGGACACGTAATTTCCGCAGGCAAGGACATTGGAGAAGGAACTGGAAAACTTGGGGCGAAAACCGGCAAGGGCATCGGCGGATTCTTTTCCAATATGGGTTCCGGAATCGGACACGGAGCGAAAAGCTTTGCAGTCGGCGTCAAACACATCTTCTCGTAATACCGCGGTCGGTTAAGTTGTAGAGATACAGAGGTGGCATCGATCACCTCTTTTTTATTACGCGTCTGGAAATTCCCGCTTCGTCAAGTTAGAATACCCAAAGAATTCCCGAGTTAATTTTGCGCTATTGCACCGATTTAGCCTTTTCAGACATCAAAGAGGTTGATTCAGCCACTATTTCAGTGCGGTTGCCATCGGCAGGCTTATTTTCCGTATAGACCCTGGAGGGGTGCATGAAGCGATTTATATCTTCCCTTGCGCTAGTTTTTCTGGTCGGCTCTTTTTGCTGGGCAGACACCATTTACCTGAAAGACGGACGAAAGATCGAAGGCGACGTCATTCGGTTTGAGAATGACCAGTTCGTCGTCCAGGTCGCGAATCCGCGTACGCGCACAGGGTACGAATTGGCTTATTTCAGCCCAAAAGAAATAGACAGAATCGTAATTGATGGCCGGCACGAACGAGCCGATTCCTCCGATCAGCGCGATGCTGTTCCAGGCGTTGAAAAGAATTTGAGCGTGGCGCTCAGCGACAACTGGGTCGATACCGGCATAAACCTGAAACGTGGTCAGCGAGTTCGCGTAGATGCCTCTGGCACTGTTTACCTGGATGGTCGGACTGCGAGCGGACCAGAAGGGCTCTCTGGGCATGTCGATCCCAAGTCTCCGGCCCCTGATGCGCCGGAAGGCATACTGATCGCGGCAATTGGCGAGAACCGCGATGCCAAAGTCTTCACTCCGGGATCGCGCGGCGAGTTCCGCGCCGACCGCGATGGCAGGCTTTATATGACCGTGAATAAGTATTCATTCCAGAATGCCAAAGGGTTTTACCAGGTTCATATCACCACCGACCAGGCGCAGAGAAACGATGCGGCCGGTGACAACTACGACCGAAATTCCGATCGCAACACCGATCGCAACAACGACAGAAACCCAGATCGAAACTCAGATCGAAACCAGGATAGAACTACCGATAGAAGCACCGACAAAAACACTGACCGTACCACCGACCGGGATTACCAGCGCGATTCCGACAATAATCCTGACCGTCGCTCGTCGGACTCCAATTCTTCCTCTTCGCGCGGAGACGAAAAGACGGTTACCGTGCGTGGCAGCGATGCCTGGACGGACACCGGTATCAGAGTTCAGCGCGGAATGCGTCTGAGTTTCAGCGCAAGCGGCGAAATTCAGGTTTCGCGCGACCGGAGCGCCGATCCGGATGGAGCAGCCAGCGATGTAAGCTCTGTTTACAATCGATTTCCTGTTTCTAACGCCGGAGTAGGGGCATTGATCGGAAAGATCATTCTGGACGACGGCAGCGAAACGCAAGCGTTCTTCATCGGTAAGAACAAGGAATACACGGTCTCGCAATCAGGCAAGCTCTATCTTGGCGTGAACGATGATAATCTGGGAGACAACGACGGCAGCTTCACCGTCCGAATCCGATATTAAGTAGCGTAAACTGCCAGTTTGCGTTTGGCTGAGTATTGGAAATCTCAAGGGAATGAGCGGAACTTCTTACAATAATCGTAGTATCGGGCCAATTCTGGGAATTATGATTCTGTTGCAGATCGGTTTCGCTACTGCCTGTAATCGACAAGTTGCGACAGAATCCGGCCGCGCTGAACACAAATCGTCCAGTACTCCCATACCTCTGGTCACTACCGAACAGAATCAAGGAAAACGTTGTGACGCCAGAGATTATTACTACGCGGACCCTATCGAGCCCGAAGACATAGAAAACGCCACAATATATCGAGCCTGTTACAGTTTGCAGGAACGTTTGGTTGAAGCTGCTTTTGACGGCAATTTGACAGAGATTCGTGAAGCGCTAAAGTATGGAGCTAATCCCAACGGATACTATTCAAGCAGTGATCCACCTTTAATCGCGGCAGCTTTTGAGGGGAAACTCGATGCGGTAATTTTGCTATTAGATAATGGTGCTGACATTAACCATATCCGTGATTTCCAGAACACCGCTCTGAACAGTGCGGCCTCAGAGGGGCACACAGATGTAGTCAAGGTGCTGATCGACCGCGGCGCCGATATTTGTTACACGAGCTTTAGCGGGACCGCAGAAGATATCGCACGAGATCGGGGTTTCGCGGAAACTGCAAATGTGCTTAAAGCAGCAAGACCTTTTGGTTGCCAGTGGACGAGATTTTAGCCTTACCTTGAGCCCGAGCGTCAAGCTCAGGAAATTGATTGCCGATTTCTCCAATCTGCGGACGCCACATTTGGTTACCAAGGGATACTTCGACTCAAGTACTTATGAACTATGGTATCGAACCTTAACCGGGGAACTGCATTTTGAAATAAGAGATAATGACGTTGGCGAAAAACATTACAGGCACCCCGTGGTTAGCTGGATGAACAAGGTGCTAGACGCGGCGAACGAAAAGTGATTAGAATCGAAGCTGCTTGGAATGATCGTCGTCCATTGCCCGAAGACGTTCGGTGAGTCCTCATGACCGGTATCCAGTACACAGCTACGACGCGGCGGGAAATGTAGGTCCTTTTATCTATGATGCGGAGGGCAAGGAGGCATGAAATTGATTCACTCGGGTAGACAGCTGCTATTTCGTGGATTGCTCTTTTTTCTGATATTCATAACCTTGACAGGTCTCCGCGCTGATGCGAGACATCGACAAAAGGCAGATCTATTTGAGAGCGTTCCCCAGGAACAACGTGCGCGGTTCAAGGTAAGACTGGCTGACTATATCCGCTTCCTGGAACAAGGGAAAATAGAGCAGTTATTTGAATTGTTCAGCGAAGAAACGAAAAAGCTCTCTGAAGAAAAAAGCAGAGAAGAGGCTTACAAGGAGATGAGAGAGAATCTTATAAAAATCGAGCTCTCTGAGATAAAGGTGGATCGAGTGACACTTAGAGGTGAAAATCGCTATATGGTGACCTGCAAAGCCAAAATTAAAGAAAAAGAAGGGACTCAATCCACCACATCAATGGATGAGATTTATATTGTTGCCGTATTTGAACACGAAGACTGGTTTTTTTCTCCATTTATCCTTACGCGCATGCAGTTATGACATCAGCGTCGCACCTGAACAACCTATTCATAATAATTGAGTTAAAATCAGGGCGAACTTACAACATGGTTTCTTGTCCGCTCATGCGGGAATTTGGCGAGAGGCGAAAAGCGATCGCAGTTTGTCAAGAAGTTGAGCAGGAATTTGATATAGACATCGGTTGCGGCGGAAGATAGGGCAACTGCGTACCAGGATCGGGAAGCATATGAGGTTGGGTTTTATCGTGTCACTCTGTGCCTTGTTGAGTTTCGTCTCCACAGGGGCTCTAGCATATCGTGATCAAAACCAGCCCACGGTGAGGGCTGATCAGCGGGAAACTGGATCGTTGGCGCTCAAAGCGAGTATCCTCAAACAGGAATACTGCAGCGACTTTTCTGTCGAAAACATCAAATTGGAACTCCATTTATCCTACCTCAATACTGGCAGCAATAACATCGTGCTGGATAGAACCGATGTCCACATACAAAACTACAGGATAGGCAAAACCGAGAGGTTGCTTGCTTCTGGTAAATCTGAATTTGATTATGTTAGGGACACTGAGATATTTCTCGTGAACCCCCGTCAAAAGCCTAATCCACCTGACGATACGGGTTTTGTAATTTTGAAGCCGGGGGAGTCGTTCGATTCTCAGACCACCATGTTTATATTTCTCAAAATCCGTCGCTCGCGATACATTATCTCTCCCGGATCACATGTGCTTGACGTCACAGTATCGACCTGGAAGTATTCGGAAGATCTGATTCCAAGCTTCCGTACAAGAGTTGATCAGAAAGGGTATTTGTGGACGAACAGTCTTACCTCTCAACCCTTGCATTTTACAATTGAAGCAAAGACTGATGATGAGTATGGACCGTGCTTGCCAGAAACGAAGACTAAACCATAGATTATACCCCAACGCGTCACGCGTTTGTGAGAAAGGCGCGCGGCCTTGAAAAAGATAACCGAACCGACCGAGATCAGGCACGGTAAACCTGAGTCAATATTTATTCATGGGTTACGGACACCATATTCAGACGAACCATTTACGGAAATTCGGTGTAGAGGCGGAATTCGGCCAACTAGCATCACACCTGGATCAGGAGTCGGTGGTCAGGGATCAGGGGTCGGCGAAGGAGATTCTAGACCAGCTCATCGCCCTTGATCGCAGAGTTTGGCCAAATGATGTCACAGCCAATAGAGGCGAGGTGTCAGCCAATAGAGGCGAGGTGTCAAGGAAAAAAAGGACCCCTCAGATACCGCACGGTATCTTTTTCTGCCAACTTGATTTCAACCAGCTTCCTGCTCGTGCTGACTTTGCCTTCCATAATCGGTTGCAGCCACAGGCGCTGC
>DASRDY010000303.1:0-39383 GCA_035652355.1 Blastocatellia bacterium
CAATCAAGAGCACCAGCGTAAGCGCGATCTCCGAAACAATTAGAGCGCTGCGCATTCCTTTGCCACCAAAACCTGCTGCTGTAGATCGTCCTGTGCCTTTTAATGACTCGGTCAAATCCTGACGCGAAGAACGCAACGCCGGAATCAGGCCGAATAGAGTACCCGTGATTACAGAAACAGCCACCGTGAATAAAATTACTTTTGTATCTAAGCTGATCTCTTTTGTGCGGGGTATTACATCGGGTCCCAATGCAACCAGTAATCGCAATCCTGAATAAGCCAGGATAATTCCAAAAAAGCCACCGATTAACGAAAGCAAGATGCTTTCAGTCAAAAGCTGTCTGACGATTCGCCACCGGTTTGCGCCGATTGCTATACGTAACGCTATCTCTTTTTCTCGCGATGCTGCCCTGGCGAGAAGCAGGTTTGCGACGTTTGCGCAGGCTATCAGTAAAACAAATGCAACGGCGCCAAAAAGAACCATAATCACTTGCCCACTTTGACCGACGATCTGTTCCTGCAGGTTTACTATGCTTATTCCGTGTGTCGTCGAATTATCGTGGCGATAACGATCTGCCACGACATCTAAATCTGATTGGGCCTGTGCCAGCGAAACGCCGGACTTCAGTTTTCCCATTACGTTGAGAAAATGGGTGCCTTTGCTAACCTTCGAACCGTCAATCGCAAGAGGGGTGAACAATTCAACTTTGTCCCACATATGCCCGGGATCGGGCGGGAGAATTCCGACCACCGTATAACTGGCACCGTTTAATCTTAGCGGCTGACCAACAATGGCCGGATCAGAGCCAAAACGCCGCTTCCACAATCCATCGCTGAGCATAACGACGTGATTTGCGTGTGGGAGATCTTCTTCCGGCAGGAAGTCTCGACCGAGGGCAGGAACGATACCGAAATTCGCGAAAAATCCTTTTGTTACGCACTGCACTTTGAGACGTTCCGGCTCACCATTTCCGGTTAGAATGTAGCTTGAACTGTAAATGGCTACTGTGCTGTCGAGAGAATGATTCTGACTTCGCCAGAAATCGAACTCCTGAAAAGCTGCTGGAGTTTTATCTGATTGCTGAGCGTCCCAGATCCAAACCAGTCTGTTTGAATCTTTATAAGGAAGTGGGCGCAACAAAACAGCGTTCACGACACTGAAAATAGCGCTGTTTGCTCCAATACCCATCGCCAGGGCGATAACAGCCACAGCCGTAAAGACCGGGCTTTTCAACATTACCCTCAGACCGTACCGGATATCCTGAAGAAAGGTGCTCATCCTGCCTCCGAGTTCGAACCGAAGGATTGAATTACTTTGTTTTTCGCCATAACAAGACAGGGGTTGCCTGAACCTGTAAGTGACGAGCAAACCTTGCTGGTTTCATCCATTTTGATTTCGTCTTTCACAATTTTACGAAGTGAAATCATCGGGTCTACTCGCTATGTCCTCCGTGCCGGAATAAAACAAGCCAACAACGCTACAACGATTAACAACAGTGAAACTTCTGCAAAGGTCGACGGATCTGTCGCTCTGACGTCATACAGAAAACTCGACATCATCAAGATAGCGGCTTCCCCGTCGCGGTCGTTCTTTTTCAGCCAACTAGATGGACACGAGTTCACGCAAAAGGTTGGCGTTTCAGTCAACCTTTTTAGTTCGACTACTACTCGTATCTGAGTGCGATCATGGGGTCCACTTTCGTTGCGCGCCTCGCAGGTAAGTAACCCGCGAGCGCAGCAACTGCCGTAAGGAGAAATGTGACGGCAGCGAACGTCGTTAGATCCGTTGCGCCGACTCCATAAAGCAAGCTAGTCATCAACCCGGTTAGGAACAGTGCCGCAATCAGACCCGCGGTTATACCCATCGCCGTCAGCAGCATCGCTCGCCCCAAAATGGTTTTCAGCACATCAGAAGTCTGCGCTCCAAGTGCCATGCGTATGCCGATCTCCTGCGTTCGCTGGGTTACGGAATATGACATCACGCCATAGATTCCGACTACTGCCAGTATCAACGCGACACCGGCGAACACCGCCAAGCATGTCATATTGAAACGGCGCAGCCTGGTTGAATCAGACAGCGAGTCCTCAAGCAGTCTGACATCTGCAATCGGCTCCTCTTTGTCGACCTGCGATATGGCATTTCTAATCGAAGCCGTAAGGGCGTTCGGATCTGTCTTTGTGTGAACAAGCAAAGTCATCGAGTCGGCCCATCTAATTGAATATGGCATATAGATTGTCGGTCGCGATTCTTTTTCCAGAGCGTTCTGCTTTACATCGTCTACTACTCCGACAATTGTTGACCAGTCACGCGGGGCGGCCGGATTGCCCTGCATCATGTGTTTGCCTACGGGATCTTCATTCGGGAAAAACTGCCGAGCAAGACTCTCGCTAACAATGTAATTCTCCCGGTTGTTCTGAATGTCATCCTGATTAAAGAAACGTCCTTTAATCAAACGCATACCCATTAATTGAAAATAATCGGTACCAACACGGTGCCTGTCTGCTATCGGCACATCGTTAAGCGATGCCGGAGGATGACCTTCTACCAGGAATGCGCCATATTCCTGAATTCCGCTGAACGGCGGACTGGATGCGACTGCGGCCGATTCGACCCCTGGCAACTGCCGGACATTATCAACTACCTGTTCGAAAAATGCTTTTTGATGCCGTCCATCAGGGTATCTGGTCTCCGGAAGAGACAGGCTCATCGTTAGGATATTGGATGTATTGAATCCCGGCTTAACGTCCATTAGCAGCATGAAACTCCGGATTAACAAGCCCGCACCAACCAAAAGCACGAGTGAAAGAGCGATTTCAGCCACGACCAAAAAGCTCCGACCCCGGTTAGTGGCAACCGAACCGGTCGAACCTCTGGCCGCGTCCTTTAATGATTCCGCTGAGCCCATGCTCGATGTTTGCAAAGCTGGTACAACGCCGAATATCAGCCCTGTCAAAATTGATATTACCAATGTAAAGACGAGAACTCTTGCGTCGGTGTTAACTTCTTCTAAACGAGGAATATTTTTGGGACTGAATCGAATCAATAATCCAATGGCCCAAAAATCGAGGAGCGCTCCGGCTATACCGCCAAGCAGAGAGAGCAACAAGCTTTCCGTCAGCAGTTGACGAATAACTCGACCGCGGCTCGCGCCGAGCGCAATTCGAATAGCGATCTCGCGGCGTCTGGCGAGAGACCGGGCCAGCATAAGATTGGCTACATTGGCGCATGAAATGAGTAATACAAAAACGACCGAGATCAGCAATATGATTAACGCAGGTCGTATACTCCCGACCATCTGCTCTTGAAGCGGAACAACAAGCGCCGATGTATTGTCGCCCGCCGTCCTTTGATCCGGAGGATTGACCAGTATGTCCATGTCGGCCTTTGACTGTTCCAGCGTCATCCCTGGTTTGAGTCTGGCGATAACAGCAAGATAGCGGTCACCGGTCGCTTCGATTTGCCCTTGTGTAAATGCGATGGGCGTCCAGAGATCGGTCTGTGGGGGAAACTTCAAATACGAAGGCATGTCTGTCGAACGCGGGAATTGAAATCCGGTTGGGGCTACTCCGACTATTGTGTAGCTATGCTCGTCCAGAATAATATTCTTTCCGATGACTGCCGGATCCGCTCCAAACTGTCTTTTCCAAAACCCATCACTGATAACGACGACATAATTAGACCCCGGATGATCTTGTTCAAGCGTAAAGCCGCTTCCGAGCCGCGGCTGCACGCCCATTAGATCGAAGAAATTGGCGGATACACGCGCTCCGGTAATCTTCTGGGGCTCGCCAGTACCAGTAAGGTTCAACGAATCACTAACAAGCGCGATCATTCCATCAAAGCTTTTGTTCTGAACGCGCCAGTTCAGGAATTCGGCCACGGCTGGCGAAACGCGATCAATCCCAAGACGGTTCTCAGGAATCGTTTCCCACAGCATCACAAGGCGTGACGGATCTTTGTACGGCAGTGGACGCAACAGAACGGCATTAACAATACTGAATATCGCAGTATTCGCGCCGATTCCCAGAGCAAGAGTGATAATGGCTACCGCGGTGAAGGCCGGTTTAGCCATAAGGACGCGGACAGCATAGCGGAGGTCTTGCAATAAAGTTTCCATTTCGCCATCTCCAGAATGGTATTAGGTTATATTGTCGCCTGAACACTCTTTTCTCTGTAATAACCGCCGACTCTTGATCGAGTTCCCTTTTCCGAGCGAATAAAACTTTAGTCGAGTAAACCGTTAAGTCGGATGCGTACTTCCGGTTTACTCGACAGCTAGAACAACTTCGGGCACACCTTAGCCGACCCTGAATTGGAGCGAACTTCGTACCGAGGGTGGCTATAAAATCAAATTGGTGAACAATACGGTGAGCACCCGTCTATGCGAATGCTCTTACGACGGCAGGCGACGTCAATTTAAATGAGACAAGCCTAATGAATAATGTCTTCCAAAAACTTTAGCGCCTCGGGATCACTGCTTTGGCCGAGCCAGAAGATTGCTTTTTTCCTTAACTCGATTGAGGGATCGCTTTTGGCGACATTCATCAATTTTCTCAAGGCTGCTTTTTTGCTCGTTTGACTTAAGGAAAAGAGGATATGCTCTTTAACCTCTTGTGTCTTCTCGCTGTCATATAATGAGATAAGACTTTCAACCGCTGAATCGGTGCCCTGTTGACCGATCCAGAAGATCGCACCTTTACGAACTTCCACAGTATTTCCGTTCCGAGCGACGTCGGCTAATTTTGACTCTGCCGTCTTATTGCTCATTTGAGAAAGAGCAAAGAGAACCTGTTTTCGAACTTCGTCATTTGGCTCAGAGTCGTAAATCGATGCCAGAGCCCTCGCGGCATCCTCGCCGCCGCTCTGACCTATCCAGAAGATCGCCTGTTTTCTGATCTCAATATCCTTGTCTCTTTGAGCTATCTCTAGAAGCTTGGCGCGCGCGCTCGAACTTGACCGTTGCGATAATGCAAACAAAACCTGCTTTTTGATCTCGGTGTCCTGACTGGAGTTATAGATACTCATCAACTGATCTTGAACACTTTCTCCACCCCTCTGGCTTAGCCAAAAGATTGCCTTGAGGCGAATCTCTCTTGTTGGAGCCTGCATCGCCAAGTCGCTGATCAATTGGCTCGCCTGGCTGCTGCCGTTCTGTGACAAGGCAAAGAGAGCCGCTTCTGCCGTCTCGTTATCTTTCGATGAGTTAACAAGGTCCTTCAATATATCAACCACACTGGCATCGCCATTCTGCCCGAGCCAGAAAATCGCTGTTTTGCGCAGCTTCACATCTTGCTGATTGCGAACAATCTCTTTGAGCAACTCTGTCGTGCGTTTACCTCCTCCGTGTTGCCCAAGCAAGGCAATAGCGTTTTCCCTGAATCGCATGCTGCCTTTCGAGTCTCTGATAATCTCCGCGATTAAATCGACGCACCGGTCCGATCCGCTCTGGCAAACACTTTGCAGAGCTATTGTTTTGATCTCTTCGTCGCCTGCGTCGATGCCTTTGTTGACGGTCTGTGGAGTTCCCAGTTTTGATGCGAGCTCGATTTTTTTGGCCTCTGCATCCTTTTTCCATGTAGATTTGGGATATTCGCTGATGAGCTTGTTCAGCTTTTCGTCGGCCTCCTGATATCTGTCAAGCTTCGTTAATGAAAACGCCAACCAGTAAAGAGCCTGATCGACATCCTTGTGCCTGGGATGATCCGAGATGAAATCATTGAAGCGCTCTACCGCCCTGTCCCAATCCTCTTCTTCGATCGCGTCACGACCTTCGCGCAATTGCTTGATGGCGGGATCAGAGGAATTTGAGGTCTGCAAAAATTGATTTAGCTTATCCAATCCCTGAATCGAAGCATACGACGGCCGATTGATGCCCATGGCAAAGGCAACACCAGCAACAACCATAATCACAAGCAACGCAATATTTCGACGCGCGGGGAACATATCGTTTTGGTTTTTTGTGTAGATCATCTTTAACATAATTATTCCAAATCCGGTCTTAGTATGGCGGCGCTGTTTGCGCCGAGTAAACTTGAAGCGATGCTACGATCTCTCGCTTCTGCATCCGTTCTTTTATCGAATGAATATCGTCTTTAGCCGGTTTATCCGGCAGATTTGCGATATCGATCAGGAAAGGCTCCAGACTGCTCAGTAATTCTTCGGTGGGCAGATTTCCCTTTGCTTCGGCTTGTCGACGAAGAACAATATTCTGGTTCAACAGCCGTGCCGACTGAGTCTTTTCATAAGCGATATCGAATACGCCATCGTCGTGTGCGGCCTGTGTATTCCTGAACGATCTCAGCAGCAACTGAGCCTTCTCCAGATGTTTTGCAATCACTAACTCATTAAGAGCACCGAGCGGCCCTGAATACGGCGGCACGACAACCTGATATTTTGGATCAAAATCCGTCGAAACCTTAGGCGGTTTCGGTACAACATGCTTCGAGGTTTGCGCAATAAACTCTTTGTTAACCGCCTTATGAGGCGGAACCACTGACTGTTTCCCATTCTGATTCGGCGGCGTCTCTACGGAAGGAACAGGATGCGGTTGATCCTTCTTTGCTTCATAGGAACTATAGATACCTGGATTTGGTATCGCAGTTTTGCCTCTATGCAACGCCCAAAACAACCCAAGCGCGATCACACCCAAAATCAAAGCAGCCGCTAGCGGTAGCGGCACGAAAGACGCCAACTTGAATTCACTAAATCGTTTCCAGAGACTTCGTCGTGATTCCTGCGCCAGCCTCAACCGCAGCTTTTCATCATAGGCCGGCCAAAAACTCTCATCCGGTTGCGCGGCCTCAGTCGCCTGATCAAATGCTACCAGAGTTCTTGTCATCGCTTGATAATTGTCTCTGCAGGATGCGCAGCTATTTATCTCGGTCTTCAACTTGCGCTCTTGAACCTGATCGAGCTCGTCAAAAACCAGATCAATCAGTTTTTCCTGCACACTATTACAATCGTGCATAACTACACTCCACCTAGATGGAACCGGCGCTGAATGGCGAACAATCCTCAGATTCTATATTGATCCCCAGGTGCTCGCGCAATTTCAAAACGGCTCGAAACAACGCTTTCTTTACCGTCCCGGTCGTACAACCGAATGATTTCGATATTTCTTCGTAAGTCATCCCTTCGCGATGCTTCAGAAGGAACATTAACCTTTGCTGCGGCGTCAATTCATCAAGAGCCTGCATCACTCTATCGACCATAATTCTGTTGTTAAACTGATCCTCGACATTAATGGAACGACCTATGGGCGAACTGTCCATTTCAGTCACGGTTTCCAGCTCTTCCATCTTTACTGTCGTACTCTTGTCGCCAACCATAACGGTCATTCCGCGCCGGTGATTGAGAAACGAGTTCACCGTAATCTGCCGCAGCCAGGTATAAAAACTCGATTCCCCCCGAAAGCTGCCAATCGCTTTAAAAGCTTTCAGCCAGACTTCCTGTGAAAGATCTTCCGCATCGTGAGGATCACGGCAATAACTGAGCGCAAGCGAATATATCCGTCGCTGGTACCCTTTTGCCAAAAGACAAAACGAATCGCCATCGCCGGCTTGTGCACGTCGGATCAGTTCGTTTTCGCCTATACTCACCAGCCAGTTCCTTCATTCGTGCTCATCGAAATAGACACGGACCCTGAATTTTGGTTGGCATTTGCGTATTTTATCAGAGAAATTTGCGGTGGGACCGCAAGTGTAACGGTTTGCAGCTATTTCGTGTGATGCCGGGGCTCTTCGCGAACGACCTGAGGTGGATCATAATCCGGAAGATTACGGGTAGTATGTTCTATGACACTCCCGAATGATTCCACCGATTGAGGAGGCAATGCAGCGTTTTTTGTGATGGGCAGCACTCTATTCTGCGTTTTTTTCTTGTCTTTTATCCGATTTCCCGCCGATTTCGCGGAAGAAACCATGCTCAGCAACATCTTGACGATTAAGCAAATCCCGGCAAGTCCACCGATGCCAAGGAAAACCAGCATCGGAGCCAGATCATGATCGCTAATTCGCGATGGTTGAGTTGCCAAAACGCCAATGGTGATAAAAACGGTAAGTAATCCGATGATTGTGATGAAAGCGACAGATACCAGGATCAATCCTGCGTGCTTTGGACCGATAATGGACGGTGGACCATCATCGAGTGGCTCGCGGTTAATCAACTCCAGCAGGTTTTCCAGATTTAAGCCGCACCGCGTGCAAAAACGCGTGGTGTCCCCATTCTGCGTCCCGCATTGGATACAAAGCATATTTCACCTTTTGCTAGATTATACTATGGTTTACGCACAATCGAATGGTTTTGTTCGCCTACTTTCGCCTGTTAAGCCGCCTGGTGAACTGGCTGAGAACCGTATGAATTTCCGGTACACCCAACAATGCGGTAACTCCGAAATAGATCAGTCCATATGGACCGAGAACCAGCACTGCAACGATTATGCGGTTTTGTATCGGCGTATGATGACTGAGAAAATACTTGATCGCGAATCCGCATGCAGCTCCGGCAGCCGCGGATGACCACAATTTGAAAGCAAGCGCCAGCGGTAATCCCGTTTGACCGATTCTCTTGTTAAGGGTTCTGCGCAGCAGCGAAAACTCAAGCCATCCCGCTATTCCAGCCGATGATGTCAGTCCGGCCGCGCCCCAGGATTGATCTATGTGCAGGATTCCAGGCAGATGAATCGCAAACAGGTATCCCAACACCGTAGTAAGCAGGACTCTGATTACTGCATATCGTAAAGGTGTCTTTGTATCGCGGAGCGCATAATATGTCGACGAATAAAGTCGACCCATCGTCGATGCCAGCAAACCTACGGTTGAGCCAGCCAGTATCGCCCACACGTAGACCGAATCTTCGTGGGTGAATTTTCCCGACTGGTATATCGCGGCAGCAATCACGTCGCCCAGGACAAGAAATGCCATTCCTGATGGAACAATCAGAAACGCTATCTGCCTGAGCCCGGCGTTTAACCTCTTTTGTAAATAGGCCGCTATCTCTGCGTCCGTTCCAAGAACGCTGGACATGGCAGGCAGTTCGGCGGCAGAGACCGACATACCAAAAAGACTGACCGGAAGGGTATAGAGTTGCTGTCCGTTTGCAAGTCCACTGAGTGCGCCGGATCCCAGGAAACTGGCAAGCACGAGATCGATATACGCGCTGATCTGCACTACCCCACGGCTGATAAAGACGGGGACAAAACTTCTGACGACTGAACGAACATTTCCGGATTGCAGTCCTAATGCAATATGGAGTCTTTTTACAAGGCGAATAACGACAGGAAGCTGGATACCAAACTGCAACGCGCTGCCAACAACCGATCCCCAGGCCAGGATCAATGCCAGTTTTGACGTGTCTCTGTGCGGCCCGAATATGATCAGCGTCACAATCATCGCGACGTTGTAAAGAACTGGCGCGGAATAAGAGAGGAAGAATTTCCTATGACTATTAAGGATACCCAGACACCATGCGGATAGAACCAGCAACGCAATACTTGGGAAAAAGATTCTGATCAGGTTTATGGTCAGGTCCCGTTTAGGTCCTTGGAAACCGGGAGCAATAAAATCAATTATCCAGGGAGATGCAAGTACGCCAACCAAAACAATCGCCGACAACAATAACGCCAGCAATGAAGCAATAGCGCCAGCGACTCGACCGGCTTCTTCCTCATCATCCCTCGCTAATAACGCGGAATAGACAGGGATAAAGGACGCTGACAATACGCCTTCGCCGAACAAGTTCTGAAGCAGGTTCGGTATGCGAAACGCAGCATTGAAAGCGTCGGCGGCATCAGTTAGCCCAAAAAAATGATTGAAGACGCTTGTCCGAACGACTCCAAAAATTCGGCTGAGTAAAATGCCAGATCCAACTAAAAAAGAAGATTTGCCGGAGCCAAGGTCCTGGTTAGCGACCTTTTCGGTTTGGGATGTAGACATACGGGGCTATTGCCGGTTATTCGTTCCCTTCCACAGCTTTCCCACACTGTAAACTGTATATCATACAATCGTTTGCTTCCATTACTGCCTGTAATTGTTTTTGATTGGTTAAGCCTCAATTGCGTGTGATTTTTCTAAAGGCTATTTGCTTTCCTTCGGTGCGGTATAACCTGGTCTGGTGTGGACTTTTGCGCCCGGTACTTTTACTTCAACTCGAATCTTGTGCCACTGGCCATCGTGCTTTTCTGGTTTCGGATAATACCCGACGCTGTATTGAAGACGGATCTCTTCCGCGATTTGCTTGAATGCATCCGGCGCATTTTCCAATCCGCTGATCGGATACACGCGCCCTCCACTCTTTTCAGCCATCTCTGCCAGTTCGTCCCGAGCGATTTCGTATAACTTTGTATTGACTTCACGTCGTTCGAGCGGGCTCAACTTGTTGGAATCGGTATATCTGGAAGGGTCGCCGACATCTACGACTGAGACATAACGGCGCAACTGTTGAGGGGTTATCCGCGCCGCGCCGTCTTCCACCTCGTTTTTCATCACCATTCCCAGCGCGTATTCTTCCGTATCGACCTGTATGAAATAGCCGGCGCCGTCTCCACGCGTAGCGTAATCAAGAGCATCGTCAAACGAACCAGTACTAGTGGAGTCCACGCCATCGGTCAGCGCCACAAAG
This sequence comes from Blastocatellia bacterium, assembly GCA_035652355.1. GTDB lineage: Bacteria > Acidobacteriota > Blastocatellia > DASRDY01 > DASRDY01 > DASRDY01. Next base: position 10,619 of record DASRDY010000303.1, read on the forward strand.
GCTTTTCTGCCTTCGACAGAATTCATAACCTGTTCGACCATGATCCGCATCGAGTCATAAAAAGACGTTCCCCCCTGTTTTGGCGGCGGAACTGTCAACCTGCTGATCGATCTTTCCAGTTTAGCTCGATCATGAGTAAAGTCGCATTCGAGCGTAGGCGATTCCGCGAACGAAACAATGGCCACTTGATCGTCAGGTTTCAATTCGTTTAGAAACATCTTCGCCGCGCGTTGAATCTGACCTATCTGTTGCTGTGTGCTGCCGCTGACATCGATCAACAGGACAACGTGAAAAGGCTCTTCGCTGGTATTAAAAAATGATATTTGCTGTTTCGTGTCGTCTTCGAACACCTCGACATCGCTCTGTTTTAAGTTAGTCAGACGGTGACCTCGTGCGTCGGTTATATTCAGATTGAAAGTGACAAGGTCTGTGCCAAGGGTAATGGCATCCTGATCTTCTTTTGATTGAGGTTTCTGATCTTTCTTTTGATCTGATTTCTGTTGATTCTGTTCGTCTTCGGGTGGCTTTCTGCGTTGCAGTTTCGGAGGATGAGCGTCCTGCCCGAAGATAAATGCAAAAGCTGACAACCCAATCAAAAGCACAAATAACGGAAGTATTCTTTTAATCATCGCAACTTCTTAAACGCAGACAAATCCAGGAAAACGCAACTTTTTTTAATCCCGCCGGTTTACAGCCGCAGGCAGCCAAAACCTGCGCCGACTGCAAATAGTTTAGGGCATGCAGCGCGTGCTGCCAAATATCAGTTAATGTCTGTACGAGGATACTGCAGCATTCTATGATTTGGCGTCAGGAAAGAAAAATACTGGTTCTAACCGCCGTTTTGCCTTTCATCGTAGTTCTCTTGCATCGCGGCTCGTCCTTTACCGAGCATAGACTTTCACCCGAAAGAACAGCTATTGGGACATTGAAAATGATCTTACAAGCCGAAGCATCATTTCACATCAGTAATCAAAGATATGGAACATTTGAGGAACTAGTGATTGCGGAAGAACTCAGCCCCGAATGGGTAAAACCGGTACGCGATGGCTATTTATACTCAATAATCCCTGCCGCACACTCAGCGATACTTTTTGCCCGTCCAATTGAATATGGGCCAACGAGAAGACTCTCGTTCTGTCTTGTATATAATGACCTCGACAAAGATCCACTTAGAATTCGTGGCACAGATCGGCGCGGATGGGAAGCAAAACTTTCTGATCCGTTTATTGATTCCCTATCGATTCCGTAGCCTGAATCATCCTGCAGGCTGTTGTTGCGTGAGGCAGTGCAGCGTCCCTAATCCCCAAACGAGATCAACTGCATGTATTCCAACCACTAGCCGATCTTTAAAAATCTCAGCAAGAACGCCCAACGCTATCCTGTCATTCGGGTCATTGAAAGTTGGAACCAGCACTGCGGCGTTACATATATAAAAATTCGCATAGCTCGCCGGCAGTCGCTGCCCATTGTGATACAACGGAGCGGGCATAGGCAGCTCTATCACTTCGATCTTGCCACGGTCCTCAAGCCGCATTGATTGCAACCGTTCGCGGTTTTCCATAAGAGGCGCGTAATTGTAATCGTTTTTGTCGCTTTCCTGACAAAGCACAACAGTGTTTGCGTTAACGAATCTGCAGATATCATCTATATGCCCGTGTGTGTCATCTCCAGCAATACCTTTGCCCAACCATAATATATTGGTGACGCCCAGGTACTGACGCAGAGCTTCTTCGAACTGGGATTGGGACAGATAGGGATTTCGAGCTTGTGTCTCTTTGTCCAGCAGACATTCTTCCGTTGTCATCAGCGTACCGCGACCGTTTATGTCGATGCTGCCGCCTTCAAGTACTACGTCGCGACCGTTGGCTTCTGCTCGGAAGATATGGAGACCCAGGGCTTTTGCAGCTTTCCTGGCTATCTCGTTATCAAGGTTCCAATCGGGATACTTTGCCCAGGCGTTGAATCGAAATTTTGTTATTGCTACTTCTGACTGTTTAGCGTCCTTTTTAACAAAGAAAGGTCCGAAATCCCGCGTCCAGCCTCGGTTTGAAGGGATGCGGAAGAATTCGATTTGAGATAAATCGGCTCCGACCCTGAACAGAATTCGCTTCGCCTGCGCTTCATGAGTCGCGGACTCAACTATGATTCGAACGATCTCACCAACCGCGATCTTCCTGACGATTTCGCCGTACACCCAATAAATCGGAGCGATCTTACCCGGCCAATCAGTGCGGTTGTGCGGCCAGCCAATCCAGGTTGCCTCGTGTTTTTCCCACTCAGCAGGCATGGAAAAGCCCAGCGAAGCCGGTGTTCCGCTCGAAACTTCAGGTTTGTGATTCATCAATCTTTGTCGAGAAACCGTCGATCAATTCCGACGTATGCATCTATTCGCCGGTCGCGAAGGAAAGGCCAGTTGCGACGAACATCTTCAATTCGAGCCGGGTCTATTTCTGCCACCAGGATCTCTTCCTTATCGGTCGAGGCTTCGGCAACGATCACACCAAATGGATCCGATACAAACGAAGATCCCCAAAATTCCAGTCCCGGTCCGCCTTCCGGCGGGATTTCGTGCCCCACGCGATTGACCGCCGCGACATACACGCCATTGGCGATTGCGTGGCTGCGTTGAATCGTTCGCCATGCCTCGCGTTGAGAATGGCCGTACTGTTCTTTTTCGTGAGGGTGCCAGCCGATCGCAGTTGGGTAGAAGAGAACACTGGCACCGCGAAGCGCTGTCAGCCGAGCGCCTTCCGGATACCATTGATCCCAGCAGATCAATGTTCCAATCCGACCGGCCGAGGTATCAAATGCCTTAAAACCCAAATCACCCGGAGTGAAATAAAATTTTTCGTAAAAAGCCGGATCATCCGGAATATGCATCTTCCGATAGACGCCGGCGATTTCACCGTTTGAGTCAATGACAGCAGCACTGTTGTGATACAGGCCGGCCGCCCTGCGCTCAAACAACGGAGCGATAACAACAACTTTTTCTTCTTTGGCAACCTTAGATAAGGCTTCCGTCGATGGACCAGGAATCACTTCAGCAAGATCAAAGAGTGCCGCATCTTCGCGCTGACAAAAGTATTGTGAGCGAAAAAGTTCCGGCAAACAGACCACTTCGGCGCCTCTGGCAGCAGCTTCCCTTACCCAAGCAATGCCGTGATCCAGATTCCAATTGACATCCGGCTTGGTCACCATCTGGACCAGTCCGATTGTGAACTTTCGTGCTGTGGTCATCAACTTAAGTCCGCGTTATGTCCTCTTATGTTCTGGCGCATTTTTAGTCGTCTGCTCTGCTGCCACGACATCGGCTTCACTCGCGACAGACTCGCTAAAGCCGCACTCCTCATCGTGGCAAAGGTGAACAGTGCCATCGCGTTTCGTTACCTTTTCAAGAAGGAATGCCGCGCCGCATTTCGGGCAAGGCTTTGCTATTGGTTTGTTCCAGCTTACGAAATCGCATGCAGGATAGTCGCTGCAGCCGTAAAAAACCTTGCCGCCGCGCTTGGCCTTTTTCACAGCAAGTTCAGCCTTACCGCATTTTGGACATTGAATACCAAGCGTCTCTTTCTTGATGTATTTGCACTTTGGATAGCTCGAGCAAGCCGTGAACGGACCGAATCGGCCTTGCTTGATCACCAGGTTCTGCCCGCACTGAGGGCAAGGCTCTTCAAGTTTCACTTCCGGTGCAGCTGGCATTCCGGACTTTGTGATCTTTCGCGTTGTCTTGCAATCGGGATAGCCTGTACAGGCCAGAAACTGTCCGAATCTGCCGCGTTTCAACGCCATTGGTTTGCCGCAATTTTCGCAAAGCTCGTCGCCGCCTGACTGCTGAGCTTCTTCGCTGCCGTCGGCTTCTGGTTTTGGTTTTGCTAGCTCACGTGTGTTCTTGCATTCAGGATAGTTCGTGCAGGCCAGGAACTGCCCAAATCGCCCGAACTTGATCGCCATTCGTGCGCCGCATTTGTCGCAGACCTCGTCCGTCAGAATTTCCTGACGTTTGACATCGCGCATGTGCACTTCAGCGGATTTCAGGTCTTTCGTAAATTTATCGTAGAACCCGCGCATGACGGCTGTCCATTTTTGTTGACCGTCTTCAACCTCGTCGAGTTCCTCTTCCATTCTCGCCGTATAAGCGATATCGAAAAGATCGGCAAAGCTGTCTACCAGCAGATCATTGACAATGCTGCCTAGCTCGGTCGGTCGGAACTTCCCTTCATCCTTCTGCACATACTCACGATCCTGAATCACGGTCATTATCTGCGCGTAGGTCGATGGCCGGCCGATGCCTTTTTCCTCCAGCGCTTTTACCAAGGTCGCCTCAGTATATCGCGGAGGCGGATTGGTAAAGCGTTGATCAGGAGTCAACGAATTTAACTTCAGAGCTTCGCCCTGTTCCACAAGCGGCAACTTCAGTGCGCGTTCTTCGTCTTCCTCGTCTTTTTCGTCTTTGCCTTCTTCGTAAACAGCAAGGAAACCATCGAACTTGGTGACCATACCTTTGGCTTCGAACAGGTATTTCGAACCGGCGCTTATATCTATTGTTGTCTCGTCAAAGATTGCAGGAACCATCTGCGAAGCGACAAACCGCTGCCAGATCAATTTGTAGAGCGCGAGCTGATCTTTATCCAAATACTGAGCGACGCTCTCCGGGGTGCGTAAAACCGACGTCGGCCGGATCGCTTCGTGCGCGTCCTGAGCATCTTTCTTGGATTTATAGAAATTGGCCTTTTCCGGCAAATAATTCGGCCCGTACTGCTTAGGAATAAATTCACGAACTTCCCCGAGCGCCGCATCGGAAACGCGGGTAGAGTCGGTACGCATATAAGTGATGAGACCAACCGTGCCCTCGTCGCCGAGCTCGACGCCTTCATATAATCGCTGAGCCAGAATCATCGTTCGCTTGACCGGAAAACGGAGCTTTCGCGATGCTTCCTGTTGCAACTTTGAGGTAATGAACGGTGGAACAGGATTGCGTTTCTTCTCTTTGGTCGAGACTTCGCTGACAATATACTTAGCATTCTCTAATTCGCGAAGAATCGCGTCTGACTGCGCCTTGTCGACAATGTGAAACTCACTCTTCTTAAGAATAGGAACGGGAGGCTCGGCGGTCATGTCAAGCTCAAATCCGCCAGTCTTTACCGTCTTATCCTCTACTTTATAGAGCCGCGCATCGAAGTTGGGCGGCAATTTCGCTCCGAGGTTCGCGGTGATCGTCCAGTATTCCGTTTTGATAAATGCTTCGATTTCGCGCTCGCGTTCAACCACCAGACGGACGGCAACAGTTTGAACGCGGCCCGCGGAAAGACCGCGCCTGACTTTGTCCCAAAGAAGCGGCGAAACTTTGTAACCTACAATGCGATCCAGCACACGTCTGGCCTGTTGAGCGTCCACCAGATGCTGATCCAGATCGCCCGGCTTCTTGAATGCGGCCAGAATCGCGGGTTTGGTAATCTCGTTAAACATCACGCGATGGACGGGTTTTTTGGATTTGCCGCGGCCTTCGACCTCTTCTTTAATATGCCAGCCGATGGCCTCGCCTTCTCGATCAGGGTCAGTCGCGATGAAGATCTGGTCAGCTTCCTTGGCGGCAGATTTCAACTGCTTGATTACTTTTTCTTTGCCCGGAATGGTTTCGTAGGTCGGTTCGAAATCGTTTTCAAAATTGATGCCGATATCTTTTTTCGGCAGATCTTTTATGTGACCAACCGATGCCAGTACTTGATAGTCCTTGCCCAAATACTTATTTATCGTCTTGGCTTTTGAGGGCGATTCAACTATTACCAGCGATTTACTCATATCACCTCAAAAAAATTGATGAATTCGTTTTCATCAGTGCGTCAACTTCCTGGTTCCAACTATATATTAATCAGCCTTACAAATTTCTTTCCCGGCAACTGCCGGATACAATCTTTCATCTCCAGCATTAACAACACGTTAAATAATTCGGACGATCCTACCTGCGACTGAAGCAACAAGTTATCAATGTGCTGGGGTTCGTCCATCGAAAGTTGCCCCAGAACCAGGCGCTCATTATCGCTCAGATCAGGTGGCGCCAAAGTCAAACTGGCCTGAACGGGACTTTGCTCGCCGGCCGTTCTTCTCGCCTCTCTTGGTAACTCTTCGATAATATCCTGCGAAGTCTGTACCAGTTTCGCTCCATCCTTTATTAGATAATTCGGACCGAAACTTTTCTTAGATGTGATGTTGCCGGGAATCGCAAAGACCTCGCGACCTTGTTCGTAGGCCAGCCTTGCTGTTATCAATGATCCGGATCGTTCTGCCCCTTCAACTATCAGAACGCCAAAACTCAGGCCACTGATTATCCGATTGCGAAATGGGAAATTCATTGGCGTCGGTGCTGTTTCAAAACTCAATTCCGAGATTATTGCACCACCCATTTCGCAAATCTGATCGGCCAGTTTTGCATTCTCCTTCGGGTACACGGTATCAAGACCCGTGCCAAATACCGCAATGGTTTTGCCGCCTACCGCTAATGCGCCTTCATGTGCAGCAGTATCTATGCCTCGCGCAAGCCCTGAAACAATCGTGACTCCATTCGCGGCAACTTCGCGCGAAATGGAATTCGATGCATTCTGACCATAAGTCGAACAGTGACGCGAGCCCACAACTGCCAAACACGGTTGATTCACACAAGCGTTAAGATCGCCCTTCACGTAAAGCAGCGGCGGCGGATCGTAAATTTCTTTCAGCATCGCGGGATAAGCTTCATCAGAGATGGTAATAATCGTGACGCCGAGTTCTTCTGCTTTCGCCAGATCTTTCTTCGCACGCTCTCGCCATCCATCGGACTGCAGATTATCGATTACATCGCGTCGCAAACCGACCTTTTGCAGCTCTGAACGTGACGCTTCCAGCACCGCAGATGGCGTCGAAAACCTTTCCAGCAACAGTTTCACAGTTCGTGGCCCAATACCCTCAACTGCATTGAGAGCCAGCCAATCGACTAAATCTCCTGTTGGAATTGGCCTGTATGGCCGCATCTCAGCCTCCGCGGAAAGTTGAGCAAGCACTGACTGCGTGCGGTCAACTGTGGTCCTCTGCCGCCCGCAAAGGTCGAACCTTAGCACGTGATATCTGGTCGGTCAAGGAACGCAAAAAAATGTAGAGCAAACCTTGCTTGCTCAAATGCTGCGATTTAATTAGACTCACGACATCAAATTCGTTATGTGAAAACAAAGTAAAATGAATCTCCAAACACTCAAAACCCCAAGCCTCCTATTAGACATAAATCGTGTTCGACAGAATGCAGAGAAGATCGGCAGCCGCGTAAAAGAACTTGGCGCATCGCTTCGTCCGCATATCAAAACGCACAAATGCATTGAAGTTGCGCAAATCCAAACCGAAGGACATTCGGGAGCAGTCACGGTATCAACGCTTGAGGAAGGTCGCGTCTTTGCAGCCAATGGTTTTACAGACATTTTATATGCCGTGCCTATCGAGCGCGGAAAGTTCGACGAAGCAATCGATCTTTCCAGAAAATGCGAAAAACTGTCGCTGATCACTGACAATCCTGAAGTTCCTGCTCAACTGGACGAGGCCGCGAGAAACGCAGGAGTCACCCTTAACGTCTTCTTAAAAGTAGATTGCGGTTACCACCGTTGCGGAGTCGAGCCGCACACAACAGAAGCATTAGAGATTCCGCAGCGAATCGTTGTTTCATCTAACCTGAGATTCGCTGGTATCCTCACCCACGCCGGCCATTCGTATCATTGTAAAAATCGCGAAGAATTATTGGCGCTCGCCCAACATGAAAGAGACGTAATGGTCGAAATGGCTGACCGACTGAAAAGCCTTGGGATGCCTGTCCCCACTGTTAGCATTGGTTCGACGCCGACCATTTCGACAGTTGATCATCTTGAAGGCATCAACGAAGTTCGGCCTGGCAATTATATTTTCTTCGATGCATTCCAGGCGACGTTGGGAAGTTGTCGGCCGGAAGACTGTGCGCTTACGGTCTTGTCCGCAGTTGTTCACCGAGATCTTTCGCGCAACAAAGTAATTGTCGATGCCGGAGCAATCGCTCTTTCAAAAGATCGAGGAGCAGAGCACATCGATTCACAGTGTGGATACGGATGGGTATTGGATTTAGAAGGCAACGACCTGGGGTTGCGAGTCGAATCGATGTCGCAGGAGCACGGCATCATGGTCGGATCCAACGGAGCTTCCGTCGACAAATTGAAAGTCGGTACCAGAGTCAGAATTCTGGCTAACCATTCCTGTCTGACTGCTGCTCAGCACTCACATTACGAAGTGATCGACGGTGATGAAGTCGTCGATAGATGGCAGATACACCGCGGTTGGTAAATCTATTTAGCAGCAGCGGGCTTTTGCTTCGGATTTTTGAGTCCGGTAGAGAGTTTGTTTTTGACTTCGCGGCGGACGAGCGCCGCTATTCGGTCATCGTGTTGCGAAAGGAACTTGCTGACAGCCTTTGCGTCGCGTTTGGCGAGTTCACGCAATGCCCACGATAGAGCTTTTACGACCATATCATCTCGATCATCCAGGAGCATCTCGCATACTGCGAGAGTTCGCGCTGCGTCTCCGTTGCCGCCTCTGGTTTTATTGTTGAGCGGAACCGTACTGACTAAAGCTGCGCGCCGCCACCATCGATCTTTCGACCGCGCCCACTTGTGAATCAAACTGTCGGGAACCTGACTCTCCCGCCACGCCGGCCCAGACAAGTACGAAGCAAATGTGTCAACAGCACCCCAGCTATCCAGTCCCTGACCAAACTGCTCAAGCAACGTTGCGTTTAAGCTTCTAAACGCTTCTCTATGATGACAGACCAGTTCGTAAGAAATCCAGCGGTTGGTGAACCCTCCGCGGCCGAGCAGCGAGAGAGATATTTGAATAACCTCTTTGGGGGCAGCCTTATTCAAGGTCTTTGAAAAAGTTCTGCGAATTGATCTTATTTCCGCCGTATTGCGACCGGGCTGGTGAATTGAACGGTCAATATCATCAACCATTTTATCGATGTCTATTTTATCGATGTCGATCCGACTTTCTTTTGGCATATGGTTATGCAAGGAAGAATAGAACGCTGATGACACGGATTTGGCGGATTTTCGCGGATCAAATCTGCGTAAATACGCTCGATCTGCGTCATCCGCGTTCTATTCTTCTAGAGATCTTTGAAACGATATTTTGTGGTAACTCGTTCGACGTCTTTACTACGAGATCAACCTGAGCATACAACGGTTCGCGCCTGGACAAAAGAGATTTCAGCTCCGCCATTGCCGAAGGATTGTCGCGCATCGGTCGGGTGTCGCCCTGTCGCAGAACGCGGTTCATATGCTCTTGCGGAGTTGCGCGAAGCCAGATGGTAAAACATCTTCGCTTGACGATATCCCAGCTTTCCGTGTCGGTGACTATTGACCCGCCTGTGGCCAGAACACAGCCCTTTGACTCGGCAAACAGCCGAGCTAAAACCTCACGCTCTAGCCTGCGATAATAATCCTCTCCGTGGATCGCAAATATCTCGCCGAGAGACATTCCAGCCGTTCTTTCTATCAACGAGTCAATCTCGACGAAATCCATTTTCAATTTCTTTGCCAGTTGAGCACCAACCGTCGATTTGCCCGCGCCGCGCAGACCCACCAACGCAATGAACCGTGTCTCCGTCCGACCCTTCCGCTCCGCCAGCCAGTCGCGAAGCTCCTGTAAGTCTTCCTCCGTACAATGATTGATTTGATGCCAAATTTCAGAATGGAGCGAACCGTCATTGCTGGTCGGCGGCAAAAGTTCCTGTAACGGTCGCCCAAGCGCCGTCGCAACGTCCGCAAGCCTTGAAATCGATATATTCCCCTGACCAGCCTCTAACTGAGCGACGAATCTTGGTGAAAGCCCGGCCCGATCTGACAATTCCTTGATGGTGAGATGTGATTCGTTGCGCAAAGTCCTCACTTTGCTACCTATTCCGTCCAATAATTTTCCGTTGGTTCCGTTATGCGTCGACATTCTGATATGCATTATAATGCACTTGAAAATCGGGTCAAGTGGTAATATATTGCATATTTAAGAATGATAACAAGGCTAGAGAATCAATCTTTGAGGGGACCGATGATTAACTTTGAAACTTCGCCAGAACGTTACCACCATTGGAGGTTGAATATCGATGGACCGATTGCAACCCTATCAATGGACGTGCAGGAAGACGAAACACTCGCGGATGGATATAAGCTAAAGCTCAATTCCTATGACCTGGGCGTCGATATCGAACTCGCCGATACGGTTCAACGCCTGCGTTTCGAGCATCCTGAGGTCAAAGTTGTCGTCGTAACCAGTCTGAAGCCGCGAATCTTCTGCGCCGGTGCGAATATATATATGTTGGGAACATCCGGGCACGCTTTCAAAGTTAACTTCTGCAAATTTACAAATGAGACCCGCTGCGCTCTTGAAGATGCATCGAAGAATTCCGGACAGCATTATATTGCTGCACTCAACGGAACTGCCTCCGGCGGGGGATATGAACTGGCGATAGCGTGCGACGAAATCTATCTGGTTGATGATGGCAATTCAGCGGTTTCACTGCCAGAGGTACCACTGTTGGGCGTATTGCCTGGCACTGGCGGTCTTACCCGGCTTGTTGATAAGCGCAAAATCCGTCGCGATCGCGCGGATGTCTTTTCAACTCTTGCTGAAGGATTGAAGGGCAAACGCGCAAAAGAATGGGGATTAATCGACGATTATTTCCCTACCAGCAAATTTCAGGAAGCGGTAGCGGCGCGAGCCGCAGCCTTAGCAAAGGCTTCGGAAAAAGAAACTGCGCAAGGCATAAAGCTGAATCCGCTCCAGGTCGAAATCACCGACAATTCTCGCGAATACAAGTACGTTAGCCTGACAATGCATCGTGACCAGCGTTATGCGGATTTGACAGTCCGTGGTCCGCAGGGTGACTCGCCGACAACTGCAGAAGAAATTCAAAAGTTGGGTGACAGTTATTGGGCGTTGCAAGCATATCGCGAACTGGATGACGCGCTCCTTCATTTGCGAGTCAACAATCTTGAGATTGGTCTGGTTTGTCTGCGGACGGAAGGTGACATCGCCAAAGTCATTGAGATTGACGAGACATTATCGGCCAATATGAATAACTGGCTGGTGCGAGAGATCGTTCTGCATATGGCGAGAGTTTTGCGCCGTCTGGACCTGACGGCCAAAAGCTTCTTCTCGATAATCGAGCCTGGAAGCTGCTTTGCGGGAAACCTGCTGGAACTGGCATTGGCTTCCGACAGAACGTACATGCTCAACGATCCAAAACAGAAGGTCGAGATCGCGACCAGCAATATGAATAAAGGTGCTTTGCCGATGGGCAACGGCCTGACCAGATTGCAATCGCGCTTTTTGTCAAACCCCGAAAACGTTGAAGAAGTTCTTAATCACAAAGGCAGATTCGATACTGAAGAAGCAGATGAGGCGGGGCTGATTACCGTCGCGCCGGACGATCTTGACTGGGATGATGAGATCAGGCTCGCGATTGAAGAACGCACGTCCCTTTCACCTGATGCGCTGACAGGAATGGAGGCTTCGCTGAGGTTTGCCGGGCCTGAAACAATGGACACAAAGATATATGGCCGATTGACCGCGTGGCAGAACTGGATATTCCAACGACCGAATGCGGTGGGCGAGCATGGCGCGTTAACCAACTATGGCAAGCCGACACAGGCGAAATTTGATTACCGACGTACGTAGAGCATGGAACCGATTAAATTCTACAAAACCAACGATCCATTCGGGTGCTTTTCCAATTTTGCCGCTTACCCGATCACGCTGAAAGGAAAAGTCTGGCCGACGACCGAACATTATTTTCAGGCGCAAAAGTTTCCGAATTCAGAACATGAAGAAAACATCCGATTATGCGAGTCTCCTATGATTGCGGCGCGGATGGGACGCGACCGATCAAAACCTCTCCGCAAAGATTGGGAAATTGTCAAAGATGACATAATGCGCGAAGGGTTGCGCGCAAAATTCAATCAACATCAGGACCTGCAAAAAATTCTGCTTGAAACCGGTGATGCAGAGATCATCGAACACACGACCAATGATAAATACTGGGGAGACGGTGGCGACGGCAGCGGCAAAAATATGCTCGGTCGCCTGCTGATGGAATTGCGAAGTGAATTAATGACAGAAATGAAAAAGTTATAAACGAGAAATCATCTGGAGCAATTATGAGTTTATACGACCGAATACCAAATAACGTGAATCTTTCGGATGACCAGCGCCTGCAGCGAGCTCTGGAAAAATGGCTGCCGAATTATCTGGACTGGTGGCGCGAAATGGGTCCGGACGGCTTTCAGGGAAAAGATGTCTACCTTCGTACCGCCATCAGTGTCGAACCCGAAGGATGGTCGCATTTCGATTACGTTAAGATGCCGGATTATCGATGGGGCATCTTCCTTGCCCCACCTGATCCGAATGCGAAAGTAGGTTTCGGTGATAACGTTGGCAAACCCGCTTATCAGGAAGTGCCCGGCGAATTCCGCAACGCTCTTCGCCGCATTATTGTTACCCAAGGCGATACTGAGCCTGCTTCCGTGGAACAGCAGCGACAACTCGGTCATACTTGTCCATCACTTTATGATTTGCGAAATCTGTTTCAGGTAAATGTAGAGGAAGGTCGGCATCTCTGGGCAATGGTTTACCTGCTTCACGGATATTTCGGTCGCGACGGTCGTGAAGAGGCTGAAGAACTATTGCAGCGTCGCAGCGGCAATCCCGACAAGCCCCGCATTCTGGAAGCTTTTAACCAGCCGTGCGATGACTGGCTCAATTTTTTCTGCTTCACAATGTTCACTGACCGCGACGGCAAATATCAGTTGTCAGCGCTGGCTGAATCCGGATTCGAACCCCTGGCGCGAACCTGTCAGTTTATGCTGACTGAAGAGGCTCACCATATGTTCGTCGGCGAAACTGGCATAGGACGCGTCGTAAAACGAACGGCTCAGCTAATGCGCGAAAGCAAGAACAGTGACGTGCGTGAGCTAGGCGGTATTCCGCTCGATATCATCCAGAAATACATAAATTTCTGGTACACGTATTCGCTAGACCTTTTTGGCGGCGAGATCAGTTCCAACTCCGCCGATTTCTTTGCGGCCGGTTTAAAAGGTCGGTTCCAGGAACAGAAGAAATATCAGGAGCATGTTGCGGCCGAAGACGTCTTCACAATGGAAGTCGTCGAAGGCAACGAGGTCAAACCCAAAGAAGTACCGTTACGCAATGCACTGAACGAAGTGCTGCGCGGCGAATATGTCAAAGACAGTGAGCGCGGCATGGCTCGCTGGAACAAATACCTCGCCGATGAAGGCATCGACGCTCGGCTCTATTTACCCAGCACCCGTTTCCATCGCCACGTCGGTGAATACGCCGGACATTACTTTGATGTTCATGGCAATCCTATCTCAAAGGAAGAGTTCGAGCGTCGCCGCGACGAATGGCTGCCATCGGCCGAAGATTACAAATATGTTAAGAGCCTGATGCATCCGGTGACGGAGCCTGGTAAACTTGCCAATTGGATCGCACCACCGAGCGCGGGCATCAACGGCAAGCCGTTCGATTTCGAATATGTCCGACTATAACTTGTTACTCGCAGGTTAAAAGAGATTATGAAGTATTCCCCGGTTCAATTGCCAAAATCTGTTTCGAAGATGTTTGCTGCGCTCTGCATTTTAGCCTGCTTGTTGATCGTGGCGTCGGCCCAGTCGGGACGCAAACCGACAAAACCGACGAAGCCTTCTCCACCTTCGACCGACGCGGACAGCGGCTCAACATCTACGACAACAACGACAACTAAACCGGACTCTTCGACACCAGCCGAGCCTTCAAGAGACGTCAAACGGTCACAGATAAACGTTCTCATCGCCGATAACGGTTTCGGACGTGATCATGAATACGGGAAGATCATGCTGGACAGCTTTGTCCGCAGACTTGGTGAAACACAAACAATCTCGACCTCTTATATCGGTGTTTTGAAAAAGAATCAGGCAACAGCGCGAATTAAAGATGAAAAGCAAGGGTGCCTGATCTACGTCAATATAGTTATTGATCGTTTTAACAATGGCGGCGTGGGATACTCGATCCCCGATATGACCTTTTATTATTCTGTATATGCGGCTGGCTCAGATCAGGAAAAGTCCAAAGGAAAAGTTCGTTACGAAAATTACAGGACCTCTAATCGCGGACCGATCGGTCTTCCATCGCCAATTCCCACTACTACCAACGGTACAATGACTCCGGAAGAAACTGGAAGAGCGGCAGCCGATCAGGCTCTTTACGCAATACAGAGCAACATCAAACCGGCAAAACAGCCGTAATCTGATTCTGTTAAATAATTATTTATTAGTAGCGGCAGGCGAAGTCTGCTGCTGCTTTGTCCAATCGCACAGCGTCTTCTTATCCTGATCCGTCATCTTTGCCTTAGGATGCAACGGCAGATAAAACCACAGCGGCATATCACCGTGTTCTACCTCCTCGCACATCTGTGCCAGCTTTCGCGGAGCACGTGTGCTGTCATACGCAGCCCAATCGGATAAGTTCAGATGCCTGCGACCCTCATTAACATCGTCCACCAGCAGCCACGATACCGGAGCAAACTGCGCATACCACGGCCAGACCGTCTTATTTGAATGACAGTCGTTGCAGGACCTGTTCAGGACGTCCATAACATTGGGCGGAACCTGCGCTCTAGCTTCAATGGTTCTGGCGGGATCGATCGGAGGATTAGTTTCAGCGGGTCGAATAAACTGAATACCAATAAACAGCACGACAAGGACGAGCACGACCATCTTGAAAATTTTCAAGGCCTGACCTCCTCTGTATCTATTTACCTGATGTCATGTTGACCTAACCGCCGCGCCACTGTCAATTGTTGAGCTCAGCGCGGTCTAATGTAACCAGGTTTCAAAAGGCTGCTCGGCCAGCGACTTTCGTTGTAGACTATTGTTATGCCCGATTTTGAACGCGACGACGCTGTTGTTACAGAAAGCAAGCAGAAGCTGAAAAAGCCTCCGCTTTACAAAGTTCTGCTGCACAACGACGATTACACGACGATGGAATTCGTGATCTTTGTTCTTCGAACCGTTTTCCAGAAATCAGAAGCAGAAGCATTTAAAATAATGTTGAATGTTCATATGCAGGGAGTCGGTGTTGCCGGAGTCTACACATACGAAATTGCTGAATCCAAGGCGGCAAAAGTTATCGATCTTGCGCGGCAGCACGAATTCCCTCTTCTCAGCAGCATTGAGGAAGAGTAGGCGTAGTTTAAAGATCTTTGACTTACCTGATAAGCTTTAGAATATGATTACCAAGGAATTGCAGGCCACTTTGAGCCTGGCTGTAAACGAAGCAATAATACGACGTCACGAGTACCTCACCTTAGAGCATTTGCTGCTGGCTCTGATTCAGGATCCGGTCGGCAGCAAAGTCATCAGGAATTGTGCAGGGGATGTCGATTCACTCAAGGACGAGCTCCACGAATTTCTCAGGACCAAGATAGACCAGTTACCGGAAGGCGGCGAGCAGATGCCGGAGCAGACTCCTGCCTTTCAGCGAGTTCTCGAACGCGCAGCCTTACAGGCCCAGGCTTCCGGGCAGCAGGAGATCAATGCTGGCAACATCATTGCCGCATTGTTTCAGGAACGCCAGTCGTATGCGGTTTACCTGCTGGAAAAACAAGGCATCACGCGACTGGATGTGCTGAATTACATCTCGCATGGCATATCCAAGATACCTGAGCTGCCAGCAAGGCGCGAAGAGGCTACAGCAGATGATGAGGATGGCTCGCCAGCACGCGATCCGCTGGTTGCTTTCACGGTGAATTTGATTGCGAAGGCAGCAGACGGGCAGATCGATCCATTGATTGGGCGAACTGCCGAAATCGAGCGAACCATTCAGGTACTTTGCCGCCGTAGAAAAAACAATCCTATTTATGTAGGCGACCCCGGAGTCGGCAAAACCGCGATTGCTGAAGGACTCGCATTAAAGATTCAGAAAGGCGATGTTCCTGACGCTCTGCAAAATGTCGAAGTCTATTCTCTGGATATGGGTGCGCTCCTGGCAGGGACAAAATATCGCGGAGAGTTCGAGCAGCGCTTGAAAGCCGTGATAAACGCTTTAATCCAACGAAAGAACTCGATTCTTTTCATAGATGAGATTCATACAATCGTTGGCGCGGGAGCGGTGAGCGGGGGGTCGATGGACGCTTCAAACATACTGAAGCCGGCGCTGGCTTCAGGGCAAATGCGCTGCATCGGGTCGACGACCTATCCCGAATATAAGAGCTCGTTCGAGCGGGATCGCGCTCTCGCTCGTCGTTTCCAGAAGATAGAGATTGGTGAGCCTTCAATTGAAGAGACCGTTCAAATCCTGGAGGGGCTGAAAACATATTACGAAGAGCACCACGGCGTTAAGTATTCGCCAGAGGCTATCCGCGCCGCCGCTGAGCTTGCTGCAAAACATATCAATGATCGCCTGCTGCCCGACAAAGCTGTCGACGTAATTGACGAAGCCGGCGCGGCAGTTAAGCTCCTGCCCGCCGATGCGCGACCGTCTACCATTGATGTGCACGAAGTTGAACTGGTCGTTGCACGAATGGCAAAGATTCCGCCCAAAACAGTTTCTGTATCGGACAAAGATAGGCTTCAGAATCTGGAACGCGATCTGAAACTAGTGATCTTCGGACAGGATCACGCAATTTCGCAACTGACCCGGGCGATCAAACTATCGCGATCTGGCTTGGGCAATCCTGACAAGCCGATTGGCTCTTTCCTCTTCTCCGGTCCGACGGGAGTTGGTAAAACGGAATTGGCGAAACAATTGGCTCGCGAGCTCGGTGTTGCGTTCCTCCGTTTTGATATGAGCGAGTATATGGAAAAGCACACCGTATCTCGCCTTATCGGCGCACCTCCAGGTTATGTTGGATTCGATCAAGGCGGACTGCTGACCGATGCCATCAACAAGACTCCGTACTCGGTTCTGGTTCTGGACGAAATCGAAAAGGCGCATCCCGATCTGTTCAACATCCTGTTACAGGTGATGGATCACGCGACGCTGACAGACAACAATGGCAAAAAAGCCGATTTCCGCAATGTGATTTTGATCATGACGACGAACGCAGGCGCTCGCGATATGAGCGGCGACAACATCGGTTTTCAGAAGGGCAGTTCGGGCAGCAAAGGTAAAGGCGCCATTGAACGAACCTTTAGTCCCGAGTTCCGCAATCGACTCGACGCATGGATCGCGTTTGAATCGCTCGGATTTGCAACTATAGAAAAAGTCGTAGATAAATTCATCGCTGAATTGAGCCAGCAACTGGTCGAAAAGAGAGTCACTGTTGAACTCACCGAACCTGCCAGAGCATGGCTGGCAACACACGGATTCGACAAGCTGTACGGTGCCAGACCGATGGCTCGATTGATCCAATCGAAAGTTAAGGAACCTCTTGCCGAAGAGATACTTTTCGGAAAACTGCAGAATGGCGGCAACGTCGTAATAGATGAAAAAGAAGGCGAGCTTAAACTGATTGTCGAAAGCCAACCAGTAAGCTCGCCGGTCAATCTATAGGAGATTCAGCGAACGTCATTCATAACGAAGGGCGACCAATGGGTCGACCTTCGATGCCCTCAGTGCGGGCACAGCACAGGCCAACAACGATACAATTGCAAGTAACACCGAAATCCCAGTGAACGTTACGAAATCCGTCGGTTGTATTCCAAACAGAAAACTTGATATCAAATGCACCAGCAATCTGGCGGCGATTACTCCGATCACCAGTCCAATTCCTGTGAGCATAAGTCCATGTTTGACGACCATTCTGATCACATCTGAAGTACGCGCTCCCAGCGCCAGTCGGAGTCCTATCTCGCTGGTGCGCTGACTTACCTGGTAGCTAAGAACACCATAGAGACCAATTCCGGTCAGCAGCAAAGCCAGGGCCGCAAAGGCGGTCATCATTGCTGTTTCGAATCTCTGCTCTGCCAGCGACGCGCTGACGATCTCGGTCATCGGTCTGATCTTTGCGACTGGCAATTCAGGATCGACTTCCTTCAATGCTTTTCTCAACGCTGGACCGATATTCTGTGGGCCCGCCGTCCTCACAATCCACGAAGTCAAAAACCATCGATTCAATGCTACATTTGTTTCATCCTGCAATCTGGTCAGCGGGAGGTATATTGTCGGGAGAACTGGTTGATCCAAACCCATCTCTTTTATGTCGCCGACTATGCCAATAATGCGCGAACTCTTCGGGGAATCTGAGAGAGGTCTGCCGACTGGATCCGCATTCGGCCAATACTTGCGAGCCAATGTTTCATTAATCACGACCTTTGGCGCGGCGGTTTGCAGATCTTCGTCGGTAAAGGTTGTCCCGCGCAGCGTCTTTATTCCCACCGCCTGGAAATAGCCGGGACTGATTGTTCTCACTTGAACTGTTGGATGGTCTACGCCGTTAGTGCCGGCAATAGATTGACCTGAACGCAACCCTCGCTCCATTGGAACGCTGGGAACTGTTCCGACTGCAATAACGCCCGGAATGGCAGAGATCTTTTCGATAACCTGTCGCTCCAGATCCCAAGTTCGATTGATCGTCTTGTACCGATCAGAGTTAAGCGACACCTGCAGTGCGGTGACGTTTTCCGGATCGAAGCCCAATTCGACGCGACGCAGGTTGATAAAACTGCGCATCAACAGAGTCGCGCCGACCAAAAGAACAAGAGAAACGGCAACTTCGCCTACAATCAAAGCCGTTCTGACACGAGCGCTCAATTTGCTTGACGTCGATCTGCCCGACGCCTCCTTCAATGCGCCATTAATGTCTATGCGCGATGCCTGGAGGGCAGGAACAATTCCAAAAAGGATGCTTGTAACGAATGCCGCCAGGATAGCAAAGGCGACAGATTGCCAATCAAGATTGATCGAGCTTGCTCGTGGAAGCTTGGTCGGACTCATAGTGATCAACGCAGGCACGCTCCACAAAGCAATCAGCAGGCCGACACAACTTCCCGCGAGAGCCAAAAGAAAATTCTCGGTCATTATCTGGCGAAGCAAGCGGCCTCGGCTCGCACCCAGTGCTATTCTGACGGCCATTTCGCCGGTGCGATTTGTCGACCTTGCCAGCAACAGATTGGCTACGTTGGCGCAAGCGATCAATAAGACAAAACCTACTGCGCCGAACAACAACCACAGAACTTTATTTACGTTTTCTATAACTGACTGTCGGTACGACGACAGGCGCAATACACGCGCTGGCTCATCTTTATCCGGAGGATGAACCTGGAGATACTCAGGAACATACGAAACGACTTCGTCCTGAGCTTGTTTCAGCGTTACGCCTGGCTTCAAACGGGCGATCATATCCGTGTTCTCTTCATCAAAGCCGTCGGCTTTGAAAGAGATCGGGATGAAAACATCAGCAGGCGATTCGAATTGAAATCCGGCCGGCATCACTCCTACCAGAGTGCAGGCGTTGTCGTTGATCCTGATCTCTTTTCCGATTACAGCAGGATTTGCGCCAAAATAATTCTTCCAAAGATTGTCTGTGACAACTGCGACACATGGTCCGCCTCGACGATCTTCCTCTGCGGAAATACCTCTTCCTCTTGCCGGTTCGACACCAATCACGTGCAGGAAGTTTGCGGACATCCGCATTCCCTGTACTACAGTTGGTTCCGCGCCACCAGCCAGGTTAAAGCCGGCGCCGGTCGCGCTGGTGAAAGCATAGGTCGCAACATCCTCGAACGATCTGGTACGTTCTTTCCAGAATTTGATCTCCTGGGAAGTCAGCGAGTCTGTGTCATCGGCTTTCCGTTGCCAGTATGCTTGAACCAATCTCTCCGAATGAGGATATGGGAGCGGGCGAATCAGAACAGCATTGACGATACTGAATATCGCCGTGTTTGCACCGATGCCCAACGCTAACGTCAACACCGCTACAACTGTAAACGCGGGTTTCATCGCCAGTATACGAATGCCGTATTTCAGATCCTGCAGCAGGTTTTGCACAGTGGCCTCCGACGATCTTCGAGATGATCTACGTACTGCCTACAACAGAGAGTCCAGTTAAGATACTCACCGGTTATAAAGATAAATCAAAACCCGTTCCATCGAGTGGGAACCGTATCCTATTGAAAGATGGTCATTTACGCTCGGTCGGATTTCAGGAAGTGTCCGTTTATGGGATTTTTAAGTCCCACTTGCGACAGCAATATTATGATTTCATAAACACGAGCTCCGGCTGAAGATCAAGAAAAGCAGCGAGACTGTCTGCTTCTCTTCTGATTTCGTTTTGAATCGCTTTCGAAAGTTTCCGGAGCGGCTCGATCGTAACAACAAGGCGAGTGCCCGACCGTTTGTACGACCAGACTGCGATAATTCGACCGTTGAGCAACACCGAATTCGATATCCAACCCTGATTGCGATATATGCGTTTGTAGTTAACGGGCGGTATCAGATGGTCTTTGTTTACGTGCGCCAGCAGATAAGAATCGAACCCAGGTATCAGGCGAAGAAACGGATTCTTTAGCGACACACTGGTCAACTCTTCGTAATCATCACGAAGGAGCAGCGCTTTCTTTCCCTCGACGTTGACTTCAATCAAGTCGTCTTCGGCAGAAAGTTTGGCTGATTTTGCCTCTGGCATTGAAAGACCCGACCATTTGCTAAAATCCTGAATGGTAGCCGGCCCATACGCAGCCAGAAATCTGCGAAACAAAATATTTCTTGACTCGGCCTCGCTCACCTTCTTTTGTTTCGGAAGCCATTTATCTGAACGAACAAATGTAACTTCCTGTCCCTGCTCAGGACCGTAACATATGAGGCCTTCGATCAGCGCTGGTCTGAATTTGCCCCAAACTTTGTCCATCCAATTATTGACGTTTTTGCTGACCTTTGGTCGAATGCGCTGAATCAACTCAGCGTTTGTCATTGGCGAGGACCCGAGTGTTTCCAGGACGTCTTCGTTCATACGGTCGACTTCTGTTCTACTGATACTGAACTGGGACATAATCCTGAATACGGCCTCGAATCGACGCTTTTTCATTGCGGATATGTAGAGCGAAAATTCATCCGACGGAATCAGATGAAGCGTTTGCCTCATCAGATGAGTTTTCACCAGCGCGCGTGTGTTATGAAGTGCAGTGTCGATTTGACCGGGCTTGATCGTTTGCAGTCTGGCTCGTAAAGCGAGATGCGCCGAAGCCATAATTTGAGCCTGAATCCCGCATACGTTGCGACAGACTGTGACTATGTCTGCAGGTTCAGTATTAAGGAAATGATGCCGTTTGAGGCGAAACACAGAGACTTGGGCTTGGGTGATCGAATTCAACTAACTGATTCCTTCGGTTGCAAATCCTGGCGCTTTGTCACTCGTATCTGAGAGCCACCATCGGGTCAACTTTCGTTGCGCGCCGCGCCGGAATATAACAAGCCGCCGTCGCAGCCGTTATCATGGCTGTGATCACTATACCATAGGTAAACGGATCAATGGTCGATACCTCGTATAGCAAGCTGGTGATGGTATGCGCCACTGCGAATGCGGCAACCACGCCGAAGCCCAATCCAGCGGCAATGAGAATTGCTCCCTGCCTGAAAACGGAACTCAGAACATCACGACCGGATGCACCCAGGGCGAGACGAATGCCGATCTCGCGGTGACGTTGACCGACAGAATAAGCCAGAACTCCGCATAGTCCGACGCTCGCTATGAGCAGCGCCAGCATTCCGAATACTACCAGTAATATGGCCGCGCTGCGTTGTGGCGCGAGTGATCTGCTCAAGCGCTCAGCCAGCAACCTCGTGCGATTGATGGGAATGTTTCTGTCTAACGCTGCGATTTCACTACCTACGGCTCCAGCTAAAGCAGAAGGATCGCCACTGCGCGAGCGCACAAAGAGCGTTGCCGAAGACTGGCGCTGCTGTGACAGTGAAATGTAAAGATAAGGTCGAGGCTGCTCGGTTAACCGCTCATATTTGATGTCTTTGACGACGCCAACTATTTCGAAGTAAGTGTCGTCACCTTTGTAACTAGGTATAACGAGACGCTTGCCAATAGGATCGCTATTCGAGAAGAAGCGTCGAACAAACTCTTCCCCTACTATGGCAACGCGCGCCGACGTTTCATTGTCTCTCTCGTTAAAGTCGCGACCTTTAAGCAGCGGTATCCCCGCAGTCCCGAAGTAGCGCGGCGTCACGATATTGTAGTCGGATTGCGGCGATTGTTCGCTCGGCGGCTGTCCATCGATGCGAAATCCGGTTCTCCACGACCCTCCGAGCGGTACAGTTACGGCCAAGCTGGCATCGGCCACGCCGGGCACCGCGCTGACACGTTCGATTAACTGTCGATAGAACGATCTCGTCTGCTCGTCGGAAGATGAGCCAAAACCCAAATCAATCGGCGCCACCAGGATCCTGTCGGCGTCAAAACCAGCTTTAACCGACTGCGCATTGAAGAGCGTTCTAACCAGAAGTCCCGCACAGACCAGGACAACGACCGAAAGCGCTGTCTGTCCTGCAACTAACGTGCTGCGAAACCCTGAACGCTGCGGAATAGTCGCGCCTCTGTCTTTCAGCATTGCGTGAAGCTGGAAGTCTGATGCTTTCAGAGCCGGAATAAGTCCGGCAATCAATCCCGTAGCTAGCGAAGCGACCACGGTGAAAACCAGAACACGCCTGTCGAGTCGCAGATTATCGGCTGAGAGACTGATACCGGTAAGAAAGTTTGAACTGAGCAGCAAACCCTTTGATAACTGTGCAAGAATAATCCCGATGACTCCGCCGGTCACCGATACCAGCAATGCCTCTGTCAATAATTGTCGAATGAGCCGCGCTCGACCTGCCCCCAGCGCCATTCGAACAGCAATCTCTTTACGCCGCGATTCGCCTCTTGCGAGAAGCAGATTAGCCAGATTCGCACAGACAATCAGCAACACCAATCCCGCAACCGCCAAAAGCATATTCATTCGCGCGCTGGCCTCACTGCGAGCTCCGGGTTGAAGACCCAGCCCGCTTGCAACCGCGATACCGAGGGCTTTATCGGAGTCTGGGTACTGTTGTTCCAACCGATTCGCGATGGTATTTATCTCTGCTTGCGCTTGCCTTATGTCGATTTCCGTTTTCAGCCGACCAAGAACGCTCAGCCACGAAATTCCCCTGGCTTCAAGACGCTTCTCGTAAAATAACGGATCAGCCTGAGCATACATTGTCAGCGGCAGCCATACATCGGTGGTCGAACCAACTCCGGTTCCCGCGAAGTCTTCCTGCACGACTCCAATGATTGTAAAAGGATAGTTATTGATTGTGACGGCCTTTCCAACTATGTTCGGGTCTGAACCAAAGCGACTCCGCCACAAACCGTAACTTATGGTCAACACTGTGTTAGCGCCTGGTGCGCCGTTATCATCAGGAGACAGGACTCTGCCAAGACGAGCTTGAACCCCTAGAGCCTTAAAATAGTTGCCGGAAACAAGCATGCCTGAGACCGCTTCAGCAGACTGGCCGGCGCTGAAGTGGAGGGTTGTTTCCCTGTACGCAGCAAGGTCTATAAAACTTTTACTCTGATCACGGACGTCCGCATAATCCGGATACGAGAAGGTACGGAAGTCCCAGCCGTTAACGGTTCGACCAAGCTGGATGATCTCTTCGGGATTCTGAACGCCGTCCGGTGGTTGGAAAAGCAATGCGTTGGCCAGGCTGAAAACTGCAGTATTCGCTCCGATTCCCAAGGCTAGCAATAGTATAGATACTGCTGCGAAACCGGGATTCTTTAACAAAACGCGGTAACCATACTGCAGATCCTGCCAGAGCGTCCTCATACTGTGTCTCCTGTTTCTGAAGATTGCATCGGCCTGGCCGGCACGTCGTGACGCTTATTACAGCCGAAACTCCGAAAGAGCCACTCTAAGGCCAGTAGATTGCAATAAATCTTACGGAACAAGCAAGCTATATTCCGATGCGCCAGTGTAGGGATCCCCTTGTTTTTCATTTGTTTGAATGAAAAAGAGAACTTTTAGGGTGTCCGTTTCCGAAAAGATGCAGTCCCGCAATCGGGAAACCTTTAATGCGAGATCATATCTTTAGACCCGGCGGCATTTCTAACCGCGTTCCCAAGGTCTTCTTTATCGCAACACATTGCGGCACAAAACTCGAATTTGGAATCTGGCCAACTGATGTCACAGGCGTCACACAATCGCTAAGCCGTTTATTATCTGTAGGTAGCGCTGTGACACCCATGTGTCACAGCGCTGAAGTTTGGCCTTTTTTAAGACATCATCAAGCCGTAGCAAACAGTGAATCAGCGATGATCCTGCAGTCCGGTGGCAGCAGATCTGGCCGAACTGCCGCAAAGGCAGTAACAACGATGTGTGCAGATAGCGGATTCCCCACTTCAGATTCAGATGTAATTTCGGTCCGAGCGGATCGCGCCCCCAGTAGGCGCTTTTGATCTTTTTACCGGTCTTGCCTATCCGGGTGTCATCAGTTCCGAAAGGCAATAAATCACCAGTGATTTGACACAGCGCCTCCTTTAACAGCGGAATGAACAAATCCTCCGCTTCCCATTTGCTGCGCGAATGCAATTTATATTCGCTGGTCCAATCCGATTGACCGCTAACCCAATAAGCCCGTGCAATGGTTCGTCTTCCGAACAAACTAGCGCTGATAATCGCTTGTCTGATTGCTCGAGACATTGTTCGCCGCTGTGAAAAGACTTCCCGTCACTGACTCATTATTGATATGATTGCTGTCAACATAAGCTGTCCTCTTTTTGGTTTTGTTTTTACTTAGAGGCAGCTTTTTGTTAACTGGTGGCCTGGAAATCAGATTGAAAATGTCCAAACTTCAAACACAGACTGGAAGTCTGTGCTACATGCGTTGGGAGCAGACCATGTGAACGCCGTTTCCATCTCCATTCTGACCAAACCCTTGACAAGAGGACACTCGTAACAGAAGATGATCGCGGCTCGTCATCAATACGCTGGTATTCCGTACTAAATTTAAAGGAGCCCAATCTATGTCCGGAGTAGTAAATCCGCAGATCACAGATGCCGTTGCTGAAACAAATAACCAGAACTCTTCATCCCTTTCAGATGGCGCTCGAAATTCGCCAGTCAAATTGCATCACGACCCAATTTCGGAACAGACGGCGATGTTGTCAAATCTTGTTTATGCCAATCTGGTCGCTAACGTAAATCTTTCTCAACAAAATGCTGTTGCTAACCAGCAGGCAATGAACGAGCTCGGTGTAGCGATCTTAGGGAAGGTTGTTAACTTGATATCTAACCTCGGGCCACTCGAGGCCAGATCTGCCACGGAGATCTTGACCGGGAATACTTTCGCCGAATTAATAGTCGATCTAAAAGCGGCGTTAGCTGCCGTTCAAAACCAAGTTTCAGTCCAAACCCATGGTGGGGCTTAATAGCCAGCGATGAAAGGAAATACTAAAATGTCAAATCATGCTGAGCCGAGGCCTGCCACGACAGAAATACCCCAAACGGATGCATTTGGTAACCAGCCTATCCTATCGGGTATTGAAATCTCGAATCAGATATTGAATGCCAATCTGCAACAGCAGGCCACCGTTCATTACCAGCAGGCGATATTCAATCTGCATCTTGCAACAGTTGCTAAAAGCATTGAAGTTATAATGGCAATCGACCCAGCCAGTCCTCAAGCAATTGAGCAACTGAAAATGTGTCGTGAGCTTGTCGATTCTTTACGCGAACAATACACCCCTCGAACGAACCGGTGAAAGGGGCGGCAGTTTAAACTTGACTCAAAAATCAGAGTCGAGCACCGGGTAAGTAAACGCATCGAAATGAATATTCTGTTTCGGGTTCTCTTTATTAGCGCTTTTTTACTGGCTTCGTCTGTCTTAACCTCGTGCAGAAGGGAGAATCCGGGAGCGACTGCGATTCCGCTCGCATCTGATCCCCCTGCCGCTATCCTGCTGTTTAACGGAACGGGAACTTCTTCGGGCGATGTCGCGGCCGTAGAAAGGATCCTGAACAGCAATCACCTCAGCTATTCGACAGCGAATTCATCAGAATTGAATCGGATGAGCGAACCAGAGATTCACAAATATCGTCTGGTGATCGTTCCCGGTGGGAATTTCATCGACATCGGCAACAACCTGACATCCGGAACAACAACAAACATCCGCAACGCGATCAAGGATGGATCGAATTACCTGGGAATCTGTGCGGGTGGTTTCTTTGCCGGCGATACCGGCTATAACAGTTTGAATCTGACTTCCGGTGTGAGGTTCAAGTTTTACTCCGCCGAAAATCAGGGAATTCGGAAAACCGCCGTGGCGATTTCCACTGAAGGCGCGCCAACCCTTGATCAGTACTGGGAAGATGGACCACAGTTTTCCGGCTGGGGTGATGTCAGGGGCTGGTATCCCGACGGGACTCCTGCAATCGTTGAAGGAACATACGGAAACGGCTGGGTGATTCTGACGGGTTTTCATCCTGAGGCTACTGCAGTCTGGCGACGCGGAATGACTTTCACAACGCCAGTAGAAAAAGACAATGATTATGCAGGAAAGATCATCGTTGCGGCGCTGAATCGAACATCATTATCTCATCAGTAGCTTGACCAGATTTTCTAGAATCCGGATCAACTTAGCAACCGCTAGACGCAGTTGAATTATCTGTCAGATTTGAGCGAATCTCGAAACAATGAAAGCCATCAAACAGATTGAACTTATGGGGCTTAGCAGGATGATTTCACGTAGATACGACTTTCACAGCGATCTCTCTGGTTCTGGGTCGTTCATCGAAATCGATTAACACAATCTGCTGCCACGTACCTGTAACAAGCGCGCCTTCCTCAATCGGAACTGACAGCGATGGCCCAATCAAAGCAGATTTGATATGCGCTGCGCCGTTATGATCACCCCACCGACGATGGTGTTTGTAATCGGCGTCTTCAGGCGCCCACCCCTCGAAGACCTGTTTCAGGTCTTCCATTATGCCGGATTCGAATTCCATCGTTGTTATAGCGGCGGTTGAGCCGGGAACAAACACGACGACAATTCCATCTTCTACCTTGGATTGCTCAACGATCGATGCAACTTGCCTGGTGATATCGATGAAATCGTAATGACCTTTGGTCTGAATTTTGAATTTCATAGGTAAAAATGGCCTGAAATAAATTCCTCTGTCACAAAAGCCCCTTGGTGTAAATCGTGGCGTGGACTTCAGCTTCAGTCCGCGCAAAATGCAAAAACACCGAGGCTTTAAAGGAAACGGCCACGCCGATCTTATACTTTCTGAACTGGATCAAGTTTCCGTTCCCTTTTAACCTTGGTAGTTCTACAGCTTGCGCGGACTGAAGTCCACGCCACGATTGCCGCTCAGTCCTATTTTTTTGACGATCGGTTCTGTTCGCTCGATTTTTCTTTAGCCATCATTCCTGGCTTACCTTTGCCGGGACCAGGCCCGGGAATGAAATTCTCTGGCTCATTGTCCTGATCTGTGTCTTCTTTTCTGTTGCCGCGTATTATATCTTCACCTGGCTTATCTCTTCCTGCCAATTTGTAATAATCCGGGTTGACGTTATTTTTTTGGCTCATTGTTTTTACTCCTCTCTCTTTCGGATTATGCGAAGCTTATGCCAGTTTGAGCGCCAGGACGCGGGGTTCGGATTAAAGAGGACGGTCGTGGCTTTTTCTACATCGCCTGTTATCGGAAGGGATCGACCAAGATGCTCAGAGCGCGAATGCAGGACGTTCACCTGAACAAAGGCTTTGAATCTGGCGGGAATTTCTCTTGCTTGGAAATAGCCTTCACCGCCGTAAGAATGCAGATCTGATTCTACGCCCCAGGCTTCGATACCCATTGATCGTGCGAGATAAACTGCGCGGTCCAGATGGAACTGTTGGGTGACAACGATAGCGCGATTTACCTTGAAGATATACCGGGCTCGGTACATCGTGTCGAAGGTCGTGAAGCCGGCATGATCCAAAAAGATATCCTCCGACGGGATTCCCTTTGAAGCGGCATACCTGCCCATCGCGTTAACTTCGTCGTGCGATTTCCGCGCGTGATCGCCGCTGAGTAAAAGTTTCCTGACCTTATTTTCTTGATAAAGCTGTATGGCGCGATCAACTCTGTCCTGCAACATACCAGACAAGGTACCGTCATGATTTATGGCGGCGCCAAGGACAATCGCGGCTTCCGCGTTGGGAGCTTCGGCAGCACCTACCTCGAAAGCCTGGCCGGAAGAAGAGACGTGATAGCTAATCGAAACAAAAACCATTGGAGAAGCAACCGCAAGCCCAAGGATCACACTGATAAAAGGCCGTTTCCTGAACCACAATCCCAGGAAACTGACCTTTGACCATCCTTTAATTAATGCAGGCCGCACCTCACGCGAGAGTTCCATATTGAGAGATAACGAATGGATAATTGTGAAGGTTCAATGATTACGAAGTTCGTCGCATAAACCTGGGAATCCATACTAAACAAGTTAGCGTCACTGTAACAGCCGCAGAGAAAAGGCAATAAGGACAATAATGATGTAATGCAAATGCCTGCACAAAAAACAGATAGATGCTGGTCGCAAACATCACCGCAACCAGTACGGCCAGCCATTTCGCCGCGCTCTTGTAATTATAAGTTGCCAGCACCGCAAGGCTGAACACCAGGAAGTATGCCACGGCTCCGAGAAAGGATAGCGGTATGCCACCGACTTTTGCATACTCGCTTCCAAGAACGGCGGAGCAATCGAGAAGACTTCCAGCATCACAAATATC
>DASRDY010000304.1:0-1313 GCA_035652355.1 Blastocatellia bacterium
GACAACATAACTATCGTTGCCATCCAATATGAGTGAGCTGCGGAATGTGTTCGTAGGAACGGCTGCGTAATGTGTTCGCAGGAACGGCGGCGTAAACTCGAACGAGTGGTTGAGATTGAAAACGGGAAAAATCAGGTTACAACTAAGTGCAGATTACAACTATGTGCAGGATGAATAAAGTGCAGAGTGCCGACATAAAAGTTCTGATCGTCGAGGACCACGAGGCGACATTGAAAGGATTGGTTGCCGAACTTTCCGGTGAATCAGGAATAAAGGTCATAGGCTCTGCGACCACAGCACAAGCCGGTCTTGAACTCCTGGCGAAGCACGGACCCGACGTCGTTCTTCTCGATCTTCATCTGCCCGACTCGGACGGTCCGCGATCACTTGCTCAGTCGTTCTGCGCCCACAATCAGGTTAAGGTGATTGTTTTCAGCGGCGACAGTCGCATGGCCATTCGCGATTTGATTTTGAAAAGCGGCGTCTGTGGTTACCTTCTCAAATCAGAGCCGCTGGAAAAGGTTTCAGAAGCAATCAGGCAAGTGATGAATGGCGAAGGACCGGTCGTTTCCGAATCATTGATGGCCGGCGAATCATCATCGAAGTTAACCAGAGCCGAGGAGCATTTGCTCACTTTGATTGCTCGAGGCATGAAATACAAGGACATTGCGCAGGAACGTTTCACCTCACCAGAGACGGTGCGCAAGCAGGTCGATCAAATGCTGATCAAACTGTCATTGTCGACTCGCGAAGAGCTGATTGCCTGGGCGGTGGAAAACGGCTACAGCAATTTGGAAGTGCCACGGGAGTGATCAGTTGCTAGACAAATTGCAGGATATGCTCTTTCCAAACAAGCGCCGAGCGATGGCGGCGACGGAGGAGCTCATGCAAGCAATCGAGCACTTATTCGATGAGCTCGCCAGAGAATTCAATATGACCGCGGCGCACGAACCACTGATGCTTTCTTTGCAAAGACCATCACAGGCTTGCACCACCAATGATACCAAGCCCGTTTCAAGCGATGCAATAACTTCCGCGAACCAGATCGAACCAAGAGCTTCCGCGAATCAGATCGAACCGCAAGAGAATTTTCAACGATTAATCGTATCGACCTCGTTTTGGGCGCTGTCGGTCAAAGGTATGGAAGGCACTGTCGATTGCTTTTTGCTTCCATCAACCGAATTGACCAATTTGCCAAACGCCGAGACGGCATCCAGATCGAAATTGCGTTTGACATATGACGAGCGCACGAAGGTCTGGAACATGGACACATTGCCGGTCAGTGAAAGCGAGTTGAATACCCTCTGCCGGAG
>DASRDY010000305.1:0-87400 GCA_035652355.1 Blastocatellia bacterium
TCTGGGCGCGACGTACTTAACTTTCGGCTTGCGGCTGGTCAGATCGGTCAGATGCTGAATTAACTGGTGCAGAGTGTAATTGCGCCCGCATCCTACATTGAATACTTCACCGGATACATTGGGCGCTACCATTGCCTTTAGGTTGGCCTGAACTACGTCATCAATAAAAGTGAAGTCTCGCGACTGCGTACCGTCGCCTTCAACGTGCAAAGGCTCATCTCGCAGCATCGCTTCGATAAACAGCGGTATCACCGCAGCGTACTTGCTGGACGGATCCTGACGCGGTCCATATACGTTGAAATATCGCAGCACCACAGTTTCCAATCCGTAAAATCGCGCGAACAGTTTGCAATATTGCTCACCAGTCAACTTTTGATGAGCATATAATGAGAGCGGATTTGCGGGCATCGTCTCGACTTTTGGAAGCTCCAGCGTGTCGCCGTATGCAGACGAAGAGCCTGCGTACACAAACCGTTTAACTCCCGCGTCACGAGCAGCAACCAGCAGTGTGATGGTCCCGTCGATGTTTGCCTTATGCGTCAGCATTGGCTCGGCCAGCGACCGCGCCACCGATGGAATGGCCGCTTCGTGAAAGACAACATCAATGCCATCGACTATCTTCGCGGCCGTTTTGCTGTCGGAAATGTCGCCTTCGATGAATTCGGCTGCCGTCAGATGCGCAAGGTTCTGGCGTCTGCCGGTAGAGAAGTTGTCTACTATTCTCAGCTTATGACCGTCATTTAATACTGCAGCCGCCAGATGAGAGCCGATAAAGCCGGCCGCCCCAGTGACTAGAATATGCATAAGAATCCCCCTCCAAACTGTTACTTAGTTGCAAAGCGCGACGCGGTCGACCGAACGCGCGATTTCGTTCAGGCGGCGGGCTCGACATCGACTGCGCCGTTGTGCTGTAAATCTGCGGTTGTGCGAGTTGGCTTGAATGACGCGTTTGCAGCAGCGACTCTGGTGCTGGCACTTGGGTGAGATGATTGCTGCGCAAAGCCCGGCAAGACGACCATATCCGCCGCCGCTGTGATTTGAAGATCGGCCGGCATCTCAAAGGTGCTGAGCAAAGCAGAAAGTCTGGTACGCAGCGTTTCGTTCAATATCAGCCATTGTTCGAACGGGAGCGCCAGTTGTTTTACGTATTGATCGAACAATAATCGGTAATGTGTTACCAAAGCGTTTGATATGCCCAGCTTGCCGGCTATCCTCGTTTGTGACCAGGGTGTGCTATCGAAGTAGCAGTGCCACGCAACCTGCAGCATCCGCTCCCATCGTCTCGGCTTGTTGTTTACCGCGGCTTTGAGAGAGACAAGCAACGTCGATACCTGCGACTCAATTTGTGAAAACAGCTCTTTATCGCAAAGCTGCTGCTCCGGACTTGGCTGAGGATCGACAACGTCCAGTTCACTGATCGATTCGGTAGCATCATGGTCGGTTGGCAAAACGGCGCTCAGTGAAGTGACGCGAACATCGGTCAGGGTAAGTTTTGGAAGCACCAATTGTCGCAGCACCCGTACTTCAATCGGTGAATCGGCCGCGCGCATGATTTCCGCAATAAGTACAGCCAGTTCCTGGTTCGAGATGATTACCTGAGAAGTGCTGCCGCGGCCGCTTCGGCGCGTGTCGCGGGTACGGCAGGGAACGCTCTTTACCAGATCGGGCAATAACGAGTCATCTTTGCGGACTTTATCGGCTGGCCATTCACGAAGACCGTAGACTTGATTGCGGCACGCGCGCAGAGCGATGTCACCGTTTTTGTTGCTGTCGGAGAAGGACTTGAATCGAGCGTCGGTTTTGAGCACCGAAGTAATCCTGCGCGCGAGGCGGAAAGATTCCGGATAGCGATTCCGCAGCGATTGACCCACCATATTGGCGATTTCGATGTGACATATTTCATGCTCAACGCTGGCGCTGTCGTAACCTGCAGTCAAATAGTATTGCCAGCGACCTTTCTCCATCAGCCGCAGAAAAATTTCCTGCGTCAGATCTGCCGTGCTGTCCAGCAATTCCGTGTCGCCGCTGCGATGTCGAGTTTCACGATTTCGGATGGCATAGTGGCGTGACACCAGCTCAAACAGTTTTTGCCAGACTGCTTCGTACTCGCCTGCGGCGAGGATTCCAATCCAATCACGTTGAGTATGCATAGCGGATATTTAGTTGGTCATTCAGTCACGCGGGGACGGGTCCATCAAGCCCTCGTGGAATGGCAGTATCAAAATCGTTTTGGGGATATGGAATTGACCGACTCTTTTTTACTGTCGATCAAACAACGAAGGGGATGATACCGATTGACAAAGCAGGCGACATCGGACGAACCGACCATTTTGCATCGGACAAACGTCCTATTTTTGTAAACAACATATGGAGGTTCCTCCTATTGATTTTTCAAATCACGTGGTCTCTGGACTTACCGTTTAGTTAATCCTGGCTAACGTGATGTTTTTGAAGGATCCAACCCGTTGCGCATCTTGTAACAAGTGAAGAGCGACAGTTCCTGGCGAACTTATGCCTGCGGCTCTTTTCGAATGGCTTGTTATGAGGACGACACTTACCGAGATGAGAGCCCCAACCCAATGACGTTTTGCAGCAGATCCTTTCGGTTCCTTTCCTCGGGGACTCATACATCGGCATGTCGCAATTTTGCAGAATGTGGAGTTTTCGGTGAGCGCTATAATTGCTGAACCATCAACCGACGTATCTCTTCTAAGACAACTTGATGCCAAAACCGCCAGAATTGCGGTAATCGGGCTGGGCTATGTGGGACTGCCGCTCGCGGTGGGTTTTGCGAAGGCAGGCTTTACCGTATTCGGTATAGACAACGACGATTCAAAGGTCGCGTCGCTCAGCCGCGGACACTCTTACATCGGCGACGTATCCAGTTTCAGCCTTGAGTCTCTGATCAGAAAAGAAAACTTAAGACCGACCACCGATGCCGCTGTTCTGTCGGAAGCGGATGTCATTATTATTTGCGTGCCCACCCCGCTGCGAAAAACCAAAGAGCCGGACATTTCTTATATACTTTCTGCTGCAACCAAGGTGAAAGACAGCCTTCGATCCGGTCAACTGATCGTTCTGGAAAGCACTACATATCCCGGGACAACAGAAGAAGTGGTGCTGCCGATGCTGACCGAGACCGGTTTCAAGATCGATGAAGATTTCCTGCTGGCATTCTCGCCCGAAAGAGTCGACCCGGGCAATCGTCATTTCGATACCAGCAATATTCCAAAAGTCGTCGGTGGTGTAACTGCGCTGAGCACTAAGGTGGCAGCGCATGCCTACGGCAAAATTGTCGGCCGCGTTCATCCTGTATCATCCGCAAGGGTGGCGGAGACAGCAAAGTTGCTGGAGAACACTTTCCGCTCTGTCAATATAGGTTTGGTCAACGAGATCGCCAGACTGTGTCGAGCTTTAGATATCGACACCTGGGAGGTGATCGAAGCCGCCGCCACAAAGCCTTTCGGATTCATGCCTTTCTACCCAGGTCCTGGACTCGGCGGTCACTGTATTCCAATCGATCCGCATTACCTGTCATGGAAAGCAAGGCTGCAGGGGTTCGAGGCTCGCTTTATCGACCTGGCGGAAGAGATCAATTCGCAAATGCCGGATTTCGTAGTGCAATTGATTGGCGACGGTCTTAACGACCGGGGTAAGCCGATCAAAGGTTCCAGGATACTGATACTGGGCGTTGCATATAAAAAGGATGTTAGCGACATCCGCGAGTCGCCCGCGCTTTCGGTTATGGAGAAACTGATCAAGAAAGGAGCGCTGATCGAATACAACGATCCCTATGTGAACCACTTGACGATGGACTGCATGGGACGCCGGGAATTCCAGAATGCGCAGATCGATAGCGAATCGTTGCGAAAATATGACTGCGTGGTGGTCACAACTAACCATAAAGATTACGACTACCAGGATATTGTCGACAACGCCCAACTGGTGGTCGACACACGCAACGCAACGCGAAGCGCAATCCTGAAAGACGGCAACGTAATACGGTTGTAGTAATGGATTGATGGCGTCGAGATTTGACGGCGGTGGCGATGGATTTCAGTGGATTGCATAACAGAACGCGGGAAGGAAACGTGCACTCTCCGGCTGTCAGCGTGATAATTCCGTGCTACGCCGCGGCCGGTTACATCGGCACAGCCCTCGACTCGGTCTTAAATCAGACCTTCACGGATTACGAAGTCATTGTTATCAACGATGGCTCGCCTGATACCGAAGAGCTTGAGAGCGCAATCGACGTATATCGAGATCGAATAATGTACGTCAGTCAGCCTAACGCCGGGCCCGGCGCAGCTCGCAATACGGGTGTGCGATTGGCGCGAGGGAAATATCTGGCCTTCCTCGATGCGGACGATTACTGGCTAACCAATTATCTACAACAACAAATAGATTTCCTTTCTTCTCATTCTTCGATTGATGCAGTCTATGCCGATGCGTTGATCGTCGGTTCATCCCAACTTGCCGGTCAGACGTTTATGCAAGCGACACCATCAGTCGGCACCGTAACCTGTGAAAGTCTTCTCGCTGAAAGGTGCACGATAATACTCTCAGGAACCGTGGTGCGACGACAGTCTGTGGTGAACGCCGGATCGTTTGACGAGCGATTTCGTTACGCCGAGGACTTTGACCTCTGGGTTCGAATGTTAAAGGAGGGATCTCGTTTTGAGTATCAGAACGAAATTCTTCTACATAGAAATGAACATGCTGACAGCCTTTGCTCGAATACTTTCCGTCTTTTTGAAAACGCGCTTCTGGTAATAGAGAAGATCGGATTAAGAAACGATCTCACGGCTGAAGAACGCTCGGCGCTAAATGAGCGTCAAGCGAAACTGCGTGCCCACCTGAATCTTGAAAGAGCGAAACAGGAATTCTGCGCCCGACAGTTTTCGTCAGCAGTAACTCAGATAAGGGAAGCTAACAAATATTATCGCAGTTGGAAACTATACTGTGCGGGACTGGGTATACAGATTTGGCCTACGATGTTACTGAAGGCCTATTCTAAAAGACATTCGACAGCGGCGCAATTATGAGCGAGTCGACACCAGAAAAATATTCACTGACTACGATGGCGGCCTGGTCGATGATTGCTCGGACGCTGGCGTTCGCTTGCAGTTTCGCTCTTCCATTATTGCTGGTTCGTCGATTAAGCAGACAAGAGTTCGGTTTATACAAGCAAGTGTTTCTGCTCGCGCTCACGGCGATAAACACGCTGCCGCTTGGCATCGATATGAGCGCATATTATTTTCTTCCGCGCGAATCGAAACGAAAAGGTCACGTTGTCCTGAACATCCTTTTGTTTTACTTCTTGACGACGATTGCTTCAGGGTTTGTGCTTTACATGTTTCCGCAAATTCTTCACGGGATTTTTGGAAGCGATGATCTTATAAAGTACTCAGCGCTAATCGCAATTTTGATTCCGCTTTGGGGCCTTCCATTTGTTCTCGAAAACATCGCTTACGCAAACGAAGAGGCAAAGCTTGCTTCAGCCTTTGTGGT
Organism: Blastocatellia bacterium; assembly: GCA_035652355.1. Lineage (GTDB taxonomy): Bacteria > Acidobacteriota > Blastocatellia > DASRDY01 > DASRDY01 > DASRDY01. The sequence goes on from DASRDY010000305.1 coordinate 5,512, forward strand.
TGTTTCTGAATTCAGCAAGGCGGTGGTCTTAATCGGCGCAACCTTGTGGTTCGGAACCCTGCGAGCCTTAATCTACGCGGCGATTATTCACGGCCTGGTTCAGGCCGTTATTTCATTCGTTTATTTTTATTCCGCGTTTGGGTCGTTCTGGAAAGACTTTGATTGGTCCGTAATGCGGCGGCAGTTGGTTTACATATTGCCATTCGGTTTGGCCGCTGTCTTATTGAGGTTTCAAACGGACCTTCATTCATATTTCGTTTCACATCGTTTCAGTGCAGCGGACTTTGCGGTTTATTCGGTTGGATGTTTTAATCTTCCGCTTCTCAGCATCCTGAGCAGCTCTGTCGGCGCCGTGATGATTCCGCGCGTCAGTCGACTGCAGGTGCTCGGCCAGTTAAGAGAAATTGTGGAGCTGGTCGCGCGAATGATGCGGAAAATGGCGGCGATCTATTTTCCCCTCTATGTGTTCTTGATAATCGTAAGAAAAGAATTCATCACTATTCTTTTCACCAAACAATATGCGTCAGCATCGTCGATCTTTGTGCTGAATTTATCGTTCATCCCGCTGGGTCTGTTGGTTAGCGCCAACGACGCCGTTATTCGGGCATATCCCGAGCACAGATCTTATCTCGTAAAATTGCGAGCGGCATTGATTCCTGGTCTTTTGTTCGCATTGTGGTTCTGCACTGCGCATTTCGGATTGATCGGCGCAATTAGTGTAGTCGTTGCCGCGGCCTCGCTCGAAGCGATACTGATGGCGAGCAAGCTCGGTCGAACATTGGGCGTAGCTTTTCACGATATCAGGTTGCTGTTGGATGTGGGCAAATTGGCGGTCGCATCGGTGATCGCGGGAATAATCGCAACCGTTGTGCATTCGCTGCTGCCTGATATTCATCCGATTGTGACGCTCGCGATCAGCGGCACGGTTTTTTCTATCGCTTACGCGATTCTGGTTCTGGTGCTCGGTGTGGTCAGTCTTGATGAACGTGAATCGTTACGACGATACGCGTCATCGGCGCAGAGATTCATTCCCTGGCGTAAAGCCGAGGCGCATTAGAGGGTCCATATGATGGCGCAAGCGAAGCGGTATGCGAAGAGATCGAAGAATCTGATCATCGCATACAAGATTTACGAAAACTGGAAAATGAAGCGCCAGTTCAAAAATGGCAACTGGGAATCTCTGCACGGCTCGACCCACAGCAAACTGGACGTTGACAAGAGTCTTCGTTACATCAATCAGCAGTATCAGGACTATCTGCAGTACGGGCAGATTTCCGCTCACTCTATTGAGGGGAAACGAATACTTGAGCTGGGATTCGGTGACAATGTAGGCGTGGCACTGAGATTTTTGGCCGATGGTGCATCGCATGTCGCTTGCATCGATAAATTTTACTCCAAACGTGATGACGATCAGCAGCGCCGAATCTATCAGCGATTGCGCGAAACACTGAATGAAACACAACGGGCCCGTTTCGACCAGGCGGTCGATCTAAGCTCCGGAATCGAGATTAATTCAGAGCAACTAAGTTGCATTTATGGATTCGATGTCGAGGATTGCGACGAATTAAGCGAATCAGAGCCATTTGATCTGATTCTTTCCCGCGCCGTCATCCAGGACATTTACAATCCGCGACCGGCTTTTATCGCTATGGACAAACTCCTGCGAGACGGCGGTTTTATGCTTCACAAGATAGACCTCAGCGACCAGGGGATGTTTCGCGACAACGAGATGAACCCTCTAACATTTCTGACTATCTCGGAATCTGTTTATCAAAGAATGGCGACCGATTCTGCGATATCGAACAGAAAGCTCGTCAACTACTACAAGGCATTAATGAGTGAGCTTCGTTATGACGCAAAGCTTTTGATCACTGACGTGTGCGGAACTGAAGGGAAAGGCGATCTGCGACCTCACAAAGAGATCCTGGATTACGACAGTCAACGTGTTCGGGCGGCGCGCGGATTTGTACGCGACATACGTCCTCGACTGACTTCGAATTTCCGAGACCTGTCAGACGAGGAACTTATGATTGCCGGCGTGTTTCTGGTTGCCAGAAAAATGAAGGAGCGGGGTTAGCCGAAAAGGTTATGCCAACAAAGGAACCGCCTTTCCTGACAAAATTAGCATGGTCGCTGCCGTGGCTGGCGCGCTACCCGTTATGGCGCGCCAAGGAGACAGTTCGTCGCATAACTGATAAATCTGAAAAACAAAACCTGATTTTTATCGTTGCTAACCATTTCGAGCCGGCGTGGAACCGAACTGTCGAGGGTCACGATTTGGCGACGCAAATTCTGCGCGTTAAAGGCTGGCATAAACAAGCTCGGGCAATCGGGGCGGCTATTCGCGATTACGACGATACTCCCTTCCGTCACACTAACTTTTACCCGGCTGAGCAGTACCACAAACCCCTGCTCGACCAATTATCTGAAATACAATCTGATGGATTGGGCGAAGTCGAAGTCCATCTGCACCACGGCGTTGATTCGCCTGATGCACCGGAGAACACGCGGCGTGTCCTTGAGGAGTTTCGCGACACTTTGGCGGACGAGCACAAATGTCTGTCGCGTAAAACTATCAGCGACAAACCAATGTATTCGTTTGTTCACGGCAACTGGGCGCTGGCAAATTCAGCTGGGGGGCATTGCTGTGGTGTCAATAGTGAGATGCAGATTCTGGCTGATACAGGTTGCTATGCTGATTTGACTCTGCCCGCGATTCACAGCAGGGCACAGGTCCCACGGATTAATGCTATTTACGAGTGCGGTCATTCATTCGATCAAGCGGCACCGCATCGCTCTGGCCCTGATGTACGGGTCGGAAAGAGACCAAAGCTGCCAATCCTGATAACCGGACCGCTCACAATGAACTGGCAGGCTCATAGAAGTGGATTACCCATTCCTCGCTTTGATGATGGCGCGTTAACCGCGAAATACGAATTCAACTTGAAACGTTTGGATAACTGGCGCGAAGCGAACATCGGAGTACGCAGTCGGCCGGAATGGGTGTTCATAAAACTCTATTGCCATGGCTTCTTCGATTATGACCAGCCATTTACGATCGGCGAGCCAATCCGCAGATTCTGGGACAAGGTGTTGAGCCTAAGCGATCAGACCAATCGTTTCACCGTTCATTTCGCTACGGCCAGGGAAGCTTACAACATGGTTATGGCCGCGGTTGATGGCCACGGGGGACCGCCGGGCCTTTATCGGGATTATGAGCTGAAACAGATTATGAAGGAGGCGAAATCACTAGGCTCAAGCCTGAAGCTTGCGCAGGTATCGTAGGCGTAATATGTCTGAGCTAAGCGCAAAAATTCATGACCTCTATTCGCAACGGCTTTACTTGCCGCTGTCGAATTTGCAGCGCGTTGCGCGTCCGTCGCGGCGTGCAGTGGCCCTAGCCTTCCAGGCAGGCATGCGATTCAGACAACAGACTGCCAGGTGGAGTGAAGACAAGAAGCGCCATTGGATGCTTCGCAGGCTGCGTTCAGTCGTCCGCTATGCTAACCGTCATACCGATTACTATCGCAACCTTTTTGCAAAGATCGGTTTTGACCCTGATATAGATTTTAGTTTCGATGATTTTGCCAGCCTACCAACTCTGGAACGGGAAGATATCGAGCCCGCAGGTAAAACCCTTATTTCAAACGCTGTTTCGCCCGAAACTTTGAAACGTGATTCGACCGGCGGATCGACGGGTGCTCCAACAGTAGTTTGGCTTGGCCCTGAAGAGCAAGGATGGCGTGAGAGTTCGACAGAAAGCTTTATGAGGCGCATCGGAGCGCCGGCCGGTACGCGCACATCCTTCTTATGGGGACATCATCTTGATCCGGTCAAGAGTGATAGTCCACGCGAAAGGTTCTACGCATTCTCAACGAATGCTCAGTGGTTTGATTGCTTTCGTCTTTCACAGGAATTGATGGATCGATACCACGACGAGCTGCAGAAGCTCCGGCCAGCTTGCATCATCGCATACGCTACCGCCCTTGGCAGGTTCGCAGAACACCTTCTCGAGCGTGGATACGAAGCTCACTATCCAACGCATTGCGCAGTGACTGGCGCGGAGAAACTGAGCTCAACTTATCGTGAAGCGGCTGAAGCTGCATTTAAGCGACCTATTCATGAGCGATACGGAAGTCGCGATGTGGGTGGAATCGCTTTCCAGGTAGATCCAAGGCGCTCGCTGGATTATGAGATCGACTGGTCCAACTTGTTTGTAGAGCCGGAAACAAGCGACCCGGATTCGCCGATTTTGATTACAAAACTTCACGCGGATGGGATGCCAATGATTCGCTATCGAATTGGCGACATTGGCAGGTTCAGACAGGATGCACGTTCCGGTCACCCCACCTTCCTTTTGCGCGAGGTTCTTGGACGCGAAGCCGATTGTATCTGGACTCCGAATGGCCACCGAATTCAAGGCGAGTTCTTTCCTCATATGTTGAAGGACTACCCCATTCGAGAGTACATGCTCCATCAACATGAGGATTACACGATTGAGCTGAAATTATTGCCGAAACCGGAATTCAACGAACTGTTCGGCAAGCGCATAGTCGACACTATCCGCGGCAGCTTGCCGAATCTGGAAGTTAAACTTGTTTTAGTCGATGAAATTCCGCGCACGAAATCAAACAAGCTTCGCCCGGTCGTCAGCGAAGTAAACACGTCCGTCACCAAACCTCAAGGAGATCTTCATCATGAAATCTATTGAGGAATTATGGATGGATCATCGAGTGGCGTTGGCGCAACTGGATTCGCCCGACTATTTGGACGAATCTATCAGGGCGACAATTACCGACCTGAGTAAACGATTGGAGTGGTCGAGCGATACACACGGGCCATTTGGGAAAGTTATTGATAAAGGCTCTCGCGTGGTAATCAAACCCAATTTCGTATCGCACAGAAATCAAGGGCTCTGGGGAATGGATCCGCTAATTACACACCCATCGCTTGTTCGCGCGATCACCGAAGCTGTACTGCAAGCGGAGCCTTCAGAAATTATCATCGGAGATGCTCCGCTTCAAAGTTGCGACTTTGATGCGCTAATGCAAGTGACCCACCTGAAAGAGTCGTCGGATGAGTTGCAGGCGCGCGATTCGAGGTTTAAAGGAATTCGAGATTTCAGACGTACAACTTGCAGCTTTGTTGATGGGGTGCGTGTCGCTTCCGAAGGACTGAAACCAGAGGACGATTTTCTGCTTTTCGATCTCGCGGACGAAAGCCTGCTGGAAGAAGTATGCGACATCAGTACGCCATTTCGGGTCACATGCTACGACCCGCGTCTTCTGTCGGAAAGGCACCGGAAAGGAAGACATCAATACCTGATCGCCAAAGAGATCATTGACGCAGATGTTGTAATCAACTTGCCGAAGCTGAAGACGCATAAGAAAGCAGGCATAACTTGCGCCTTGAAAAATCTCGTCGGCATAAACGGCAACAAAGAATATCTGCCGCACCATCGGGTTGGCGGACTGGAGAGCGGCGGCGACTGTTATCCTGGCAAAAGCGTAATGAAGACGGCTCTGGAATTTGCCCTGGATCAGCAGAACATGGCCACATCGCACATTTCAGGGAAGCTGTGGAACGAGGTCGCGACAAATCTTGATCGAGTGCTTCGCTACAGCGGAGATACTCTGGGGGTCGAAGGCTCTCATTCTGGGAACGATACTGTCTGGAGAACCTGCCTGGACCTGAACCGGATCCTGCTTTACGGGCGACGCGATGCGACGCTTGATGATAAACCACAACGAAAAGTTCTTCATATTGTCGATGCGATTGTGGCTGGTCAGGGAAACGGGCCGCTTTCCCCTCAACCGCTTTTGCTGGGCAGCCTGTTCGCTGGTGCGAACGCAGCCGCCGTCGATTGGGCCGGAGCGGAACTTCTAGGTTACGACCGAACCAAAATCCCTCTTGTAAGGAAAGCGTTCGGCGAATTTCGCTGGCCAATCACCCGCTTTGGCGCTGATGATGTTGTCGTGCTCGACAGCTTTGAACCAAGGGCACGAACGACACGACAAGTTATTCATCCTGACGGTTGGAAAGACGCAGCGATGCGCATTGAATGACGCGCACATTTGGGGGGAATGTGAGACCGAAAGTATTAGAGCTCATAGACAGTTTCAGAGTCGGCGGTTCAGAGCGCCAGGCTGTGCAGACTACCCGACTGTTGACACAGAGCGGGCGTTTTGATGTCAGTGTCGCCTGTTTGAATAATATCGGTCCGCTGCGTTCTGATATTGATGAATTAGATCTGGATTATGTTCCGGAATATCGTCTTAACAACTTTTATGATCGCAACACGATGACTCAGGCAAGGCGGTTTGCGGACTATCTAAAATCGCAGAAAATAGACATCGTTCACACTCATGATTTTTATACGAACATATTCGGAATGATCTCTGCCGCTATCGCACAAGTGCCTGTGCGTATCGCCTCAAGACGAGAATCGTCAAAACGCCGAGCTGATAAACGATTGCTGGAACGTATTGCGTACCGATGGTCTCACCGTGTGATTGCAAATTGTGACGAAATACGCCGACAGCTTGTTGCCGAAGGCGTGCCCGCGCAAAAGATTGTCACAGTTTATAACGGACTGAACCTTGATCGTCTTCGAGTCCGAGATTTCGATAGGGCGAGCGCACTTGCTCAGTTTAATTTGCCGAACGACGGCTCAAAACGGTTTGTGACAATAGTCGCCAATGTTCGACCAGTTAAAGATCACAAAACTTTTCTTCGAGCTGCGCAACTGGTTCGTTCATCGGTTCCTGAAGCGTATTTCGTCATCGCGGGCGAAGGTGAATTGATCGAAGAAATGCGACAGTTGGCACGCGAATTGGGGATCGGATCATCCACCTTCTTCATAGGGAGATGTAATCAGGTTGCCGATTTATTGGCGTTATCTGAAGTATGCGTGCTTAGTTCGATATCGGAAGGCTTCTCAAATTCGATTCTTGAATATATGGCTGCCTCAAGACCCGTTGTAGCGACTGATGTCGGCGGAGCGAGGGAAGCGATTATCGACGGCGAAACAGGATATTTAGTTCCGGCGGAAAACCACAGTTTGATGGCAAAGCATATCACCGGATTATTGAACGATCGCGAAAGAGCGAGCGAGATGGGGCGACGTGGACGCCTCGAAGTCGAAAAGAAGTTTTCCTGCGAACGGCAGCTTGAACAAGTTGAAGGGTTATATCGGCAGTTGTTGGAGGCCAGAACCTTTAAGACGCGCAAAATGGAAGTTGCACGACATGTTTCTGACAGTAACTTATTGTAGTTTGAGAAGAAGTTTTTCGAGGCCGGGGCTTTGTGAATGGGCGAGAATGTTTTTGGCAGAATAGCCGACCACGGTGATGCGCTGGTTTGGCCGAAAGATGAGATTCGTCCAGACAGCGGTGGTTCGTCAACTGACAATGCAAGTCCGCGAGCTCTCGACGGGCCATTGCGTGTGTTGATCGTTGCCCCGTCGCTGCGGATACTCGGCGGGCAAGCGGTGCAGGCATCGCGGTTGATTGAACCGTTGACAGCCGATCCTCGCGTAAAGGTTTCGTTTTTGCCGATAAATCCTTTACTGCCGTCTGTCCTGAAAAAGCTTCAATCCATCAAATACATTCGAACTGCGGTAACCTGGCCGTTATATTTGGCGAATTTGCTTACCCAGGTCGGCAAACATGACATTGTGCATGTCTTTTCCGCCTCTTACCTGTCATTCCTTCTTGCGCCCGCGCCCGCGATATTTGCGGCGAAAATGAGGAAGAAGAAGGTTGTGCTCAATTATCACAGCGGCGAAGCCGAGGATCATTTAGCCCGATGGCCAAAGACAACCACGCCTGCAATTAACAAGGTTGATGCTATCGTGGTCCCATCAACTTATTTGGTCGATGTGTTTGAGCGATTCGGATTCAAATCCCGAGCAATTTTCAATACGGTTGATACGGGTCGGTTCAATTTCAGGGTGCGCAGGCCCCTGCGTCCGCATTTTCTCTCAAATCGCAACCTGGAACCGATGTACAACGTCGAGTCAATCTTGCGCGCATTTGCGATTATTCAGCAGCGGTTCGGCGACGCCCGCCTTACGATTGCGGGAGATGGGAGTCAGCGCGCGCACCTGCGAAAAACCGCCAGATCGCTGGGGCTGCGAAATACAGAGTTCGTCGGTCAGGTTCCTCATGATCGTATTCATAACCTCTACGACGAATGCGATATTTATTTGAACAGCTCGAACATCGACAACATGCCTTGTTCAATTATCGAATCATTTGCATCCGGGTTGCCAGTTGTAACCACAAATTCCGGGGGTATTCCGCATATTGTTACTCATGAGGAGACTGGTCTGCTGGTTAAGCGAGGCGACTACGGTAGCCTTGCTGATGCCGCAATGAGACTCCTGGACGACGAGATGCTGGCGTGGAAAATCACCAGAAAGGCACGAGAGGAGTGCGAAAAGTACAGTTGGCAAGCGGTAGGTGAACAGTGGATCAAGCTTTATTACGACATTGCAGGTAAATGAGCGCGATTGCATCGCAATATGAAATTTTCAGTAATCATCGCAACATACAACCGTGCGCAGGATCTGCGAGAGACCTTGCAGAGCCTGGCCGGACTCTCGCCATTGGGAAATTGGGAAGTCATAGTTGTTGATAACAATTCCTCTGATGATACTGCAGACGTTATTCGAGAAGCCGCAAAGACATTTCCGGTCTCGCTTCAATATTTATTTGAGCGTGAACAAGGGCGATGTGCCGCGCTTAATGCGGGAATCCGCGCTGCCAAGGGAGGGATCATTGTTACGACGGACGATGACGTGCGGGTGCAGCCGGACTGGTTAGACCGCGCGGCTGAATCGCTAACAAAACTCAATTGTGATTACGTAGGCGGCAAGGTGTTGCCCATCTGGCGCGGAGGACGACCGGACTGGCTGCCGAATCGCGGAGGGCGCCACTGGGCAGTGATCGCTTTGCTGGATTACGGGCCCGAACCGCTGCAGTTCGGCAAGCGAGTGCCGCTGGGCGTGAATATGGCGTTTCGCCGCGAAGCGTTCGCTCGGGCAGGATTATGGAATAACAACGTCGGTCGCAAAGCAGGCACTCTTCTCGGTCAGGAAGTTCGCGAATGGGGATTGCGCGCCGCTGCGGCAGGGCTGCGAGGCTTCTATGCTCCGGAGATGGTAGTCGGGCACGTCATTCCGGCAGAACGTTTGAATAAACAATATTTTCGACGATGGTTTTACTGGCACGGGATCAGCAGGGCGCTTCTCTACAAAGAAACTGGCGCCGATATGGAAGCGCCAGAGGAATCGTCGCTTGACTTCGCAAATGTACCGCATGTTTTCGGAGTGCCGCGTTATCTGTTCCGCACTGCTGCTGCAAATTGTCTGAATATGGCAAAAGGCATCGCGCGCCAGGATTCGGTCTTTGCGTTCGAAAGCGAGTTGTTGGTTTGGTTTTTCGCGGGAATATTCAGGCAGCGCTGGAAAGATAGAAATAGTATACCGCAAAAAAAATCCCTCACCTTTAACCAGATGCCTGCAGGTCCTGAAACGTCGCCCGGCAAGGTTGCGCGTGGCGTGTGACGCATATTGAAGAATAGCCGGAAAGGTACAAGTGTCCGCGAGTTCGACAAAGCAAACAGGTGCGTGGGATGACAAAACAGACCAGTTCGACCTGGTTGCACGCAACGTGTTAATGAATTACACGGTGATGGCCGTGGAAATGGTCATCGGCGTCTTGTTATTGCCTTTTAATATCGCTCACCTGGGTAAATCGGCTTACGGGTTACTAGTGCTGGCCGCATCAGTCACAATCTATTTTTCGATGCTGGATCTCGGTTATGGCGACGCGCAGGTGAAATTCGCCGCTCTTTATCGAGCTCGCCGCGACAGTACAGCACTTAACAAAATCGTCAGCACGCTGTTTTTTGTCTTCACCGGAATTGGTTTGATCGCGTTCGGCATTGCAGTGTTGATTGCATTCAACATGCAGAATATTTTCAACTTGAATGCGGAACAGGCCGCCACAGGTAGGAAAGTTTTGTTGATAGTCAGTACCTATGTTGCGTTAGGGTTCCCCTTCAGTGTTTTCGGTGGCATTGTTAACGGATTTCAGCGTAACTATGTTAATGGCGTTGTGGCAATCGTCACCTCAGTTGTAGCCGCTGTAGTTAACATCGCCGTTCTTCTGGCAGGTTACGGAATCGTTGCAATGGTCGCGGCGACTACCGGGGTTCGTATTCTCAGTTACCTGGTATATAGGATGAATGCGTACCGAGTCTTCCCGATGCTGCGGATACGACCGCGGCATTTCAGTCGGAAACACTTGAAGGAGGTAACGGGTTTCAGCACCTACCTTCTAATTATCGATCTCGCGAACAAAATCAATTATTCGACCGACACGCTCGTGATCGGAGCTTTTCTTAATACTGCCGTTATTGCGACCTGGACAGTGGCGCAGCGGCTAGCCGACACGACTCAGCGGTTAACCGGACAATTGAACGGAGCTCTTTTTCCGGTCATTGTAGATAACGCGACAGTCGGTGAAAACGATCGACTGAGGCTTATGTTCGTGCAGGGAACGCGGCTATCGCTTGCCATGGTGCTTTTATTTGCGACAGGAATGATAGTGCTCGCTCGACCAGTCGTTTTAGTCTGGGTTGGTCCGCAATTTCTGGAGAGCATTCCTGTCATTTATATATTGTCTGCCGTCGTAGCGATTCGCGTAGGCAATTCAACGGCTACAACTCTGCTCAAAGGAGCAGAAGGACACCGACTGCTTGCCTTCTCCAATATTTCAATCGCGATTGCGAACCTGGTTCTGAGCATTTTGTTAGTCAGGTGGTACGGCACTGTTGGTGTTGCGTTGGGTACGCTGATTCCACTAGGGTGTATTTCTATATTCATCCTTTTTCCCGCAGCGTGTCGGCGTGTTGAGATTTCTATTCGACAAGCGGCTCGTGAGGCAATATGGCCTGCCGTCTGGCCCGCGATATTGACGGCGCTTTTTCTGTCGCTAACTAATCAAATTGCGGGAGCACACGCTTTGCTGATTTTGCTGCAGTCGATTTCGGCGGCTCTTCTTTATGCGGGAATCTTCCTGCTCCTGGCAACACCGCGAGACGAACGCCAATGGTATTTGGATAAAGCAACCCGCCTGATCAAACGACCGACACTTGCGCAGGCGACCCCGATAGTCGAGGAGGTTAGTCAGGCATGAGGGCAATTATTCTGGCGGCGGGAAAAGGACTACGTCTAAACGGACTTATCGGCGACGCGCCGAAATGCCTTCTTCAGGTTGGCGGGACAACGCTGCTTGAGCGTCAGATTTCGATTCTGGAAACCTTCGGCATCGACGACATTGTTGTGGTAGTTGGTTACAAAGCAGATTGCGTGCGCGATCTGATTGGGCCACGGGCAAGCTTCCTGATGAACGACATCTATGACCAGACAAACAGCCTTTATTCCCTTTGGCTGGCTCGACATTTGATTGAAGACGGTTTCGTAGTGCTGAACGGAGATGTTCTTTTTCATCCCCGGATGCTCAGACGACTATTGAGGGCCCCGGCTGAAGACGCGTTATTAATCTCGAACCGTGACTCCGCATCTGTATTCACAGACGAAGAGATGAAGGTCAAGGTTCGCGACGGAAAGATAGTGGACATCAGCAAGAAACTCGCATTATCGGATACCGATGGCGAGAATGTGGGAATCGGCAAATTTGGCTCGCGTGGAGCGCAGTTGTTGATTGAGAAGATGAATGCGCTGATTGCACAAGGCTCTGTGCGCGATTGGGCGCCTCGAGCATTCCTGGAAGTTGCGCGAGAACGTCCGCTATCCGCAGTTTCGACCAATGGTTATCCCTGGATCGAGATCGACTTTCCCGAGGACTACAACCGCGCCGTCGACCACATACTCCCTCGAATCGAATCAATAGGGGCAGTGAAGTCCGCGCACGCCACGACAGATGACAGAGAGCTGGCATTAAACGCAGTCTGATAAGAAAAACCAATGATTCTGGGTAAAGCCGCACAATTGGTGCGCAATGCAGACAAACAACTGTCGCGGAAACTTGACGGTCGCCGTCGCATATTGATTAATGCGCGAACTGCCATGAACTTTGCGGTTGTGTCGCCGATATACAAGGCGCTGCGCAATGATCCTCGAATCAGTTTCTGGTTTACCGCCAGCGAACAACCAGCCAGGGCAGAGCAGATCTATAGTGAATCTCGGGACAAACTTGACGTAATCAGCCCGAAGAGAGCCGCCCTCAATCGTTTTGATGCCTACCTTGTTGCCGACGTATTGTGGATGATCCTTCCACGTGGAGTCCCAAGAGTTATGATGTTCCATGGCGTTGCCGGAAAATACAGTCACATTTATGACTCGCCGGAACATACGATGCGAGCTTGGGATAGGCTATTCTTCATCAACCGGCGACGCTTGCGCAATTTCATGGTATCGGGGGCGATTTCTGAATCGAGCACTGCTGCTCGCCTCGTCGGATACCCGAAAATTGATTGCCTCGTCGATGGTTCACTCAGACGCAACGACATATTGAAAAGCATTGGAATTGATCCGGCGAAACGTACGGTAATGTACGCGCCGACCTGGTCGCCTTACTCATCGTTGAATGCGATGGGCGAAGAGCTCGTTCGTGCGCTCGGCGATGCCGGATATGCTGTCATTGTCAAACTACACGACCGGTCACGTGATCCGCAGTATATTCATTCCGGAGGAATCGATTGGATAAGTCGCCTGGAACCTATCCTGCGAAAAAATGGTGGTTGCCTGGCGGAAGGCAGCGACGCTTCGCCATATATGGTCGCATCGGATGTTCTTATTACTGATCATAGCTCTGTTGGATTCGAGTATCTGTTGCTCGACCGTCCGTTGATACGCATAGATATGCCCGATCTGATCGCCAGGACAAATATTCCGGCAGACTACGTTCGAATGATGACTGATGCCTCAGCGACGATCAGAACCTGTCGGGACGCCACATCTGCCGTAGAACAGGCGTTCAGCGATCCCGATAGACTGTCAGCGGTCAGAAAAGATATCGTGAATGAACTGTTTTACGATCCGGGTAATGCCACTCAACGAGCCGTTAGGGAGCTTTATGAACTAATAGAGTTGGATCCGTTACCATCCCGGCAATCGATCTCCGATCAATCGCTTCCTCTTTCAACTACGGAACGCTTAACGCATCTTCGTCGGTGAATTTGTATTTTTCAACACGTCATCTCGATCGAGCCGACCTGCTGGACTGCAAATCTAAAGAAATGGCCGGATTAATAATATATCTGAACAGAGGGCATGTTCCCCAATCCGAATGATGGATCGTTCTGATTGGAACCGTGGAAGACTCGCGGAGATGTTGTTTGAGGGAGGGTTCAGCAACATCACTGGGAGATTGGGTGTCATGGCCGTAGCTCGCCAATACGATACGACCTCCCCACTAGAAGCGGTAAGTGCACTGTCCAGGCTCTGATGCCACGTTCCGCTCTCTACATCAGTTGGCGGCAGATTGATCTTGTACGCTGCTTGCATAAAGCATTGCGCACTACCACCGAATGTACGGAGTCAGATCATTTCTGCGAAAAATCAATTGGATATCACTCAAAAATAATTCACCTGATGATTGAGGGAAAATATGTCTGCCATAAAGAGGATTGCCTTCGCTATTGCTGTTTTTATTTCTTTTGTGGTTGTTGCTTCGAAGCCGATCAAAGCTCAAACTTTTCGCGATGAGCTTTGCGATGACGCTTTTCAGGATTGTCGCCAGAAATTATGGGATCTGATTGACGCGGAGACGAAAGAGATAGACGTCGCATACTGGTTCATGCAGGATACGTCGTATGCGACAAAGATAATCAATCGTTTCAACGCTGGCGTAAAAGTCAGAATAGTCGTCGATCCGCGCGCCAATCCACTGGAAAATGGCAATGCCCAGATTATCTCTCAATGGGAGAACGCTGGCATCCCGGTTCGCTACAAATTGACCGATGGTATCCTTCACTGGAAGATGATGATCTTCGCCGCTCAGAATCAAGTGCAGTTCAGCGGGGCCGACTATTCGCCGAATTTTTTTGTGCCCAGCACTCCGAATCAGAACTTCATAGACGAAGCGCTGTATTTCACCGGCGATCCAGCAGTTGTAAGCAGTTTCATGACGAAGTTTGATGACGTGTGGACCGATACGACAGCGTACGGCAATCTGGCGAATATAAATGGGCCACTGACTCGTTCGTATCCAACATCAGCTATCGACCCTGAACTGAATTTTCCACCAAGCGTGGATGATTCCCAGAGTTTTCTCGATCGCACCATTCAGCAGTTGAACAATGAAAAGACCAAGATCGACGTAATAATGTACAGGATCACCAACGACGGGTTTACGAAAGCCGCGATTGCGGCGGTGCAGCGTGGTATTCCTGTCCGACTCTATACAGAGCAAAACGAATATCGCAACCCAAGCCGTCCCTGGGATGCATACAACGTCGATAATCTATATATAAATGGTATTCAGATAAGAATCCGGGCCCACGATGGTTTGAACCATGAAAAGGCGGTTATTCTTTACAGCGAGGGAATGACAATCTTCGGTTCATCAAACTGGACCGGGCCGTCTTCGAATTACCAGGCAGAGCACAATTATTTTGTTACGTCCAAGCCGTGGTTTACCAATTGGTTCATAAACCAGTTTGAAACCAAGTGGAACACGTCGACGCTGACTCAACCTTTTACTCCTCTGCCACCCGATCCGCCTTCATATCAAGCTCCGGCAAACGGCGCCACTGGCGTATCGACCAACGTTACTTTGCAGTGGGAAGGCGGTCCATACGCGCCGAAATTCGATATCTATTTTGGGACAACGCCGAATCCTCCGCTTTATGCGGCGGATCAATTCATCGGCGCGATAGATAACGGCAGCACGCCAGAGACATTTACGATCAATGGTCTGGCAACGAACACCACTTATTACTGGCGAATAGTGAGCAAAACGCTCGCTAACCAGACGGCCACCAGCAGCGTTCAGAGTTTCACGACTTCCAGCACTTCGGCGCCGCTTCCGTCTCCGACCGTCAGTAGCATATCGCCGACCGCAGGGACTACTGCGGGCGGAACGAATCTTACAATTACAGGTACAAACTTCGTCAATGGGTCGACTGTGACTATTGGTGGCTCGCCCGCGAGTAACGTGCTGTTCGTTAACAGCACGACTCTGACTGCTACGACACCGACTCACGCATCAGGCCCGGCGAGCGTCGTCGTAAAGAACCCTGATAACCAAACTGCTACACTAGCGAACGCGTTTACATTCGTCTCGCCGTCAGCTCCGACCGTTTTCCTGTCGGACGATTTCAGCGCGAGTTCGCTGGACACGACTAAGTGGGTTGCTAATAACCTGTTCAGCGGAACTACGGACACTACAGTTGGAGTCAGCGTTGCAGGTCAGCAGTTGAATATCGGACCGCTGATCCAAAGCACAACAACATCGCGGTATAACGGAATCAGGTCACTGAACAGGTTCGATTTCACCGGGGCGTACGCCTCCGTTCAAATGGTTCATCCTGGCTCTTCAAGCACTGCAGCCGATGCCATGTTCACCATCGGTTCAGATGTCAACAACTACTACAGAATATATGTTGAAGGGACGAACCTGATAATTCAGAAAAAAGTTGCGGGCGGATCAAAGGTCACGATGCTGACGGTTCCATTTAACGCGACAAACCATGCCTTCTGGCGAATCAGGCACGATACTAATACAGGAAACGTACTGTTCGAGGCTGCCCCGGACAGCGGGGGCTCACCTGGCACGTACAGTCAGCTTTATTCAGAAGCCTGGAACGCGAGCGTCGTTCTGACAAACATCGAATTCGAAATGAAAGCCGGCACATTCCAGAATGAGACAACTGCTCCTGGAACAGTAGTCTTTGATAATTTCAAGGCAGGCACGCTTGGCACTGGTTCCGCTCCGGCACCAACGGTTGCAAGCGTTTCACCCAACAGCGGTCCTGATGCCGGAGGAACCGGGATAACGATTACCGGAACTGGCTTCTCGCCAGGTGCAGTTGTAAGTGTCGGCGGAATCGCGGCAACCGGAGTCACAGTCGTCAGCAGCACACAGATCACGGCCACCACTGCTGGTAGTCATACCGACGGCGCTGCCGACGTTGTTGTAACCAATATTGACGGACAGAGCGGAACATTGACAGGAGGATTCACCTATACGGCTCCTCCGGAAAACTCATCGCCACCTGCCGTCACCTCTATAGCTCCGAATACAGGACCAACCGCAGGAGGTACTTCAGCAACGATTGCTGGTTCTGGATTCCAGCAAGGCGCTGTCGTGAGTTTCGGCGGAGCTATCGCAACAAACATTGTGGTAGTCAATGATGCCCAGATTACCTGCACGACACCAACTCACTCCGCCGGAGCTGTTGATGTAACGGTGACGAATACAGATAGCCTGAGCGGAACATTAACGGGTGGATTTACCTATGCCAGCGGAGGCGAAACAATACTGCTGGCCGACGATTTCAGCAGCAATTCGATAGATTCGACGAAATGGGTTGCTAATAACCTTTTCAGCGGGACGACCGATACCACCGTTGCCGTAAACGTTACGAACCAGCAGTTGCAGATAGGTCCATTGATTCAGAGCACTACAACGTCGCGATACAATGGATTGCGATCTACAAACGTTTATAACTTCACCGGCGCCTATGCATACGTTCAGATGGTTCAGCCGGGCGCTTCAAGCACTGCAGCCGATGCAATGTTCACGATCGGCACGAACGTGAATAACTACTACAGGATCTATGTTGAAAGCACGAATCTGATTGTTCAGAAGAGGATTGCCGGCGGATCGAAGGTTACTATGTCGACAACTCCTTTCAATGCGACCAATCAGGCATTCTGGCGAATCAGACACGATTCATCATCGGGCAATGTTGTATTTGAGACAGCGCCCAATAATGCTGGATCGCCGGGTGCGTGGACGCAACTATATGCCGAGGCGTGGAACGCGAATGTCGGATTGACTTCAATAGAATTCGAACTAAAGGCTGGAACGTTCCAGAATGAAACAAGCGCTCCTGGAACGGTAATCTTCGATAATTTCAGGGCGGCTCATCCATAGCCGCTCGCACAAGGATTGTGGTTGACCTCACCTTATAAATCGGTGCCCCTACTGGAGAGGTAAAGAGCAAATTCAGAGTCCCGCCAGCCGGCGGGACTCTGAGCTTAGCATTAGTTGACCTTGAAGATCGCAATCTCCAGGTTGTGATCCGATGGTCGGACACCCACGTCGTCGCTTGTTCCGATCAGTTCGATTGCAGGGTGGCTCAAATCTCTTACATCAGGAATCTGTACCGATTGGAGCGAGAGATTGGGTGAACTCGGCGTCCAGAATATGTGATCTAATTGACCGCGGCGCGTTCGGGTCATTACCCCAACCGGGTTATCAGGATAGGCAGATGCTGTACCCGCTGCCAAACCTTTCGCCCACGCTTCATTGGCAAATGCGGCCATATTCTGAATTTCCGTTTGATCCGGTGAAGCGTTGAAATCGCCAGAAATAATATTGTTTCCGCTGAAACCGCTCATATAACTGACGAGTTGTGAGACTTCTATGATTCGGTTCGAGGAAGCTTGATCATCAAGATGCGTAGCGAAAAGATGGAACGTCCTTCCATTAACACTGACGGTTGCTTCTGCTACAGAACGATTAGCGCTGAGATAACGAAAATCAGTGCTAAGGATCGCATATCGCGAAAGAATCAGATTGCCTTCATTGCAGCCAGGGAATTTCGGCACAAAGTAATAGCTGTAAGTGATTCCCGACTTCTGTTGCAGCAGACTTATTAACTGCTGCGCCTGGTTCGCGCCGCTGCTGGATTGAATCTCGAACTCACACAAGGCAATAACATCTGGCGAGTACTTGGCGATGTAGGTCGCAACGCGATCCATACTATAAACTTCGTCCGTACCCTCCCAGAAGTCGACGTTCCAGGTCAGCCACTTCAGAGTCGTAGTTCCGGTCGGGGGCGGCGGAGGCGGATTGGTAACAGAAATCGTCACGGTCGCCGATGCAATTGCGCCAGCATTATCTATGACGTCAACTTCAGCAGTGTATTGACCGGCCGATTGATAGATATTCGATGGGGACTGGGACGTTGACGTATGGCCATCACCGAAATTCCAGCTATACGAAACGATGCTGCCGTTAGCCGAGCTGGCATTGGCCGAGAAATTGACCGACAACGCCGCGTTGCCTGAGAGTGTTGAGGCTGAAACACTGACTTGTGGCTTCTGAATCGGTGGTGGTGTTGCTGATGCAGGTTTAGCTGATCTGAAGTTGTCGAAGACGATTGTCCCGGGAGCATTCACTTCCGACTGCCAGGTTCCCGCTTTAACTTCGAATCTCATATTGGTCAGGATGACGTTGGCGTTCCACGGCTCGCTGTATATTTGGCTCCATGTTCCGGGTGCGCCGCCACTATTTGGCGCTGTCTCGAAAACAACGTTCGAGCCCTGAGCGTCGTGTCGGATGCGAAGGAAGTTGTGGTTGACTGCATTGTATGCTGTTGATGATAACGTCGTCTTTGTTCCGTTGATCATCTTCAGAGCGACCAAGTTCCCGCCTGAGACGTATATTCGATAATAATTGCTGCCACTGTTGCCAATCGTCAGCATCGAATCGGCATTAGTGCCGGCAGGACCGGCCTTAACTAGTTGGACGTAAACATATGCTCCCGTGAAATCATAACTGCTTCGGGATGTGATCCCATCGTAATGCGAGCCGCTGGTGTTCTGATACAGCGGACCAATTTGCAGTTGCTGGCCAGCATTCATCGCCAGGATTGTGGCATCGGTGAGACCGCTGAACAGGCTGGCTGTGGCCCATTTTGTGGTATCCAATGACGTAGTGGCGAAATCGTCTGCAAGGAGAACTGTTTCAGAAGTGCTTGCAGGTGGCGCTGGAGGGAGGATGACAACTCCCGATCCCATATTGAAATTATCGAATATTACAGTCCCCGGATTGGTCGATTCCGTTTGCCACGTGCCGCCTTTCAGCTCGACCAGGACTGCAGCAACTGGAATTGCGGCCGTATTCCATGCCTCGCTGTAAAGCTGTGTCCACGTTCCGGGTGTTCCACCGCTGTTAGGCGCTGCCTCGAACACGACATTACCAGCAGTCGAATCGTGGCGAATGCGCCAAAAACTGTGATTGACGGTGTCGAACGCAATCGACAGAAGAACCGCCTTATTACCGTTTGTCTTTTTCTGAATTACGAGACTGCCGGCCTCTTCATAAATCCTGTAGAAGTTATTTACATCACGGCCGATTGTGAACATCGCATCCGCCGCAGTTGAAGAAGATGGTGCCTGTACTAACTGAACGGACGCATAAGATCCGGTCAGATCGAAGGTGTTCAAAGAAACAATTCCGTTATAATGCGAGCCTGACGTATTAGGGAACAGAGGACCAATCTGCAACTGCTGATTGGTATCAAAGACGCCCATCGTAGAGTCTGTTGTGCCGCTGAATAAACCACCCTTGCTCCATTTAGTTGTATCCAGTGAGTTGCCATTGAAATCGTCGCTCAGCAAAGCTGTAGCAGCGGTTGCAGGCAAGCTGACTGTTCCTAAAAGGAAATAAGCAAGCCAGGCAACGAACCCGATAAGTGTGACTTTTTTCATTTCTACGTTTTCCTCTTTTTATTTGTGATCCTTTTGTCCAGAACTCGCGCCGCGCAAACAACACTGAGCTCTGGTTTTTTATCGGAATAACGTGACCTCCAGAATTCTCGATTGTGGTGGATTTACGCTGAGATTTCCTCTAACGAAGTTCTTAGCGTCGTGACAAGCCTCTTCAAGCAGCACTTGTAAAAAACAAAATGCTTAGTTTAGATACAGCTATGCCGAAGTATTTCCTGGACCACGAACGAAGTTCGAGATTTCTTGCATTGGTCTAGATTTTTATCTAGTTCTTTTCGCAGGTTCCGATGTCCTGCGCTTATTTGGCGTCACAGCCCTATTCATGCGACGCCGGTAGGTTGGTGTTGATACAGAGTTCCCAATGAATTAACTTACGCGCAATGTGCCCTGAAATTGCGCTCGCCTTTAGATATAAGCTTTTCTTTCCCGATTGCCGATGCGGCACATACAGAGATAGTTCCGATTCGGATACACGAATCGCTACTTCCGTTATTCAAATTTGAGTATTGTCGAGATTGCTTTGGAACGTTAACTTGCCGATATTGTCTTATGTTGTCGGTCGCGTTCAGTTACGTCCTGTTTGAGAGGTTCATCGCCATGAAGGAGGTTAATACCTACCAGCACACGGTTGTCTCCATTCACGATGCCCGAGTGACACTACTCGATAAAAACTGTTACAAGGTTGTTTGGGGTTGAATCAGTCCCGAACAAGCAGAAAGGAATGGCCGCAGAAGAATACGTTGCCAGTGACTATGCCTGTCGAAACTGACTTAGGGAGAATAAGCTAATAATGTCAAATAACATTGGCACGGCTACCGGATAGAAGTCTGAATCTCAAACATATCCAGCAGACGGCCCTTCAGCTTTAGGCGTTACGAGCTTCCGAAACAGCCTTGCTCAAACAACCCAGTTCATTTACCCGCCAGAGTGACTGTGTAAACCCATGAGCCACACGAATCAGCACAATGATCGAGACGTCCTGTTTGATTTGGAATTGATTCCCAATCGACGAATCTGATTACGATAACTTGCAGGCGTTAAGTATTTATCATGTAAATCGCCCCATTAATATGTGAAACCATGGGAAAAATTATTATTACACCACTTGTAAAAAACAAGAGAGATTAATTGTTTTTTACAAGCCTCAAGTCTGACAATGGATACTTATTCCGCATTTTATCAGTATAAGGAGAGTAAATCTCGTTAACCGAATTGAACGATAAAGGACATCGAGAAAAATGGCGCAATCAGGCTTTAAGCTTGATGTAATCATTCCAACTTTTAACCGGAGCGATCTGCTTCGAAAGACACTGAACAGTCTGCTGGTCGCCGACGTACCGGAAAATCTTTCGGTGCGCGTGACGGTCGTGGATAATAATTCAAACGATAACACCAGCGGCGTTGTTGATGAGTATGTAAATATTAGTCCAGACCTCTTCCAATATGTCTTTGAACCGAAACAGGGGCGATCGTCTGCTCTCAATGCCGGAATAGCCGCAACATCTGGCAATCTGGTTGGGATGATTGATGACGATGAAGAAGTTCACACCGGATGGTTTGCTCGGATATATCGCGCTTTTTCAGAGGCGGATTTGGACTTTATCGGGGGCCCCTATCTTCCGAACTGGGGAGCTCCGCGACCGGACTGGCTGCCGTCCAATTACCTGGGAGTCATCGGCTGGGTCGACGGTGGGGATACGCCCGTCGAGTTCAATGAAAGCTATCCAGGTATCCTAATGGGCGGTAACGCTGTAATTAAGCGCTCGGTATTGGAGACGGTCGGTCTTTACCTGACATCGATAAGCCGAACTGGTGGGCGACTGCTGGCTGGCGAAGACGAGGACATGTATAAAAGGTTATTGGCGGCGGGTGCCAGGGGTCTCTATCTGCCGGACCTGATCATTTATCACTATATTCCGCCGGAACGCCTGACAAAAAAATACTTTCGGCAGTGGTGCTTCTGGCGAGGCGTTTCAAGAGGAGTACTGGATCGCATACAACCTTCGGATGAAGCTTATTTGACCGGAATTCCTCGCTGGTTATATGGGCGCGCCGCAAGAGGAACGCTGAATATTGCAAGAGCATGCGTTTCTCGCGGAAAAGATCTGGCTCAGCTATTTTCAGACGAGCTTTCAATCTGGGACCTCGCCGGTTTCTTTTACGGAAAGCACTTTTATCGCCCCGACGCTTCCTGATATGCAACCTGATATTTCGGTCATCATCGCCACATACAATCGAGCGGCAATTTTACCCGTTGCTTTAGACAGCATCATAAGTCAGAAGACGGAAGACGTATCTTACGAAATTCTTCTGATCGACAACAATTCAACTGATGAAACCCGCGATGTTGCCGAAGGTTACGTTTCGCGCAGCAACGGACGGCTTCGTTACATTCTTGAAAAAAAGCAGGGAGTATCATACGCGCGGAATAAGGGGCTCGAGCTTTCCACCGCGCCGATAGTCGCTTTCTTTGACGATGACGTTGTTGTAGCTGCGAACTGGGTTGGTACAGTTAAGCGCATCTTCGAACAAAATCCTCAGGTCGGCTGCATTGGCGGCAAGGTCCTGCCATTGTGGCAAACAGAGCCACCAAAGTGGCTTACAAGAGAACACTGGGCGCCGCTTGCGTTGCAGGATTATGGTAATGAGCCCTTCCTTGTAAATTTCAAGAAGCCTCTATGTTTGATAAGTGCAAATCTTGCGATTCGCCGTGCTGTCTTCAATGAAGTCGGACTTTTTAAGCCGGAGCTTCAACGAGTGAAAGATGGCATCGGTTCAATGGAAGACCTCGAGCTGCTGATGAGATTGTGGCAGGCTGGTGTGCAGACGATGTATGTTCCTGAGTTAATTGCGAAAACATGGGTGCCGTTAGATAGAACCAACAAAAGATATCATCGTCGATGGCATCATGGTAACGGACATTTTCACGCTTTGCTTCGTTCCGATGAAATCGAGAGGTCAGCGACAGGGCACTTCAGTGGAATACCCGCGCACCTATACAGACAAACCATTGAGGCGCTCCTTCAGTGGTTAAGATATTCAGTAACGGGTAACGCGAGTGACGCATTCCGATTTGAAACCAAGCTCCATTTCTTTCGTGGGTTTGCCAGCAAACGCTGGCAGTGGCGTGGTAAACACGAGGACGTGGATTCGTTCGACCAGGAGAATCCAGTCTCCGCAGCAAAGAAAAAACAGATAGGTGCACTTTAACAGTTCAATCCGTTTCGGCCGTTGACCTGAATCTGTCCACCCAAAGACTAATCTCACCATCTTTACTGCTAATCCAGATAAATTTCTTTGTCGCATAAGCCGGATTGTATTTCTCAAAAAGCGAAAAAAGCCGTTATAAAGTGGATTAATTTCAAAAAACGTCATTCAGCAATCCCTTATGATCGTGGGACCCTACGATCTGCCTCAAATTTGCCTATGGATAATTCACGAGGCTAGCCTCGGTGAGTCCGGGGCCGTAGAGACAATACAGATCAGATAGCAGATGCCGAAGTAATGCCCGTCCCATGCGGTATTGGACAATAAAAATAAGGTAGCTAGAGCGAGAAGCAGTGTTGAACCAGAAGCAAATAATCAGGTGGTCTCCTCAGTTAACTGCGCGTCAGTAAAAACAAGAGGAATATCAATAACCTGAGATAGAGATGCCAAATCAATTCGTCTGTCAATTGACGTTGAAGCTTGTCTTCATCGATCAATTGCACTGTGCAACGCTGAAAAGCTCTGGAGGGCAAAAGTGATCTCGTCTTCCTTAATCGCTGAGCGCGAATATCCCCGCTCGCCTGTTAAAGAATCGCAAACTCTTAAACCCGTTCGTGTACTGTTAATTGAACCACTGGTGAGCGTACGCGCCGGATTAAAAGTACTGCTGGAAAATCAGCCTTTTCTGTCAGTCCTTGGCGCCGTGGGAAACCGCCAGGAAGCGCTCGCCATTGCCGCCGAACAAAAACCTGAATTGGCATTGATCGATATGGATATGCTCTATTCAGGCGAAAGTCATTTCATCGCTGATCTGTTACATGTGGCAGATCGATGCAAAGTACTTGTACTGGCCAGCGAGAAGGACGATGCAGCGTTCCAGCGAGCAGTCAAGGACGGGGCCATCGGGATCGTACTAAAAGAGCAGATTGCCAACGTGCTGCTGAGCGCAATAGAGCGAGTGAACGCTGGTCAGGTCTGGAGCGTATTAAGTCAACTTTCAACGCCAAAGAGATATGATCCACCAAATCCCGACGAAGCCAGAATCGCTTTGCTGACAGAGCGCGAACGCGAGGTCATCAACCTGGTGGGACTGGCGCTAAAGAACAAAGAAATTGCCGACAGGCTTTTCATAAGCGAGGCGACCGTTAGACATCATTTGACCTCGATTTTTGCAAAGTTGAATGTGGACAGCCGGCTGGGCCTGGTTGTTTATGGATACCGACACGGAATTATAAAAATTTCTTATCCCAGACAAGGCATATAAGTGCTGATCATTTTTGGATTGATTTGCGCATTCCGTGAAAGAGGTTGTATTTTTCAATGATTTTGAAAATGGTGCAGGGTTGAAACTCTTTTAAAAGAGGATGGAAGTGAGGGCTAGAGCTTCCCAGGTTTGGTCAAGTAGAAGAGCCCGAGCACGAGGCGCCTGCGCTGTTTCAATAAGCTGATTGATAAACGCGGTCAGTGCTTATTGCCGCAAATAAGAATTCGGATGGCGAATGCAGATGCTGATCTCAACAATTCATGAACCGCTTGTTTTATTTCTGTTCGGACTAATGCTTATTACCGTTCCCGCTTGGGTAAAGTTGAAGGCGACGCGGAAGCCAAATACGTGATTCGCAATAATAGGACGATTTACCGGTCCGGTCTTATTTAGACCGGCTCGTGAGAGATCGTTAATACTCGCAGCCTTTAATCCGCGCAATCAATATTGTTTGTAAATTCCGGGACGCGTGTGTCCGGACTGCGATATTGATCGGACGTAATTATTAAATTGTATTCGGAGGAGGATCCTCGTGGCTAGCTTAAGACCTCGAACAATTCCAGAGTACCTTCGCGTCCCGCTGGGACGAAAGATACTGGTAATTTTTGTTTTCACCGTGCTTTTGGCCTCGATTGCGATAGCACTTCATCGAATACCGGATAGCTACGAATCGACCGCTACGGTCGTGGTTTCCAACGGTGAGGTTGACCGTCAGGAACGCGACGCACAGGTTGTTCTGGCGTCGTCTGAAATGACCAGTCAGTCGAACCTCGAGCCCATCATTCGCGACCTGAAGTTGTATCCTTCTATAAACAATGCCGATAGTGCCGTGGCAGCGCTTAACAAAAGCATCAAGGTTGAAACAAAGTCCAACGGCAGCACCGGCGAGATCGAACGATTTAACATTTCATACAGAGCGCGATCGCCGCAAGCTGCCCAGCAGGTACTCACTCGCATTGTCGACGTCTTTAATCAGGCCAATGCCAATATGGCAAAGAAGTCGGCCGACAGAACCAATGCATTGAACGCCGAGTTGGAGAACGCCAGGCTGGAGTCTGCCGGAGTCGAAGAGCGTTTGCGCGAAGCCTACCTTGCCCAGATGGGCGCTACGTCCAGGCGCGAATATGCGGGACGCGCCCAGAGCCAAACGATAGCAATCAGGAATCAGCGGAGCCTGGTTTCCACCAGTGTGGAAGAATTGAAAGATAAACAGTACGCATTGCAGATGCAAAAAAAGGATCTGGAAAATCAGATCGCCGAACAGGAAAAGAATTTGAAATTTTCGGTTCCCGCCGACAGCGCTCGCGCCAATAGCTCGTACGGAGTTCTTCTGGTCCGCGAGGCCGAGCTTGAGGCCCAGCTAAAAGGTTATGATGGCCAGTTAACCGACAAAAATCCAAAAGTAATTCAAGCGCGAAACGAATTGGCTGAGATAAAGAAGAAGCTCTCGGCTTTGGAATCTGCCCAGGGTGGCGCGGGTATTGAACAGTCAAATTTACCCGGTGCGGCGGAATTGAGAGGCTTAAAGCGCGAGTTGAGCCGAACCAGCATCGACCTTGAAGTTGTCAATCGCGAGCTTGCCAGGCGTAACCAGGAGCTTTCCTCGATGCCCAACGTCGGCAGAGGCGTAACATCGGCTGCACCCGTGGTCGCGGCCAGCACGGCGCCGCCAACCGATTCGGCGCTGGGCGAAGTGGATCAATTGCGCGCGCGCTATAACAGCCTGCTGAATAAACAAACTGGTATCGAACAGAAGATCGCGGCCAATGATGCGCAGCCTGGACTGTTCCGAATAGTCGATCCGCCCAGCCTGCCGCAGTCGCCAGTCGCTCCCAGTCGGTACATCCTGACGCTGGTCGCGGCCGTGGCGGCGTTCGCGATAGCATTTATTGTCGCGCTTGGCGCGGAATTCAGGCGGTTCTTTATGATCAGCGATGAACAGGACGTTCACCACTATCTGGGCGCTCCCGTTATTGGATATATTCCAGAAACTCTGACGCCTGCCGAACAGGGCCACCAACGAACGCTGGCCGCAACACGCCGAATAGGGTACGCGGTTGCAGGAGTATTGCTGGTTCCGATTCTTGTCGTGATTCTCAGCAATCTTCCAGCGTTTCAAATGATCGCAAGCAGATAAGCAGTACCGGAGGTAAACTAATGGGAAAAGTATATGAAGCAGCTCAATTAACCGAGCAAGCATTCGCAGCAAAGGCCGGTGAATCGTTTGCCGATGTCCAATCGCGTGGAGGTCAGGATCACGTAGATTTCATCCGGTACTCAATAGAGATGCCTTCCACGCTGGAACGGGACCACCCAATCGGCGATGTCGCCACCAAGCCGGTCGATCACATAATCGATTTTCGCGCTGAAAATCAAGCTGCGCTGGAAATGACCAGGATCGATCCGCACCTTACCGCGATAAACGAATTCGAACCGGCCGCCGCGGATGAATTCAACAAACTGGCAATGCGACTTATCGCCGCTTCAGAGGAGCAGCCTCTCAAGCGCATCCTGATCGCATCAGCTGAGCATGGTGACGGCAGGACCACAGTGTTGTTGAACCTGGCTGCGGCTCTTGCGCGAGCCAACCGCAGAGTGCTGGTGATGGATACCGATTTGATGCGCCCATCCGTGCTCAGAATGCTCGGACTGGAAGCGCATACCGGTCTTTCTGACGTTGTTGTCAAAAGAGTGCCACCGACCGAAACCGCGATTAAAGTCAATCCGTGCGGATTCATTGTAATGCCCAGCCGCGAGCGAGCTGATGCGGCTATCCTGGCTTCGCAATCGTTTCGGGCGCTGCTGCTCGGGCTCGACTCGCACTTCGACTTTCTCCTGTTCGATTCAGGTCCGTTGTTGAGTGCTGCCGACCCCGGCCTGCTGGTCCGATTGACAGATACGACACTCCTGGTGGTTCAATCAGGTAAAACGTCGTCGGGTCAAATGGCCAAGGCAATATCAAGCCTGAACCAAAATAAAGTGTTCGGCGTCGTGCTCAATCGCGCAAAGTAGCAGCCGAGGCCGATAACCCGGGTATCTTCCGGGGTTTCATCCCGCAAGATACCCGACGAGCCCCGGCGGGGCTAACGAGTTTCAATTCAGGTGCACGGCGCCGGCAACGTTGCGGTTCGTTTTCGGGCAGAGTGGGGCGTTAGAAAATGTCGATCATTTTTAGAAGTCCGTTGCGGACGCTCTGCCTTGTCGGTTCGGAAGCGATTCTCACCTACATCAGCGGAATGGCGGCCCTTTATCTCAGATTCGTTTCCGAGTGGCGAGACGTTTTCTTTAACCAGCGAGGCTGGGCAAAGATAATCGTCCTGATCCTGGTGGTGGAAGGGTCCTTCTACCTGTTCGATCTTTACGAGCTTAGATCCCTGTCAGATCCTCGAAAACTGCAGCTCAGCATTATTCAGGCAACCGGTCTTTCCGCGATAGTCCTTGCCTTTATCTTTTATGTTTTCCCACAGACGAAACTCGGTCACGGCGTCTTCTTGCTAAGCCTGATGTTGATGCTGGGACTGATGACATTCTGGCGATTATTCGCGACCTGGATATTGGCTCATCCGCGATTTGCGGAACGTGTGTTGATCATCGGCACCGGGCCTAGCGCAGTCTCTTTGGCCGCAGAGCTTTTGCAGAATCACAAAGGTCGCTTCAAGGTTGTCGGTTTTGTCGGCGACGACCCGCAACTGCTGGGGAAGAGCCTGATAAATCCAAGCGTCGTTGGTCTGGTTTCAGATTTAGGCACTGTTGTCCGCGCGCATCGTTCTGATCGGTTGATAGTTGCGCTGGAGGACGAGCGCGGCAAACTTCCGCTTGAGCAGTTGCTCGCGTTGAAGTTAAGTCAGCAGGTAACAATCGAAGAATCGCCTACCTTTTACGAACGTTTGAACGGCAAGATCAGTACGAAGGGACTGCGACCCAGCTGGCTGATATTTTCCAGCAATTCACGACAGCGACGCATCTATGCCAGATTTCGCCGACTTGCCGATATTGTCCTGGCATTCATCGGGCTGACGATTTCGCTGCCGGTAATGATAGTGACTGCGATTGCGATAAAATTGGATTCTCCGGGACCAGTCTTCTACAGGCAGGAACGGGTCGGACGAGGTAATCAGATATTCAAGATTATTAAGTTCCGTTCGATGAAAGTCACCGCCGAAATGGACGGTCCTGTCTGGGCTTCAAAGATCGATTCTCGCGTAACCAGAATCGGTCGCATCATCCGCAAATTACGCATAGATGAAATTCCTCAATTCCTGAACATTCTGCATGGCGAAATGACTTTCATAGGTCCGAGACCCGAGAGACCGGAGTTCGTGCAGTGGCTCGAGCGCGAGATTGAATACTATTCGCAACGTCACCTGGTAAAGCCTGGTTTAACCGGTTGGGCGCAGATCTGTTACCAGTATGGCGCGTCGCTGGAAGAATCTAAAGAAAAACTGGAATATGACCTTTATTACATAAAGAACCAGTCTCCGTTATTGGACGCGGTAATTCTGTTGGAGACGGCTAAGACGATCATCTTCGGCAAAGGGGCGCGGTGAACGGCGCTAAAGCTTTGGCGAAGAGATGGGATAGGAGAAAGATAATGACAAGCCTCAAGAAAATGATGACGCATTTCATCGCGGGGTTACTGATCATTGGCATCAACTGCTTTTCTGTGGTTGTGTTTGGCCAGGGTAAAAACACGTCGGCCTCTAATCAGCCCCAGGCATCCAGGCTGAACGACGTGACGCCGACCAATACATCCGGAGACGATCCATATCTGCAAACGATTTACAGGAATTTTTATAACACATACAGGATCAGTCCAGGGGATGAGCTTGCCATTCGCGTAGTAGGTCAGCCGGATTATACGCTGGACAAAGTTGACGTGACTCCGATGGGCACGATCTATCATCCGTTGATCGGTGAAACGGAAGTCGTCGGGTTAACAGTGCCGCAGGTTAAAGAAAAGCTGACGCGTCAATTCAGCGAATACGTTGTTAATCCGGTTCTCAGTGTTCAAAT
This sequence comes from Blastocatellia bacterium, assembly GCA_035652355.1. GTDB lineage: Bacteria > Acidobacteriota > Blastocatellia > DASRDY01 > DASRDY01 > DASRDY01. The sequence goes on from DASRDY010000305.1 coordinate 34,710, forward strand.
GCTGCAGTCGACCGGCGCCAAGATTGGCGTCCTGGGCGAGGTCACAAATCCTGGCGTAATCGTAATGGGTCGACCAATGACGGTTCTGGATGCAATAACGGCCGCGGGAGGATTCACTAACTTCGGCAGCGAGTCACACGTCACCGTGCTTCGTCAACAGGGCGGAGGAAAGACGAGGGCATTCGAAGTAGACCTGAAACCCACAATGCACGGCAAGGCTACCGACGAGCCCGTAATGTTGAACGCGGGAGACACCGTGGTTGTCAAAGGCAATATGAAAAAGTCCTTGGCTTTTGTCACCAGCCTGGTGGGATTCGGGAATTTCGTGGCGATCATTGGCACCAGGTATTAGGGGCCACGCCTGATGATCGGTCGCAGGTCAGGTATAACGGAGTTGCCAGTCACAACTCTTACGCTGCATCGGAGAAAGTTATGCTGAGTTGCGAACAGACTGTCGTTACCAAGTATGGCCCTGGCGTGGTTGTGTACGTGAGTAAAACCAGCTCTAACGTATATGTAAGGGTAAATAATCGCGCCGGGGCCATTTATGTCTTTCACAGGAACGACCTCAGTCCACTTCATTTAGCGATTAGCAATGACTCTATTGATAGCCACGGTGATTGTGTGATTGATGCTCTTGATCCAGAGCCCGCACGAAATGGGAACAGGGCGCTGGAACCAGAGTCGTTTTCATTCTAGTCGGAGGGCGTAATGCTTAAAGAGGTTCCTCGAGTGGAGCCAACTCGTTTGGCAATTTTTGTGCGCCAGAAACTGCAGGAATTGCAAATTTCGCAGTCTGTATTCTGCCGAAATGCGAACTTCGATCAGGGATTGTTATCGAAAGTTCTGCGATCGATGACTACAAACCTTGGTTTACAGAACGCTTTGAAACTGGCGATCGGGTTGGATGTGCCGCCAAAGGTAATCTTCGAGTTGATCGATCGCGAGGACCTGAATGCTCTGCTGATGAGCTCCTGCGCTCATAACCACGCTAAAGATCAACCTGACCAGAAGTCTATGGAAACCAGGCAAATCGTATGAATGACTCAAATTTGACCCAGCGAGAAAATTCGGCGGTGCTTTGGAATCAGGGATCGACTGGCAATTCGGCTTTGCTGCCGATTACGTTTGATGATACAGCTGCGAACAATAACCAGACGAAGGTTAAAGATCATCCTCAGCGATGGGCGTTTGTTGGAATCTGTCTATTTTCCATCCTGGTCACATTACGCCCACAGGATTTTTCGCAGAGCCTTGGTGACGCACTGCCTTACGCAAAGATCGTTGCAATAATCACATTGGTGCTTTACCTGGGATCGAAATTGCAGCGTGGCGAACGCCCATTTATCTGGCCGATTGAGATGAAAATGGCAGTGCTGATCGGATTGCTTGGAGCATTGTCGATTCTTGTAGCGGCTTCAGCCAAAGATACTTTCGATGTGCTTACCGATCCGTTCCTTAAGGTTCTGATCATCTTCGCAATAATGATCAATATCGTCGACTCGCCAAAACGACTGAATATTCTGCTGAACGTTGTTGTTGCCTGCGGCGCAATGGTTGCTCTGTACACCATTGAGGCCTACTTTGCAGGCGATTTTATCAAAGGTCGCCTGGTCGTTTTGCGCGACACCCTTTTCGGTAATTCGAACGACCTTGCTCTGATTTTCGACCTTCTGCTGCCCGTCGCGATTGTCCTTGCTCTTTATCGTCGTAAAACGCAAAGGCTGCTTTATGTGCTGGCGGCTTTGAGTCTCGGTTTTGGCACTTTAATTACATTTTCGCGCGGAGGGTTCCTGGGTCTCGCGGCTGGCGGCGCTGTTCTGATGTGGAAACTGGTTCGTAGCAACCGAATGGCGCCGGTAATCGCCGTCGCCGTTTTGCTGTTGGCACTGCTGGTCGCGGTTCCAGGCGGATATGGCGGCCGCCTGATGACGATCATAAATATTCAACAGGACGAAACAGGTTCAGCTCAGGAACGCGAAGATCTTATGGTTCGCGCCACTTTAGTCGCCCTGAACCACCCGATTCTCGGTATCGGCATGGGTAATTTCCATACCTATTCGATCCACGAGAAACGAGCGCATAATTCGTTTTTGGAAATTGCGGCCGAGCTGGGTATCCCGGGACTGATTGCTTTTCTGGTCCTTGTAATTGCGCCATTGTGGTCGCTCAGAAAAATTGAGGTTGATGTTAAGCAGGATTCGAATTCTCCGCCCGGCGACTCTTCGGCGCAAAGACAAGAGATCTATTATTTGAGCGTCGGACTGCAGGCCGTCCTGGTGGCCTACATAGTTTGCAGTCTGTTCAGCTCTAATCAGTACTTTTGGTACTTGTATTATCCGGTGGCATACGCGGTTTCGCTCAGACGGATTCACGCAGCGTGGGCTGAGAATCGTGTTTCGGCATGTAGCCCGTTAAACAAATTTGAGGCAAGCGGCCTCGAAAGCAAAAACGATTCGCTGCGGCCGGTTACTGGTGGTGTGTTGTGGCAATCAGGCGGCCTTAAGCCGGTTGCGGAAAGCCCTTCTGGCGTCATATGGCGAAGTTAAATAGAGGGAGCAACTTTTGTAAGCAAAGTAATCGAGGATAGCTTGTTAACCTTCGAAATCCTGTTTTTCGTATCGATCGCAATGATGGCCTACGGATATGTAGGATATCCGTTGCTGATTTGGATATTGAGCAACGCTTTACCTCGCCCGGTTCGCAAAGCCGATATTCTTCCGCGCATTTCGGTCGTTATAACAGCACACAACGAGGAGCAGGGCATAGGCGCGAAGCTCGCAAATACACTTTCGCTCGATTACCCACCGGAGAAATTAGAAATAGTAGTGGCGTCGGATTGCTCAACTGATGGCACGGAAGATATTGTTTCGGACTTTGCGGCAAAGTCGAAAAGCAAAATAATCCTTTACAGACAGAACGAGCGTCTAGGCAAAACGGTTGCTCAGCACCAGGGCGTGCGAAGGTCCTCCGGTGAAATTATTGTCCTTTCAGACGCGACGACATTATACGACCGCGGCGCGCTGAGAGCCCTGGCAAGAAATTTTGCTGACCCCGAAGTTGGGTGTGTTGCGGGCCAATTGAGTTATGTCAGCCGCTCATCCGATGGAATCGGCAAAAGCTGTAGCTCGTACTGGAGCTACGAAAAAATCATCAAACGAGCTGAAAGCGACCTCGGCTCTCTAATCGGCGTCAGCGGCTGCATCTACGCAGTCCGCAGAAGCTGCTTTGCGCAACTTGCTCCAGCTATGATCGACGACTTCGTCATTGCATCCGAGATACATTTGCAGGGCAGACGGACAGTGTATGAATCGGACGCGATTGCTATCGAAGATACCAATAGTCGCAGCCACGAAGAGTTTCGAATGCGCGTCAGAGTAATAGAGCAGACCTTCAATGCGCTTCACCATTATCGACAGGTGATGAATATCCGACGCCATGGTCTCTTTGCTTTCCAGATGATTTCTCATAAGGTCATCCGTTACACGATACCATTGCTTCTTTGCGTGGCACTGCTATCGAGCCTTTCACTAGTGAGAACTTCGCCAGTCTACGTGGCTGCCTTCGCTGGACAGACCTTATTTTATCTTGCCGCATTGTTCGGCTATCTGGCTGAGCGTTTGAATTTAAAATTGGGACTGTTTGGCGCTCCCTATTACTTTATTTTGATTAATCTGGCGATTGTGGTTGCCTTCTGGAAATTCATGCGCGGTGAAGCACATGTCACCTGGTCGCCGTTTCGCCCGGGCACAGTGTCGAGTGCGGATGCATACGTTGCAGGTGAATGAAAACGAATAGTGGAGAGTTAAACCGGATGGTTGCGGATCGAACAAAGGGCGCGGCGCAGTTACGTGTTCTGATTGTCGCGCCGTCCCTTGATATTTTGGGTGGACAGTCGCGACAGGCGGCCCGGTTAATAGAGGCGCTGTCGCAGGAAAACTCGATTGAGATAGGGTTCCTTCCGCATAATCCGCGAGCGCCGCGGCCATTCAGGATCCTGCAGAAAATCAAATATATTCGGACGATTGTGACGTCGGTGCTCTATTGGTCGTTGCTGCTGTTGAGAGTACGGCGTTACGACATAATTCATGTATTTTCAGCCTCATACTACTCGTATCTGCTTTCAGTCGCGCCGGCAATCTTCATGGGTAAGATCTTTGGCCGTAAGGTAATACTGAACTATCGAAGCGGGGAAGCCGAAGATCACCTCAGCCGCTGGCGATTTACGGCAAAACCAACGATCAGGTTCGCCGACGTCATTGTCGTGCCGTCCGGTTATCTCGTTGATGTTTTTGCGAAATTCGGTCTGCGGGCGACTTCGATTTTCAATATTGTCGAGCTTGATCGTTTCCGTTTTCGCAATCGGAGTCCCCTGCGACCAATCTTCCTTGCCAGCCGATTATTGGAACCGCTCTACAATGTCGGATGCATCCTGCGCGCATTCGCCTTAATTCAGCAGAAGTATCCTGAAGCGAAGCTTACGGTCGCGGGCGAAGGATGGATGAGAGCCGAGCTCGAGCAACTCGCCAGCGATTTGGGATTACGCAACACTGTATTTGTCGGTCGCGTCCCGTTTGAAAAGATGCCCGATCTGTACAACGCCGCGGATATATACCTGAACGGAACAAATATCGACAATATGCCGGGATCGCTGACTGAATGTTTCGCCAGCGGCCTGCCGGTTGTAACGACGAACGCTGGCGGTATCAAGTATATCGCAACGCACGAGGAGAACGCGCTATTGGTCGAGTGCAACGATCACGTTGCAATGGCTGATGCCGCCCTTCGGTTGCTGGAGGACCAGTCTCTTGCCGCTCGCCTCGCCCGGAATGCCTGCGATTCCTGCCAACAGTACACGTGGCTGGCAGTTAGAAACCAGTGGCTGAACCTGTACTTTACGCTCGGGAACAAAAATCTCTCACACGAAAGCTATACAACTGAGCGGGAACCTGTAAGCGATCACTAATTAACAATATAGTATTAATAGCGAGCCTTAACGTTATCGTTCGAGTGTGCGAGGAATTGAACTAAGGCGATGTCCAAATGATCGAGACCCTGAAGAAACTGCGGAAATTGAAAGGACATAGCCTCGATGAATGGCGCGTGCGCGGAGGGCAAGCGTTCGCTATCGCGGCAGAGCGCGGCGGTTTTTCCTGTCGCGCGCATCTTCCCGGCGACGGCAGTTTTTTCAAATTGCTGGATGCTTCGAAGATCGGTCAAAAGCCACTGACCTCTCAGCGATTGCTTGAACATTTCCGCTCTCGCACCAGCCCGAGTTTTTTCCCGTCGTTCGACAGCAGCGTGATAACTCTGGCAGAGTTGCGCCAGAGATTCGGTCCTCAGGCTGAACAGACTACGCTTGAACGAGCGGATCGTATCCTTGAAGGTCGTTTTGATCTGCTCGGGCTTCGCGATCTGCGCTTTGGCGATTCAATCGACTGGCATCTTGAGCCGGTGTCGAGTAAGAGAGCGCCGTTGCGCCATTGGAGCCAGATTGATTATCTCGATTCTACGGTTGCTGGCGATAAAAAGATTATTTGGGAATTAAATCGCCACCAGCATTTCTTTTTGCTGGGTCAGGCTTACTGGTATTCGCGCTGCGAACGTTATGCGCAAACCTTTATCGCGCATCTCAACACCTGGATGGATCAAAATCCGCCTTCACTTGGGATTAATTGGGCCAGCAGTCTCGAGGTGGCATTTCGCTCGATTTCCTGGTTGTGGGCGTTTCATTTTTTCAGGAATTCTCCATACGTGACCCCGCAGGTTTTCACTCGCGCCTTGAAATATCTTTACATTCATGCGAGCCATCTGGAGACGTTCCTTTCAACGTATTTCAGCCCGAATACGCATTTGACTGGTGAAGCGCTGGGGCTTTTTTATCTTGGCACTCTGCTTCCCGAATTTCGCGAAGCCGAACGCTGGCGAGACACCGGGCGCAGTATTCTGCTAAGCTCACTTCAAAAGCAGGTGCGCGACGACGGCGTCTATTTCGAGCAGGCCAGCTACTATCATCGCTATACAGTCGATTTCTACACGCATTTTTATTTGCTCGAGCAACTGAACGGAAACCCGATAGAAAAGATTCACGTCGAGAAGCTGACCGCTCTGCTTGACCATTTGATGTATATCACCAGGCCGGATGGAACGACTCCGCTGTTTGGTGACGATGATGGCGGACGTCTGGTGATGCTCGACAATCGGTTGCCTAACGATTTTCGTTCCTCGTTGGCAACTGGCGCCGTCCTCTTTGCGCGACCCGATTACAAATTTGTCGCCGGCGATGTCACCGAAGAAACATTATGGCTGGTCGGCGCCGAGCGACTCTGGCAATTCGATGACCTGAAGCCGCGCGAGCCCGAGCAACTATCAAAGGCTTTTCAAGACGGTGGTTACTATGTAATGCGTGATAGCTGGTCGCGCACGGCGAATTATCTGTTGATCGATTGCGGGCCGCACGGAACATTGAATTGCGGTCATGCACATGCCGATGCGCTGTCAATCGATCTGGCCGCGGCAGGTCGAACGATGCTGGTCGATCCCGGAACATATACCTATACTGGCTCCCAGCAATTGCGCGATTATTTCCGCTCATCGACGGCCCATAATACAGTCACGATTGATCAGGAATCTTCTTCGCTGCCAAACGATGTATTTTCCTGGCGACAGATTGCGTCCGCGTGGACAAAATCGTGGATTACTCATAGTCGTTTCGATTATTTCGCCGGCGAGCACGATGGCTATCAACGACTAGACGGCCGCACGGCGCATTCACGAGAGGTTTTATTCCTGAAGGACAATTACTGGATTATACGGGACAAAGTGCATGCGACCGGAAAACATCGTTGTGATGTCAGATTCCATTTTGTTCCCAACAGCAATCCGTCTGCTGAGGCTGTTCGCGGAAGTGTTATGCTGAACGCACAAAGCGCATTCGCTCCCGGTATCAGCATCTTTACGTTTGGCCGGGATGGCGACTGGCAGTGCGATGACGGATGGATTTCTCCGTGTTACGGAGATCTTGTCGCGGCACCAATATGCACCTATTCGCAAACGGCAGAGGGATCGCAGGAGTTTGTCTCGATAATTCTGCCGGGACAGATCAGCAGGCCAAAACCCGTTGCGTATGAAGAAACCATCGACAATATAAAGATCTATCAGATTTCCGGAGCGCACGGTAACGATCTTCTCTTCTTCCGCGGCAGTGGTCCGACCTTCATAGACCCTTTTATCGGTGACTTTGATTGGTCCTGGATACGTCATCAGCCGGGACAGGAAGTTTTTCAGGAAGCAGTTCTATTAGGCGGACAACATTTCAGTTTTGCGGATCGATTGATCATCGAAGCGAATCAGCGATTGAGCTACCTTACCCTGAAGTTAGACGGGCGTGAGCTGAGGATCGAAGCCGATCCTGATGTTCCGATAATAGTCAGGTCGAAAGACAAATATTCCATCCGGATTAATGGGAAACTCAACCCTGGGCGTGAAAAATCATTCTTAAGACACAACGTCCAGAACGAGAGTAAATAGGTTATGTGCGGAATTACTGGTATAGCGTTGTCAAATCGCGCTCGAACGCGGATGGATCGCGGTGTTCTGGAACGAATGCGCGATTCACTTATCCATCGAGGTCCGGACGACAGCGGTCTTTTCATCTCAGGGAATGTTGGTATTACCCATCGTCGGTTAAGTATCGTCGATGTCACAGCCGGCAAACAGCCGATGTGCAATGAAGACGGTACGATCCACATAGTCTTTAACGGCGAAATCTACAACCATGGCGATTACAGAAAATCTTTAGAAGATCGTGGTCATCGATACCGAACGCATTGCGACACCGAAACGATTCTACATCTCTACGAAGAGCACGGCGAGAAAGTGGTCGAATATCTAAGAGGCATGTTCGCCTTCGCGATCTACGATCAAAACAAACAGCAATTACTTCTTGCTCGGGACCGATTGGGCATAAAGCCCGTCTATTACGTTCATCGCGACGACGGCTCGCTCTATTTCGCTTCCGAGATAAAAGCGCTGATCGTCTCGGGGGCCGTTGCACCCGAAGTGAATCTCCACGTTTTGCCGGATTATTTTGCGAATCGGTCGACCTACGGCGAAGAAACATTGTTCGTTGGAGTGAGGAGGCTGCTGCCCGGTCACACTTTGTTGTGGCGCGATGGCAAAGTTAAGATCAATCGTTATTGGGATCTCAGTTTTGAGAAATCGGATGAGAGGCTCAGCGACGAACAGTACGTTGACCAGTTCGCGAATATATTTAACGAATCTGTACGGTTGCGTTTGATGGCCGATGTTCCGCTTGGCATGTTCCTGTCTGGAGGTATCGATTCCAGCGCCATCGCAGCCGCCATGAGCGGAATGGTCAACGAACCGATCAAAACTTTTTCCGTCGCTTTTGCCGAGCGCGAAGCAAATGAGCTCGAATATGCACGCATTGTCGCGAAAGCTTTCAACACCGACCATCACGAGGTTGTGGTTTCTCCGTCCGAATTCTTTAACCTGCTGCCGCAGATGGTCTATCAGGAAGACGAACCCATAGCGCACCCATCCAGCATTCCACTTTATGCTGTGTCCAGACTCGCATCGAAACACGTTAAAGTTGTTTTGACAGGCGAGGGAAGTGACGAATTGCTTGCGGGTTATGACAAGTACCGAAAAACGATTTACAACCTTGCCTTAGGTCGCATCTATGACAAAGTAACTCCGAACGCCGTCCAACGTATTCTAACCTCGGTAATAGAAGGCTTGAGCACGGCATCCCGAACGCGGCAGCGTTTGATGAGGACGTTTCTGTGTGTTAAGCCAGACATCGGAAACATCTATTTTGACAACTTCTCGGTATTTTCCCGCAATCGTCAGCGGGGAATGTTCACCAGAAACATCGAATCAAAAATTGCTGAGCGCAATCCTTACCACGCTATATTGGAGACAATAAGCGGCTCCGACGCAAAGTCTTTGTTGGATCAATTATTGGCTGCGGATATGAAGACTTATCTCCACGAGCTCCTGATGAAGCAGGACCAGATGAGTATGGCGGCTTCAATCGAGAGCCGAGTGCCGTTCCTGGATCATAAGCTTGTCGAATTTGCCGCCCGCTTGCCAGAGCGTATGAAACTGCGTGGAATCACTACAAAGTTCATTTTGCGACAGGCGATGCGTGGCAAATTGCCGAAAGAGATTTTGACGCGAAAGAAGATGGGCTTTCCTGTCCCCATCGGTAAATGGCTGCGCGGACCGTTCAGCCACATAGTCGATGAATACGTTCTCGGTGATCGCACGCGCGATCGCCGTATGTTTAACGACGAATACATCCGCGAATTAGTTCTGCTCCATCAGGTCGGCGAAGATCATTCCGAGCGCCTCTGGTCCCTGATCAACTTTGAGGTTTGGCAACGCCAGTTCATTGACGGCGAAGCTTTTGAGGTGCGCCATCCTAATCAACTAGGCGGCACTTTGGCAGTCCCCGCGTAACCTGAGTGATTGACCCGGTAGGGCGGGCTTAACTGTTCCATATCTTTACCGGATGACTACCACAGCGCCGCCCGGTTGATCAGGATGGCGCACCCCAAAAATTGTAAGAACCAAGGGATTCGGTCTCTCTTTATCTTAGGGAGATAACCGCGTGAAGATCCTGTGGCTGAAGAGCGATTTGCTGCACCCTGTTGATAGAGGCGGCAAGATTCGCACCTACCAGATGCTCAAACATTTGAAGCGCGACCACCAGATCACATATCTGGCTCTAACGACTTCGGACGACACACGCGAAGCTTTCGACCGCGCCGACGAATATTGCCACAAGCTGATCACCGTGCCCTGGAAAGAGACCGCGAAATTCAGCCCAAAATTCTACTGCGATCTGATGATGAATCTCGGCTCATCGCTGCCGTATGCGATTCAGAAGTATCGCTCACCTGCTATGCGCGGTGCTATCGACAGAGAATTGTCAGAGAACCAGTATGACATTGTTGTCAGCGACTTTCTTGTGCCCAGCATCAATTTGCCGCAATCACACGTCCCGTCGGTTCTATTCCAGCACAACGTTGAATCGATGATCTGGCAGCGCCATTACGAGACAGCTAACAATAAGGCCAAGAAAGGATACTTCTACGGGCAATGGCGAAAAATGGTCAGATACGAACGCGAAGCTTGTCGTCGATTTGACTGTGTGATTGCCGTGTCTGATGTCGATCGCGAATTGTTTCGAAACCAGTTCAAACTTGCTGAAGTCCACGACGTTCCAACCGGCGTGGATACCGCGTTCTTCCAGCCTATGACGGCAAGCAAGGATCCGTTTGGCCTTGTATTCACAGGATCGATGGATTGGCTTCCGAACGAAGACGCGATTGTCTATTTTGCTGAGCAGATACTGCCGCAAATTGCCGCGGAGATTCCGCAAGTCAATCTGACTGTCGTCGGCAGAAAACCGACCAGCCGATTAAAGGCTCTGGCCGAAACGAATCCGCGAATAAAAGTGACTGGTCGAGTGGAGGACATCCGGCCGTTCATGGCAGCCGCCAGCGCCTACGTAGTCCCAATGCGAATTGGCGGGGGCACCAGGATAAAAATTTACGAAGCGATGTCGATGGCAATGCCCCTTATCTCGACATCGGTCGGCGCTGAAGGTCTTCCTTTGCGCAACACGGAAGAAGTATTGATCGAAGACGAGCCATCCGCTTTCGCGCAAGCGGTAATCAGGATTCTTAAAGACAAAGAGTTCGCTCGGCGAATCGGTGAAAAGGCTCGTCAGGTAGTTTGTGAGCGATTCGGATGGCAACACGCGGCGAATAAATTCGCAGAGATATGCCAGCGCGTGGCCAAAAAACAGGTTCAAGCTCTCGCGGCGTAATTTTGCAGGAATCAATATGAAAATAAGCATCTTCGGACTTGGATATGTCGGCTGTGTTTCCGCGGCCTGTTTTGCCGAAAAAGGGCACGATATCATCGGAGTCGATATCAATCCGGTAAAAGTCGAAATCATCAACAGCGGGCGCAGTCCGATTGTTGAACCGGGCGTTGAAGAGTTAATCGCCAAGGCCGTCAAGAAGGGGCAACTGCAAGCAACCAGCAACGTCGGCGCGGCTGTCGAAGAGTCTGATATCTCTCTGATCTGCGTCGGCACGCCAGGCAATCACAACGGCAGTCTTGATCTGACATACGTAAAACGAACCTGTCAGCAGATTGGTGAAGCTCTGGCCGCAAAGAACAAATATCATATAGTCACAATCCGCAGCACAATGCTGCCAGGTACAATTGAGCAGACAGTCACTCCGATCCTCGAAGTCTATTCCGGCAAACGCGCAGGTCGCGACTTTGGTATAGCAATCAACCCTGAATTCCTTCGTGAAGGAACTTCGATCAATGATTTCAATCATCCACCTTTCACTCTGATCGGAGCCGATGACGAAGACACCGCTGGACTGCTGCGCCGTCTCTATTCGGATATTGATGCTCAAACCATTGTCATCGGAATCAAAGAAGCCGAGATGGTCAAATACACCTGCAATTGTTTCCACGCGTTGAAAGTCACCTTCGCGAACGAGATCGGAAACATCTGCAAGAGTCTTGGCGTTGATAGCCATCAGGTCATGGAAGTTTTTTGTCAGGATAAACAGCTCAATCTGTCGCCTTACTATCTGAAACCCGGCTTTGCGTTTGGCGGATCCTGTCTGCCAAAGGATTTACGGGCTCTGACCTACAAAGCAAAGGAACACGATGTCGATATCCCGATGCTGAGCTCAATCCTGGTTAGCAATCGAATGCAGGTAGAACGCGCCTTCAACATGATTCTTGAGACTGGTCGAAAGAATATCGGTGTTCTTGGATTGAGTTTTAAATCCGGAAGCGACGACCTTCGAGAAAGTCCGATGGTTAGCCTGATCGAGCAATTAATCGGCAAGGGACTGAAACTATCAATCTATGACCGTGAAGTCGAGATGGCTAGATTGTTCGGAGCGAACAAGGAATATATCGAACGCGAGATCCCGCACATTTCGTCGTTGATGTGTTCGTCACTGGACGATGTCGTCGAGCGTTCAGAGTTGATCATCATCGGCAAGAAAGAGAACGAATTCCGCGCGCTTGAAGACAAGCTGAACAACGGTCGTATTATCGTAGATCTGGTCAGGTTCTTCGATATGAAGGACGTTCTCAAGAGTTACCAGGGATTGTGCTGGTAGCGCAGTTATCCCTGATTGCGCTACGTCATTGAATATGCGATTCAGTGTTAAAATTTTTGCAGTGTTAGTGATTGCGCTCCTAGGATACGGTGCGGAACGATTTTTCTATCATAACTCTGACTCGCCGGTGGTCGACCGCACCTTCGAATCCCGCCTCGCGAAGCCGGTTTCCGCAGTTTCATCTAAAGACCCTGATCTGCCGCAGACTACGTTAAATACAGCTTTCAAACAGCCGTCAGGAAAAACAATCACAGTAACCGAAGGCGGCGCCCTTCAAGCTGCAATCAACAAGGCCAAGCCAGGAGACTCTATCGTTCTCGACGCTGGCGCTACATTCACCGCTCCGGCCGGCGGGTTCATATTGCCTGCAAAGGCGGATTCGCGCTCAACTGATTGGATTGTTATCAGAACGTCGAAACTAACTGCAATTCCAGCCGAAGGCGAACGCGTCATTCCCGAAAAACATTCTCAGGCAATGCCGAAGATCGTCAGTGCTGATAGCGCGCCCGCGCTAGGAACAGAGAAGAACGCCCATTACTATAGGATAATTGGAATCGAGTTTACTGTTGAGCCTACAGTAAAGTCGAACACGGCGCTTGTGCGTCTCGGCGATTCCGAAGAAACCGATGTCAACAACGTTCCTCACGATATCATAATTGACCGCTGCTACATTCACGGCAATAAAACCGGAGCAATGCGTAGAGGCGTTGCGCTGAACAGCGCACGAACTGCGGTCATCGATTCATACATTTCCGAATTTCACGACAGCGGCCAGGACACGCAAGCTGTTTGCGGGTGGAACGGCCCCGGGCCTTTTAAGATCGTTAACAACTATCTCGAAGCTACCGGCGAAAACGTAATGTTTGGTGGCGCAGACCCTTCGATTAAAGGTTTGACGCCTTCGGATATCGAATTTCGTCAGAACTACTGCTGCAAACCTCTCGCCTGGAAAAACGATAATTCGAACAAATGGGTAACAAAGAATCTCTTTGAGTTGAAGAACGCTCGCAGGGTTTTGGTTGAGGGTAATACCTTCGAAAATAGCTGGGTCAGTGGCCAAACCGGTTTCGCGATTCTATTTAAATCATCGAACCAGGATGGAAAAGCACCCTGGAGCATTACCGAACACGTAACCTTCAAGGACAACATCGTTCGACACGCGTCATCGGCAATCAACATTCTCGGTCGCGAACACAACACCGATCACGTCACTAATAACATTTTGATCGCTAATAATCTGTTTGATGATATCGACGCAAGACGTTGGGGCGGCAGCGGAATCTTTCTGCAGATTACCGAGTCCCCGAATGTAAGAGTAGATCACAATACGGTCTTTCAGTCGGGCAATGTCATCACGGCGTACGGGACGCCCAGCACCGGCTTTGTTTTTACAGACAATATAATTCGACATAATACTTATGGCGTTAAGGGTGACGCCCGCGGCACAGGCAACGATACTATTCGGGCATACTTTCCGGATGCGACATTCTCTAACAACGTGATTGCGGGATTGCCCGGAGGTGTATCGGCTTCGGTGTATCCGCCCGGTAATTTCTTTCCTGCTGGCGTCGATTCAATCAAATTCGCTGACGGTCAGAATGGCAACTATCGTCTTGATCCGGCCAGCCCGTTTAAATCGGCCGCCATCGATGGTACGGCTGTCGGATGCAATCTGGATGAACTGGACAAGGCGAAACACGCTAGCTCCCGTCGATCGACTTTTAAATCCGCTGCGGCGAATCAGCTTGTAGCATTCAATCGCCCCGGCGACGCATCATTGGTGAAACTATGGCAACCTCGCTAAACCGCGCTTATTTGGAGCGCAGCCCTATATCAGAGATCGGCTCCGCGCTATCCGGTCGTTTTCTGGTTCTGAACTCGATCAAAACCATGGGCAACGTTACTTATTACCGGGCCCGCGAATATCAGGAAAAGAAGGAGGTTGTCCTCAAGATTCCAACTGGCGACGCCACCGCCAAGACTCTCTTCACGCTACAGGCATCCGCAGCGGCTCGTCTGTCGCACGAAAATATTGCCAGAGAGAGCGGTCCAGAAGAACTAAACGGCGTTTTGTTTACCGTTGGCGATGTCAGTCCGGCAACGGAAACGCTTCGCTCGTTGCTGGATCGAAAAGGCTGGCTTCGCATCGATGAAGTAATCGATATTGGTTGTCAGATAGCTTTAGCGCTGGATCATGCGCACAACGCAGGTGTTGTTCATTTAATGCTTCAACCGGAGCACATCCTCATCGGCGAAGACAACGCGGTGCTTATTTCCGAATTTGGCGCGGAAGAGAACCCGGACCAGGCGTGGGTATTTTCGCTTCGCTCAAAATTGTGCCCAGCTCAATATCAGAGTCCCGAGCAAGTTGATAATACTATAGTCGATCACCGCAGTGATCTTTACACCCTGGGCGTGATCATGTTCGAAATGCTGACCGACAGATTGCCTTTTGATTCGACCGATCCGCTCCTGATTCGCGAACGCCGCTTGCGCCAATCGCCGATGTCTCCACACATATTGTTTCCAGAGCTTCCGCGAACTCTCTCGAATGTTGTTCTATGCTTGCTGGACTCGAATCAGAATAAACGTTTTCAAAATGCATCGGAAGTTTTAGCGGCGCTTCAGCAAATGCTTCAGTCTGAACCAAAACTCGGCGAACATAACGAAGAACTATCCCAAGGGTTCAGAACCGAGACGGAAGAAGCAGTCGATCAAGCTTCAACCGCGCCCGCTCAGATAATGATCGCCGATTCGACTGACAGATCAAAGGCCTTTTCGTCACAAAGGAGTATCAGCCATCCCGCAAAACCGAGTTCAGTAGAACAGTTGCCCAGAGCTACACAAAGAATAAAATCCGGAAATTCTTACGCCGACCAGTACACGAAAAAACAAACGATGGCCGCCAAAGTCATCTCTCATCCAGGTACATTGATGGTTTTGTTCGTACTGGCCTGCATTGTCGCGATTGTAATTCTGGTCAACGTTACAGGGGTGCACCCATAACAATTTTGCGCCAATGCGTTCAGGAGAACACTAGAATGTATCAGGAATTCTACAAACTTCGTGACATTCCGTTCGGATTAACGCCGAATCTGAATTACATCTTCAAAACGGAAAGCTACCTTGAGGTCCTGGCCAATCTTCGCTACGGCATTTCAACCAACAAAGGACTGGTTGCCGTGACAGGCGAGGTGGGAATGGGAAAGACGACAGCGCTACGATCCGCCATTCAGAAATTCGACAGCAGAATTTTGTCGATCTATATTTTCAATCCCTACATGACCGTGCCGGATTTCTATTCAAATATCGCAACAGGATTACGTTTACAGCTTTCACGAAGCGCGGCGAAACCTGAGTTGCTGGACGCGATTGGTCAAACATTGATCACTCGTCACCGTAAGGGACTACGAACGGTGTTGATAATCGACGAAGCGCACGGATTGCCGACAAAGGTGCTGGAAGAGATCCGATTGCTCTCTAACTTCGAAACAAACAGCGAAAAGCTGTTGCAAATAATCCTCTGCGGTCAGCCTGAGCTTGGCGATGTGCTGAGACGACCGGAGCTGAGACAACTTAAACAACGCATATCGCTCCGTTGTTCAATAAAGCCCCTGAACGAATTCGAGACCGGTAAATATATCCGTTTTAGATTAAAAGTTGCTGGCGCAGAACGCGTCAATATCTTCAGCAGCGACGCAGTTGAAATGATCGCACAGGTCTCCAGCGGAACGCCGCGTGTAATTAATAACATCTGCGACAACGCTCTTCTTTACGGCTACACTGCAGGACGCGAAACGATTGACCGATCGATCATCGAAGAAGTGTCCGAAACACTCGAACTCCCAATGGCAATGTAATTCTGCTGAAGAGGGAAGTCATGAAAGTAAGATCAGGTCGTGTGCCTTCGCTGGACGGGCTGAGAGCTCTTTCAATCACTCTTGTGCTCGTCAGTCATATGATCGGAACCCGAGGACTCTTCATTCCGCAGTCTGTGGGCAAATTCTTTGCGCTGGGCGAGCTTGGTGTCAGGGTCTTTTTCGTAATCTCCGGTTTTCTGATTACCAGCCTGCTGCTGGAAGAATTGGAAAGCGATGGCAAGATCAATCTGGTTCGATTTTATTTCCGTCGTACGCTGCGGATTCTGCCGCCATATTTTGTAATGGTTTTTGTTGTGATCCTGCTCGAAGCTGGCGGTTGGATTGCGCTCTCTCCGAGGGATAAACTGCACGCGCTGACATATACCGCGAATTATTATCCGGAACGCTCCTGGTATCTCGGTCATACCTGGTCACTGGCCGTTGAAGAACAGTTTTATCTGCTGTGGCCCGCTCTGTTGATATTGGCAGGTAAGCGTCGAGGGTTAGCGTTTGCGCTGGTATTGCTTTTTGCCTGCCCATTTATTCGCCTTGGTCTGTGGTGGTTAAACCCACAGGCTGCCGGTGAAGTCGGCACTCGTTTCGAAGGAATCTGCGATTCAATCGCGATTGGCTGTGTCCTGGCCGGAACGCGCGAATGGTTGCACAGTCAAAAGCTCTACAAATCCATTCTCAACTCGCGATTGCTTTTAATAGTGCCTTTCGTGGTTCTGGCTGCCAGCGCGCTGCACGATCGCCCGCGGATAGATTTCTTCGTGGGATTTACGGTGATGAATGTTGGTATAGTTCTCTGCATTGACTGGTGCATCACAAATTGCGAAGGACGAATTGGTAGGATGCTCAATGCAAGACCGATAGCGTTCATTGGCGTCATAAGTTATTCGATCTACCTGTGGCAGCAGATATTCCTTAATCGGAGTTCGACGTCGACATTCACCAGATTTCCAGTGAACATTATCTTTGCCATCGCAGCGGCATTGCTGTCGTATTACATAGTTGAGCGGCCATCGCTCCGATTGAGGCGCAATCTGGAACTGCGCCAGGCAAGTCGAGATAAAAATGTAGGGGCAGGGCTCGTCCCTGCCCGGATTGCCGAAAGGCAATCAAACGTTACCTAAACGGCCAACTTCATCGCGCTTCGCACGATCCGGGCAGGCACAAGGCCTGCCCTTACAGTCTTTCCAGTCATGTTCCATAAATAAATTGTTATGGATGAGCGGCCCTGAAATTATCGAATAACACCGTTCCCGGCGCATTGGCTTCGTTCTGGAATGTACCGGCCTTCATCTCAAATATTATCGAAGTTAGCTTGACGTTCGCATTCCAGAATTCGCTATATAACTGCGTCCAAACTCCAGGCGTGCCCGAGACATTCGGTGCAGTTTCGAAGACTACATTACTCGACACCGCATCGTGTCTGATTCTCCAAAAAGCATGATTGGCAGCGTTGTATGGAACCGTCACCATAGTGACTTTCGATCCAGCGGCAACCCTTTTCTGAATCATCAGATTCGGACCCTCAACGTAGATTCGATAGTAGTTGTTGACATCCGAGCCGATTGTGAACATCGAATCGGCGCTTGTGTTCGATGCCGCCGAGCGAACCATTTGAACGTAGGCGTACGCTCCGGTGAAATTGTACACAGCAGAAGATCGCAGTCCGTTATATATGGAAGTTGTCGCGGCCTGGACCAGCGGTCCTATTTGCAACTGTCCGCTGGCAGTCTTGACCGCAACCGAAGTATTGGTCGTACCGCTGAACACATTGTTTGGCAGCCATTTCGTGGTGTCTATCGTGCCGGCGCTGAAATCATCGGACAGCAGGACAGTTTCGGACGCAGCGAAGGTATAGCCCGATTTCAGTGTGCAGCTACTTTTATCGGTGTTTGTCACGGTCACGTCGACGGGGCCTGCGGCATGCGGAGGAGTCGTCGCAGCAATCGTTGAGCTGTTGACCACGACCACATTTGAGAGAGGCATCCCGCTCATACTGACGATTGCTCCAGCCTGGAAGCCAGATCCGCTGATCGTTACTTGAGTACCACCATTGCCAGATCCAGTGGTTGGACTGATCGCACCAACTGCGGGCGGCGGCCCAGCGACCATTATTACAACTGTCGCGCTGGACGACGCCTGACCGTTGTCTGTCACCGTTACTTTTGCGGAATAAATCCCCGGCTGCTGGTAAGTGTGTGAAGGCAACGCCAAACTCGACGTTTGGCTATCACCGAAATCCCACAGATACGACACGATCTGGCCGTCGGGGTCGAATGCTATGCTGGAAAACCTGACTGGCAGAGGGGCAACTCCGCTGACCACTGATGCGAAAGCCGTAACTTGCGGCGGAATGTCTGGCGTAACCCACGGTCCTATTCCCAGACCTCCCATATCAACTCCCAGGTCGTCGCCATCCGTTGCGGCGAATTTGTAAGGACTATTCGCCACCAGTCCAAAATTGCCGGCTGCAGGACTGATGAATCCTACAGCATTCATCGATGTCGGAAAGAAATTCAATAGCGGGTAACTCGCTGCTTGTCCTCCGGCGATGGCGTTTTTCAGGAAGATGCCGCGTGGGAAATACGCAGCCATTGTTGGCATACCGGTCGATGTGCCATCACCTTTAATACCGTAGGTATTACTCGGCGCTATATTGTTAGTGAAAACAAAATCTGTGGTCGGCACACCGTAAGCGGTAATAAGATTGCCGTCCTGATTGACAGTATTGTGATCGACCAGAATCGAATCGCTTTGATTTACTTTCAGGAATGTTCCTTCGCCGCCGCCCCACGGCGCGCCAGAAATGTCTTCGAATAGATTATTTTCGATGCAGACTCGAACAGTTTGACCGCTGGCGTAATCGGGATCGTGTCCCTGAATATTTATGGCAGAGGCGCTGTGGCTGACGATGTTGTCCAGGAATTGGATATCCTGGCTGACCGACCAGGGCGCAGTGTCGTCCTGGTTCACCGATTTGAACAACACGGCATAACCCGCCTGCGCGTCCAGCCAGTTGTTAGTGAAAGTATTTCGTTTTATCAGTACACGGCGCGAGTTCTTCAATTCCAACAGATTCTTTACCGTCCAATGATAACCGGCAAAGCTGGGATCATCCGGTTTCCACGAAAGTGGTTTGAAAAAGTCATTGCGACGAATGTCGATATCGCTTGGCGTAAGATTGACTATTAGCGGATCAGCTCCGCCAAACATCACGTTCTCGGAGGCTGCTTCCAGGTAATTGTCATAAATCTTGTACGGACCAGGACCGTTCCATCCTGCGATGGCTTGTGATTCCCACTGAACGCCGTGGAAATCAGACAGATATGAATCGACGACGGATGTGGTTGCGCTGTTCAGATTAATGCCGCGAATGGAATTGACGGTTGGCAATCCGTGAATGTAGCAGCGGTCGATAATAATGTCGTGGGGAACGTTGGCTATGTTTGTTTCATAAGGGTCGCCAAGTCGAACAAGTCCTGTGTTTGCTCCCGCGCCCGCGCTGTTGCCATCGGGCAGCGCATTCTGAGTCAACGAAATCTCGATCCCCATAATTCGCCAGTACGCAACATTATTTGCGCCAGCGCCGGTCTGCGTTATCAAAGCGCCCTTGGTATTGGTCGTCAAAATCTTTGGCATCGATGCCGAATCTGCGGAACTGACTCTAGTTCCTTCTGCCGGAAGGCTGTTCATTGCCGATGATCTGAGCGTTATGTAGGCACCGGTCGGATTTGCTTTTGTCGGAAGAACAAAGCCATCCAATGGCGCGATGAAGGTGGCGCCTGCCTGCAGGACGATCTCATCTCCGGGCTGAGCCTGGTTGATCGCGGTCTGAAGATTACCTCCAGCGTTGACAACTATCGACTTTCCGGTCGGTGGCAAGTAAGTCGTGTCCAGGATAACCAGCGGAGATTGAGCGAAATTGAAATTTGGTACCTGACCGGATGCGCGGGCAATCATTGGCGGAAGTGGTTTCGCCTTGGTCTGCGCGTGCGTAATGTTGTTTATATTTAAACTTGATGTGATTCTATCCGCACCAGTAACGGTTATAATCGCAATTGAAATGAATACACAAATCCTTAGTTGTCTAAACACCTCTAAAACCCCTCACATACATTTTTCTTTAGCAGGACGGGAACTGTTGAGAGCTTCTAAGTCAGAGCCGTAACCTTAATGTATGGAGCTGGACCGACATACAGCAAAAGCCAGGTTTCCCAAGTCTCCTGTCTGCTTGCACTCAATTTCGTCATTGGTTTTAAAGACTTTAAACTTGTTTTTTTCAAGTTGAACAATGTTATACATTCCGGTTCGCGAGGTGGATTTTTTTATGAAATTAATCCTTGAAGCCATATGCCCCGAGTCAGTTTTGGACGTACTTCTAAATGTCGCGTTCTTCCGCAAGGGAGCACAATCTAAACTAACTGATGGCTGAAAAGGGGAATTCGGCCAACTGCTGTCACACTGTCACAGGCCTGGTAATTCCTTTATTTTGAATTGATTGCGCTGTGACACCAAACGGATTGTCTGACGTTTACGGCCATCTGCTGTCACAGACCCCGCCTCAGAGCACACGGTCTTAGCTTGGGCGTTTTCCGAGAGCAGAAGCCTTAAAAGGACCAATTCTAAACAGGGTTCTCAGTCTTAGGCGGAAATTACGATCCCGGTGGCCCTCATTACCGAAATGTATCCAAGGTTTTGGAAAATGACCTACCTACTTTGGACGGTATCGTGTTAAACTAAAGCCGCAATATTGCGGCCTGCAAGCATTTTCTCCTTAAATCCCCGATGCTGTGCAAAACCCCATTCGCGGAGGTTGTATATGAACCGGAACCGTATTTGGGTGGTGTTGCTCCTCGTTTCGGCTGTCCTTCTTGGCTCAGATGGATCAGTCTGTTTGTCTCAGGGACAGGACGTTTCAGGTGTTATTGTCAGTACCGAACGCCAGGAGAACCAATTCATTGTCCATGTTCGGCGGCCAGACGATTTCAAAGTTCTGCTGATGCCAGCAATCTTTGACCGATTCGGTAAGCTGATGCCTGGGCTCAGCCGCGAGAGTGTGCAAACTCTCCTGGGCAAGCCCCGCAGCGGAACAGAAGAATCGGAAACTTATTGGCAAAGTTCGGGACAATATATTATCTCGTTCGATCCGGCCGGCATCTCGACCAGTATAACCATGATCTTGCCTGATTCGCACGCGAACGCGACAGAGATTTTCAATCGAGAGCTTCTCAACCTGATTTCCAAGCCAAAATCGGGGACCAGAATGACTTTATTGTCAGAATCGAACGGGTCGCGTGAAGAGATAAGCTGTGTTTTGGCCGGACAAACCCTGCGGATGTTGATCTGGCAAAAACAGCCAGTTAAATAACAGAAAAACTCCGCAAAAAATCAATCAAGCTATTCACTGAGCGCCTTGAACCAAAAGGCTGCCTCGGCTACTATGCCCTTCATGCCTGCGTTCCGTCTGGTAGGCATGCTAACAAGTCCTTTGGAGGCAGCATGCTTTACCTGTCGCAGCTAATAGGCCAGCCAATTGTGGACCGGGCAGGCGGCAAATTCGCCTCAATCAAAGATATCATCATATTCACGGGGAACGACACTTATCCGACTTTGACGGGACTGGTGGCGCGGTCGTGGACGCGCGAATTCTTTATCAACTGGTCTCAGGTCAGCGAACTGGATTCGAAAGGCGTTCGTCTGTCGAGCTTTAAAATCGATTTGCAACCTTTTCAGCGACGGGAAAACGAAGCTCTTCTCGTGCGCGATGTGCTGGACAGGCAGATCATCGATGTCGACGACCGCCGAATTGTCAGAGCGAATGATGTTGAGATAGCTCAGGTTAACGGTCAATACCGGGTTGTGGGTGTCGATGTCAGCTTTCAGGCTCTTTTGCGCAGATTGGCGCCGCGAGGCGTTGTCCGGCAAAGCAATAGATCGGAAGTGATCGATTGGGCAGACGTTGAATATCTGGCGAGCGAGATGCCAGTTGTTCGATTGAAGGTTTCGATGGATAGGCTGGCGAAGCTTCATCCTGTAGAGATCGCGCGGTTGGTTGATTCGCTTTCATATCACGAAGGCGCGGAAGTACTGGAGTCTCTGGACGACGAAACTGCAGCCGATGCACTGGAAGAGATGTCGCCAGAGCGCCAGGCAAACATCATCGGCGGAATGGATGAAGAGAAAGCCGCCGACATTCTGGAAGAGATGGAACCTGACGATGCAGCGGACCTGTTAGGTGAACTGCCGGAAGAAAAGGCTACGGAACTTCTGAGCCTGATGGAGAAGGAAGAATCCGAAGAAGTTCTGGAGCTGCTGTCGTATGATGAAGACACAGCGGGCGGCACGATGACTACGGACTTTACGCCAGTGCCGCAGGATTTCACCGCTGCACAGGCCACAGATTATTTGCGAGGATTGGGCGAGCCGACCGGGATGATCTATTACCTGTTCGTGACAGAGTCGATCGAGAGCCACAAACTGGTCGGCATACTGACGCTCCGAGATTTGATTCTGAGCGATCCGCAAAAGCCCATAAGCGAAATTATGTTGAAGGAGTTCTTGTCTGTTCATTACGATGACGCGGCTCTGGAGTCAGCCCGGCTCATGGCTGAATACAACCTGCTGGCGCTGCCGGTGCTTGACGAAACCGGCGAGATTCAAGGCATCATCACGGCAGACGATGCGGTGAATTTGCTGTTGCCGGAAAACTGGCAGGGAAGGTTACCCAGAGTTTCGATCTGAGCGTTCGATTGATTTGTCATTACCAGTCTCTCTGACATTTCCAATCTAAACAAGTCGTAAAAGAAGTTTGCCAATGAAGCCAATTTCAGCAGCAAAAGAAGTCGGTCGTGTGCTGGCAGGTCGCGGCGCAAAGGGACTTGAGCGTTTGCGACGACTTCGTCTGCCGCGATACCGCTTTCTGGCTTATCTTGGCATCCTGGGCCCCGGATTGATTGCGGCAAGCGCGGGAAATGATGCTGGTGGTATTGCGACTTACTCTTCCGCGGGAGCTGGGTATGGCTACAGCTTTCTGTGGATGCTCTTTCTCAGCACATTCAGTCTTGGTGTGATCCAGGAGATGTGCGCACGAATGGGCGCGGCAACAGGCAAGGGACTGAGCGAGCTGATTCGCGAGAACTTCGGTATTCGCTGGACTGCGTTCGTTATGCTGTGCGTTCTGTTTGCAAATGGCACGACCGTCATTTCTGAATTTATCGGAATCGCGGCGGCACTGGAACTGTTTAAGATTCCCAGATATGTCTCGATACCGATTGTTACTTTCTCGGTCTGGTGGCTGGTGGTCAAAGGCTCTTACAGCCGAGTCGAGAAGATATTTCTCTTAATGACCTTTGTGTTCCTCGGATACATTGTTTCGGCTTTTCTTGCCAAACCGGATTGGGGACAGGTTGCGCGAGGAACATTGATTCCTACGTTTCATCTTGATGGAAGCTACATCGCGTTGTTCCTTGCAACAGTCGGTACGACCATTACCCCATATATGCAGATTTCGGTGCAGTCTCTTGTTGTAGAGCGCGGAATCACGATGCGCGATTACGCGATGGAACGAGCTGACGTCTATTTCGGTGTGATAACCTCGAATCTTGTAGCGTTCTTTATCGTCATCTGCACAGCGGCTACGCTCTATACACATCAGATCAAGGTAGACACCGCGGAACAGGCAGCGGCAGCGTTGGAGCCGTTCGCGGGCGTCTATGCGAAAGCTTTGTTTGCTATAGGTCTTTTTGGCGCATCCATGCTGGCAGCGAGCGTTCTGCCCCTGGCAACGGCTTATTCGATCAGCGAGGCGTTTGGTTTTGAGAAGGGCATCTCTCGGTCTTTTAAAGAAGCGCCGATTTTTATGGGCATATTTACCGGGCTGCTTGTGCTTGGCGGGTTAACCGCGATGATTCCCGGTCTGCCGCTAATACAGGTGCTGATAATCGTTCAAGTGGTTAACGGACTGCTTCTTCCGGTTTTGCTGGTATCAATCCTGCGATTGGTGAATGACGAGGAGCTCATGGGCGAGCACCGGAACGGAATCGTCTTCAATGGCATAGCGTGGGCGACCACCGTTGTGGTGATAGCTCTTTCGATATTGCTGGTTATTACGGCTTTTCATCCTCTTGCATAGTGCTCTTTCCCAGGAAATGCCGCCGTGCTATGCTGCTTTTCCCCAGAAACTCTTCCCAAAGGAACTCCGCGAGGGAACAGAATCCCTTGTTTGAAATTACCGAAGTTACCCAGAATTGCTATTGTTTATAGGAAAATATGTAAGAAAGTTATTGCACTACATGAACTGTTGTGTTACATTCCTTCCCCCTGACCTCAGGCCGGCTATGGAGTGTGGTTTCCTGGCAATAGCGCTAATGGGCAATCATAAAGAGGAAGTGCTGTGATTAAATTTGGCACATCCGGCTGGCGAGCCATCATTGCCGACGAATTTACCTTTGCCAATGTCCAGTTGGTGACACGGGCAATCTGCAATTATTTAAAGGATAAAGGAACTGGACAACTGATCGTCGGTTACGACCCGCGTTTTATGGCCGAGCGTTTCTCGGAACAAGCGGCCCAAATCATTGCGGCTAACGGGTTTGAAGCGTTACTTTGTACTCGCGACACTCCGACGCCCGCCATTTCATACGCGATTCGAAACAATAAGGCGCTTGGCGGAATTAACTTCACTGCGAGCCACAATCCTCCGGAATATTGTGGCATCAAATTCTCGACCGCGGACGGGGCGCCAGCCCTTCCGGATGTTACAAAGGCTATCGAAGCCGAAATCCAGAGTCTGCAGAAGTCAGGATCTGGAGCGAAACCGAGTGGCAACGGCGCGGTAAAAGAATTTGACGCGCGACCTGGATATTTGGCTGATTTGGAATCGAAATTGAAACTCGACCTGATAGCTCGTGCCGGGTTGAGGATCGGTTACGACGCGCTATGGGCAACGGGTCGTGGATACCTGGATGAAATCCTGACGAGACACGGCTGCGAAGTTAAGGTGCTGCACGATTGGCGCGATCCTTATTTCGGTGGTCACGCGCCAGAGCCAGGCGAAGAACATCTGGAAGAATTGAAACGCGTTGTTCTGGACGGTGGCTACGATCTTGGTGTTTCGACGGATGGAGATTCCGATCGATTCGGAGTCCTGGACCGGGACGGAACCTTCATTACTCCGAATCAGTTGATATCGCTGCTGGTCGGTTATTTAGCAGAATCACGCAAGTGGCCGGGCGGCGTTGCACGAAGCGTCGCAACATCTCATCTGGTCGATCGCGCTGCGGGAAAACTGGGAATCAAAGTTTATGAAACGCCAGTAGGTTTTAAATTCATCGGCGAGTTGATCAATGAAGATGCAATCATTATCGGCGGCGAAGAGAGCGCCGGTCTAACTATAAAAGGACATTATCCCGAAAAGGACGGCATTCTGGCGTGCTTGCTGGCGGCGGA
This sequence comes from Blastocatellia bacterium, assembly GCA_035652355.1. Classification (GTDB taxonomy): domain Bacteria; phylum Acidobacteriota; class Blastocatellia; order DASRDY01; family DASRDY01; genus DASRDY01. Next base: position 60,220 of record DASRDY010000305.1, read on the forward strand.
AATGGTTGCGGCGCGACAAGCAAGTTTGGGAGAGATGCTTAGCCAGCTCTATTCAGAAGTCGGTGAAGTTCACAACGCCCGTATCGGCGTTCACCTTACAGACGAGATAAAGAAACGTTTGCAGGACCGTTTGGCCGGCGATGACCCAAAGGATATTAACGGCCGACGAGTGGCAAGCGTCAATCGAATAGATGGAGTCAAATACATATTTGATGATGGATCGTGGCTGCTGGTAAGGCTTTCGGGGACAGAGCCTCTAGCCAGATGTTATGCGGAGACCGATTCCGCTGCGGATTTGGAGGTATTGCTTGAGACGGGCAAGAAATTCATTCTCGGTTAGAAGAAGTCGTCCGGCCGCTGTGCCGGCTCGCAGAAGAGCAGTAGCTATAAATGCGGCGATGATGTCCCCATGGGCAGCGCCAGCGCGACCAGTTGCAGCAACCAGCGCGCAAACGACAGGATTCCGTGTACCGTTTGCACCTGTTCTGATTATGATATTGCTGGCTATCGGCGGGTTAGCTATCTCGGTTGTTGCGCGTAGTCGTCACGAGCTTCGCGACGCTAAAGCACACAACACGTTAGTTAAGCAGCAGGTAGATGACCTGTCCGATGAGATTCATCGCCTGGCCGATGAGAACGCCGCAATGGATTCTAATCCACAGGTGATCGAGCGCCTCGCGCGCGAACACCTGGGACTGATTCGACCGGGAGAGCTCACCGCGGACGCAAAGAAATAACCTGGCTCGCTCTAATGTTATCGATTTTGCAATAACTTTGTAGCGGCGTCGATTTGAGCGGACATCGACATTAAGACGTCTTTGACGGTCTGCACGCCTTTCTGAGCATCATCCCATTTTTTCTGCTCAAGAGCTTCGCGTACTGCCGGGATCGTCTTCACGCCATAACCCGTGTAAAAGCCTGGCGCGTAAATCTGATGTTTGAACCAGGTACGACCAGCAAGACCGTCGTTCGTGGTGAGCTTTCTTTCCGATGTATAAAGTAGTTTATTAAGCGCTTCGTCTTTCGAGCTCTTTTTATCCAGTGCGGCGCCTCCATTAGCTGAAGCCTTTGCCAGGGCCGACTCGTATTGATCAGCGCTCTCTTTCAACGCAGCGATGGCATTCGTCATGGGAGTGAGATCGATCGGTTTTGGGGGATTCATCTGTTTCTCTAGTTTTTCGATCTCGTCAGCATAACGATTCAGTGTGTCGGCCAGATCGGTGAACTCGAAAGGAAGGATTGACGCATCGGCCATTCTCATCGCCATCGAACCGTTCATCTGAGCCAGCGCTCGGCCGTATTCAAACGTGCCATCTGAAAAACGTGTGTACCATGCGAAAGAATCATAGATCGAATGATAGACGCCGCCTCCGCCTTCGCCGCCGAATCCCGTGTTCAGCGAAGCGACACCAAGGTGATCGATGAACGCGGTGTAGTCAGATCCAGAACCCAAAGCCCCGATGCGGTTGTCAGCTCTTGTCTTTGCCTCTTTCTTGTCTTCTTCGTTGCGGGCGAATTCGCTTCTTCTCTGTTTCAGAACATCGGCAAGTGATTTGTTTGACCTTGGATCTGTGACATCGCGAGAAACTTCGTTAACGAATCGTTCAAGCGTATGTGATCCCGAAGCTCCCAATTGTCCTTTACCGTTACTGTCGGAATTGATGTAAAAGACTGCTTTGTCCTTTAATTCATCGGCGTGTTCCTCGGCCCATTCAGTTGAACCGAGCAGTCCGGGTTCTTCTCCGTCCCACGCTGCAAGTATGATCGTTCTCTTCGGTCGCCAGCCTTCTTTCAGCAGGGTTCCGAATGCTCGCGCTTCTTCTAAAACCGTGACCATTCCGCTGATCGGATCAGAAGCCCCATTCACCCAACCATCGTGATGATTGCCTTCGACAATCCATTCATTCGGATATTCGCTTCCGTCGATTCGAGCGATAACGTCGTTAATTGTTTTAAGACTCCAGTCAAAGCTGAGCTTCAAATGGACCTCAGTTGGTCCCGGTCCGATGTGATAGGTGACCGGCAGAGCGCCTTTCCAATTCTCCGGCACAACTGGGCCGCGCAAAGCTTTCAACAGCGGCAGCGCATCTCCGTAAGAGATTGGCAGGACCGGGATCTTCATCAGGGTTGGTGCTTCTGATCTCGCGAGACGCTTCGCATCCTTGGTAGCGCCGATCCCAGGCGTAAGAGGATCGCCAGGATAGACGGGCATATCCATTACGCTGCCGCGCTGGACACCTTGTTCGGGACGGTACGGACCTTCCGGATAAACATCGCCGCGATAATAGCCATCATCCTTGGGATCGGAATAGATGATACAGCCGACGGCTCCGTGCTCGTATGCGACCTTGGGCTTAATCCCGCGCCAGCTTTCGCCATAACGCGCAAGCACGATTTTGCCTTTCACATCAATGTTATGTTTTGCCAGTTCTTCGTAATCCGCCGGGATTCCATAGTTAACATAAACCAATGGAGCAGTCACATCGCCATCCGCTGAATAAGCGTTGTAGGTCGGCAGCTGGTTCGCATCTGATGAATCAGGATCTTCAGGAATTGCCGGCTCTTTGAGTTGCGCTGTGAATTTGGTCGGAGAGGTCATTTCCAGCAGTCGCTCTTTTGGCGTCGGGAACAGCACGTCGAATGACTCAATCGAAGCATTCAGTCCGAACTCTTTGAACTTCGCCAGAATCCATTCGGCATTCTTCTTGTCATAAGCCGAGCCAACGTGATGCGGCTCCGCTGACAGAACCTTCATATATTCCTTGAGAAGATCGGGTTTAGGGATGTCCCGCATCTTCTGTTCCCACGACATCTCAGCTTTGGCCTGCGTCTGAGAATATCCGCGCATCGTCGGATTAGTTCCATTCGACGATTGAGCAAGAGCGAACGGCGTCAGTGCCTGCGATAACGTTAATATGACTGCGAGGATAAGATAAGAAAGCCTGCGGGTATTCGAACGCATTAGAGCCTCCGGATCCATTGATCTAAAGAATGATTGAGAGAGTTTGTAGAATGATCAAGCTAGACCATTTTAGCGTGCGTTTCAAGACCTGCTCCCAGATTCGGGATTCGGGCTTCCCATAAACGGGCACCGTGCAGGCCTGTCCAATTGTTTGGAAGCGCCGCAAATTAAATAAAATCAATAGTTAGAAATTCGCCTGGAAATGGCACGGCAATTGGCTTATATGGCGTTAGAGTGCAGTCTCCAAGGACTTCGGTTCCAAGCTCACATCATGCGGCGTATGACCGGAATCTTTGGAGACTACTCCTATATCATCTGACCGTTTCGCTAAAATATCAACAGTCAGGAAACAAAATGAAACTTAGATACGTTATTTTTATTCTCGTTTTTTTCGCAGCAACCCTGATTCAGGCGCAGGATAAGAAGTCCGGAATAGGGGCGGCCGCAGATCCGATGGATGAACGCGGTTCGACGCGAGTTCTTTATTGGAATCGGACGAAAGATGAAGCTGCGGGCGAGTTTTCAATCGATTACGGAAGACCGGTATGGCAAGCGGCCTACGAGAACACCGCCGCATTCGATACCGCCACAAAAGGCAAAGTGTGGCGGATGGGCAGCAATTTTTGGACAGTGCTGGACACCAATCTGCCGATTAAGATTTCCGGCAAAGATGTTCCGATTGGGTCGTGGTATTTAGGCCTGAGACGAGCGAATGACGGCAGCTGGAGTCTGGTCTTTATCGATCCCGCGAAAACTCGCGCGGCTCATATCGATGGTTACGACATAAACAAAGCGGCGATAGCTTTTGAAACGCCAGTAAAGATCGAGCAGGCCGAAGACAAGAAAGAAAAGTTGACAATCGAGCTGAGCGTCAAAAAAGATAACATGAAAGACGTAACGCTCAGGATTTATTGGGGCAACCTGCAACTGAGTGCCCCGATTCAGGTAACGGTTGAATCATAGAGAAGAGAGCATCGAATACTTTGGTGTTCCCGATCAGTTGACCGCTTATTTTAAAGCTAGCCCGCCCAGCCCCTGACTCGATGCCCGACGGATAATGTCCGTTCCCCACCCCTATTCAGTCTCACTTCCACCGACAGAACTAGTGTCATTTAGAAAGTAAAGGTAATATTGGTATCTCAGGTTGATGAAAGGTTAGAAATGAAAACAACTGAACCAGGCATGGCTCGAATTCTGATCGGGGACGATCAGCCGGATGTTCTGGAAGCCCTGCGATTATTGCTGAAAAGTGAAGGTTTTCAGATAGAAGCCGTTGCCTCGCCGGCCGCCATTATGGATGCGCTGGAAGCCAGAGATTTCGATGTCGTTTTAATGGATTTGAATTACGCTCGAGATACTACCTCTGGTCAGGAAGGTCTGGATCTGCTTTCGCGAATACGCACGCTCGACAGTTCGTTACCCGTTGTAGTTATGACAGCCTGGGGCAGCATTGAAGTTGCTGTTGAAGCCATGCGACGAGGAGCGCGCGATTTTGTACAAAAGCCGTGGGAAAACGCTCGACTGTTGACGATCCTTCGAACTCAGATCGAACTGGGCAGAGCTCTTCGTAAGGGTCAACGTCTGGAAGCAGAGAATCGACTGTTGCGCGAAGAAGGTCGACCCAAAATGATTGCCAGCGCTCCGTCGATGAAACCTCTTCTCGAAGTCATCAACCGCGTTGGTCCCTCAGATGCAAACGTTTTGATAACCGGCGAGCACGGTACCGGCAAGGGAGTTGTTGCCCAAACGCTGCACGCGATATCTACGCGATCAACTCGACCGCTGGTAACAGTGAATATGGGTGGTTTGTCTGGGGGCGTTTTTGAGAGCGAATTGTTTGGCCATGTTAAAGGCGCATTTACCGACGCCAAGACAGATCGCGTCGGGCGATTTGAATTAGCCGAGGGCGGAACGCTCTTCCTGGACGAAATCGCGAACATCCCAATGGCGCAACAGGCAAAGTTGCTTCGAGTTATAGAGACCGGAGAGTTCGAAAGAGTCGGTTCGTCAAAAACCCGCAAAGCAAACGTTCGTTTGCTGACTGCAACTAACGCCAATTTGCATGAAGAAGTTAGTCAAGGCAGATTTCGACAGGATCTCCTTTTCAGATTAAATACGATTGAGCTGCGACTGCCTCCTTTGCGTGAAAGATGGGAGGACATTCCACAGCTTGCTCAGTATTTCCTCACCCAGCACGCGGCTCGATACAGAAAACGTCTGACTGGTTTCGAGGAAGCCGCAATTCAGGTTTTGCTGGAGCATTCGTGGCCAGGTAACATCAGAGAGCTTGATCATGCGGTTGAGCGGGGAGTATTAATGGCGCAGGGAACTCTGGTTAAGGCAAGCGATCTCGGTTTGCATCAGGGAAAAGAGAGCTCTCGCCGCCTGGAAGATATGAGTCTGGAAGAAGTCGAGTATTTCCTGATCAAAAAAGCGCTTGCTCGATACGAAGGAAATGTCAGCCAGGCGGCAGAAGCACTTGGCTTAAGCCGAAGCGCACTGTATCGTCGTTTACAGCGATTTGGGTTGTAGCACAAGCTGCCAGCTTGCGCTTGCATTTCAACAGATGTATTGCAATGACTCTTAATTTTCCGAGAAGCACACGCTGGCAGCTTGTGCTGCCTGGAACTGATGAAGGAAGAGTTGGCTTTCAAATTAGCACGTCAATTACCTCCCCCTCAGGGCAATGTCGCCGACCGTAAAAAACGCCTGTCTCACGACCGACGCATCTTGATAATGGCCGTTATGACAGGATTGCCGGCGGTCATCGTAGCTCTCGTTTTACTCTGGAATGGCGATCACGAAGAGCGAACAAGATGGACTCTGACTGTCCTGATTCTCGGGTGCTGGTGGGGATTTGCTTTTGCGCTGGTCGAGCGCGTCGTTCGACCGCTTCAGACGTTATCGAATTTACTGGCAGCCTTGTGGGAAGGCGACTACTCAATTCGTGCGCGTGGCGCCTCAGATGATGATCCTCTCGGTGAAGTAATGCTGGAAGTCAACGCCCTCGGCGAGTTGTTGCGAGAGCAACGATTGGACGCGCTTGAGGCTACAACTCTGCTGCGTACAGTTATGGCAGAGATAGACGTCGCAATATTCGCCTTCGACGGAGGGCAACGATTGCGCTGGCTCAACCGCTCGGCGGAAAGGTTATTAAGTCGCCCGGCTGAACGGCTGCTGTTGCGAACAGCACAAGAGCTTGGATTGGCTGATTGCCTGAAAGACGACACACCCGGCACGGTGCAGATGAGTTTTCCTGGCGGTGTTGGTCGCTGGGCATTGCGTCGCAGCACTTTTCGTGAACACGGTCTGCCTCATCATCTACTGATGCTGTCGGATTTGACGCGAGCACTTCGCGAAGAAGAGCGTCAGGCGTGGCAGCGACTGGTTCGCGTGCTCGGTCACGAGCTGAATAATTCTCTCACACCGATAAAATCGATTGCTGGCAGTCTGGTCAGTCTTATCTCTCGCGAAAATCTCCCGTCTGACTGGCAGGACGATATGCAGCGCGGACTTACCGTTATCAGCACGCGGGCTGAAGCTCTTAATCGCTTTATGGGTTCCTATTCTAGACTGGCACGCTTGCCGCAGCCAAAGCTTGCGCCGGTTGATATAACCGCTCTGGTAAAAAGAGTCGCAGGTCTCGAAACTCGACTGGGTGTGACGGTTGTTCCAGGACCTCCTGTTGTAATTCAGGCGGATGGCGACCAACTTGAACAACTGCTGATTAATCTTCAACGTAATGCCGTCGATGCGTCACTGGAAACTGGCGGTGGTGTCAGAGTAGGCTGGGGAAAGGCAAACGGTCAATTCAACCTTTGGGTCGACGACGATGGTCCCGGTCTGTCAAATACCTCGAATCTCTTTGTTCCTTTTTTTACTACCAAGCCTGAAGGCTCAGGCATTGGGCTGGTTTTGTGCCGACAGATTGCTGAAGGTCACGGAGGAACACTGACTCTTGAAAACAAGCAAAACGGACGAGGCTGCGAAGCTAGATTACGTCTTCCACTCTAGTTATTTTTTCCAGCTAAAAAACAATTTTCTTGAAAATAATCGTTTAAAATCTTTTAAAGTGGTTTATAATGCCGCCCCAGTGGCCTCCCGACGCACTCCCTGACAGTTCCGATATCCGGCCACTAATCCTGCAAAACAAATTCAGCAAGTGAAGAGGAGAACTTCATCATGAGGTCGAGATTTAGAGTTGGTTTCATGGCGATTTTGCTTGGTATGTCAGTGGTGGCTTTCGCCAGGACGACAGCGATTAGTTACCACGGTGGACCGATCATGCTAAATACGCCGAACTTGTATTACATCTGGTATGGTAACTGGTCAAACAATACCGCGCCTACAATTCTGGTCGATTTCGCTCTCAATCTGGGCGGATCGCCTTACTACAAGATCAATTCAACCTACTACAACAGTGCGGGCACGCACGCAACCGGCAACATCGGCTATGCTGGTGAAACGACCGACAATTATTCACACGGCACGAGCTTGAGTGATTCTGCAGTCCAGGCAATCGTCTCTGCCGCTATTACCAGCGGACGTTTGCCAAAAGATTCAAACGGTATCTATATGGTACTGACTTCTGCCGATGTGAATGAAACCTCGGGGTTCTGCACACAATACTGCGGTTGGCATACGTACGCGACAATTTCTGGTACGAACATCAAGTATGCATTCGTTGGCAATCCCGATCGTTGCCCTAGCGCATGTGAAGCTCAGACCACGAGTCCGAACGGTAACGCCGGTGCGGATGGAATGGCCTCCATTATTGCTCACGAGTCTGAAGAGGCCGTCAGCGATCCCAATCTGAACGCTTGGTACGACAGAACAGGCGCTGAGAACGCCGATAAGTGCGCCTGGACGTTTGGAACGACGTACACCACAGCCAACGGCTCGAAAGCCAATATGAAACTGGGAACGCGAGATTTCCTGATTCAACAGAACTGGGAAAATTCCGGCAGCGGTTTCTGTTCACTGACGCTTAAATAATAGAGATTAATCAGCAGGAACGGCGATCCGTCCGTTCCTGCTTGTTCAAACGTCCAGTTACTGGATACTGAGTACCAGCCGGTAAGATCGGTCGACATTATTCGCTTGATTGCGCGGTGAATACGGCCTTGTCGACGCTGTTCGGATTACCTATCACAACGAACCGCATATTCTTCATATAGGTCCTCGCAACTCGCTGAACGTCGCCAGGAGTTACTGCTCGCAAGCGATCGATAGTGCCCAAAGAATTCTTCCAGCCTCCGCCGATCAGCTCATAGGTTGCCAACTCACCAGCTTGCGCAGCATTGGTTTCCTGTCCGAGATAGTATTCAGTCAGGTATTGCTGGGCGATCCCGGTTATATCATCCGGGCTAATAGGCTCGTTTTGAAGGCGACTGATCTCATTCAGCATCACTTTGACAGATTGATTTGCGTCAACAGCAGTGACGTAAATTCCGCCAGTGTTTGCTCCCTGATTTCCCAGAAAGGCATTTGGAGCATAAGAAAGATTGCGTTTGACTCTGACTTCCTGAAACACACGATCGCGCAATATAGCTATCGCTACGCGCATTGGATATATGTCAGGGGATGTGAGCGCCGGAGCGGCAAATATTCCCTGGACATAATTCGTCGGCAAATTGCGGGGAGTTACGTCGACCGTAGCAGCATTGAAAGAGAGCTGTTTGATCGGGCTGTCCTGATAATTGCCCTTAGGCAATTTGTCGAAAGCTTCGGCAACCCGCTTCTGGATCTGTCGCGCGTCCAGGTCTCCAACAATTACCATCAGCAACCGAGATGTTTCCATCATCTGTTTGTGATAACGCTTGATGTCATCAAGCGTTATACGGCTCAGGGACTCAACAGTTCCGTGCGCATCGTTGATATAAGGATGACCGACATAAGCGACATGCGCCTGCATCTCCTGGAGCAATGAATCCGGCACATCATCTTCACCCTGCCGCGCGGTGACAACCTGGCTTTTTACGCGATCAAAATCATCTTTGGCAAAGCTTGGAGAGAGGATTACGTCAGTAAAAATATCCCAGGAATGATCAAAATTGCTTCGTGTGCAAGCCAGCGACAGGACGGAGTAATCGTTGTTTGAGCCGGAGCTGATCGTAGAGCCCATGCTGGCCAACTCGCTTCGCATTTTCTCTCGTGGATAATTGGCACTGGCTTCTGACGACAGGTCCAGCATCAGTTCTTCGATTCCGGCATTCTCGGCCGTAATATTGCGTGATCCGCCTCGAATGAAAAGACCCGCGGCGACAGTCTGGCTGCTTGCTCGTTTTTTGACCAGTACTTTGAGCCCATTCACCTCGAATTCTGTAATCAACGAAGCAGGATCTACGGTAGGTTTCGCCGTCTGCGTCGCTGCCAGGTTTCCGAAATGAAGAGCCGAAGGTTGCGCTGTAAACGATAGCGCGGACACTGCGGATGCCAGGACAATCGTAAGAGAGATTAACGAGGTTCTTCGCGTAAAGTATTTATGTAATTGCATTCTGTCGTTCTCTGCCTTGTTATGATAATGGTTCTAAATTAAGCATTGAGCGTGTGTTATTTGCCGGATTGCGCGGCTATAGCCTTTTGAGGTCCGATCAGATCTTTTTCATCCAGCTTTGCGACCTTCTCAGACTCGGGTGACATCAGAGCCAGACCGACATGTGGCTTGTCCTGAACATAGGTAGTTACGTATTTGCTGATATCCTCGCGCGAAGTGCCCCGCAGGCGCTTGAGATAACCTCGGTAATAGTCGAGGCCGGTCGAGGCCCACCAGAAACTGATCACGTGGGTGTAATCGCTGAGTTTCTCGCGGGAGAAAAGATCGTTTGCTTCCAGCAACGCCTTGGCAGTCTCGAGTTGTTTATCAGTGAAGTAATCTTTGTCGTTGAAGTGCGAAATCTCCTGATAAATAGCGCGCAACGCGGCCTGTGCCTTATCCGGTGTTGTTTGGGCGATCAGATTGATTGGTCCGACATTTCTTTGAGTGTAATAGCCAAGATCAACCGCAGTTACCAGGCCAGTATCGACCAGATCGCGCTGGAATCTCGAATCAGGCTGACGAAGGATAAATGAAAAAACATCCGCCGCGTAGGTTGAAGCATTATCCTTGCCTATCGATGGTCCCTGCCATCCAAGCTCGATAATAACGTTCGCGACAGGCGCTGTCAGAACCTTTCCTTCGTTTCCGGGAAGAGGCGGATGTTCGACGAGGGGGAATTTCACGAACGGATCGTCGGTACGCTGCCAGTCGCCAAACATTTCTTCCACCAGCCGGAACGCTTCGGCTGGAACAACATCACCGGTGATAACGATTGCCGAATTGTTCGGAACATAATACCGGCCCTGAATCAGCCGCATCTTGTCTGTGGTTGCCGTTTTTACAGTCTCTCTGTTACCAATCGGGTTCTTTCGGCTGGGATACTTATAGAACAGCATGTTATTCATCTCGTCGCCGATTGACCCATAGGGATTAGATTCCTTGCGATCGATTTCGCCGATCACCACCTCGCGTTCCTGTTCGAATTCTCGTTCGTCAAACGCCGGATAGCGAGCGGAGTCTCGCATAAATCGAAGAGCTACGGCAAAATTAGGACTGGTTGTGCTGAAATAATAATTAACCAGCTCCTCCCGTGTTTCGCCGTTATAGCTGATGCCGCGTTGTTCTATGTTCCTCAAATACTCTTCCTTGTTTTGCGTTGCGCGATTCGATTTGAAGAACATGTGTTCGTAGAGGTGGGAAAGACCGTTGAGCTCGGGCGGTTCAGTATAGGAGCCGTTCTTGACCGCCAATTCGACGGTCACAAGAGGCTCAGAATGGTCTTCCAGCACGATGACTTCGAGACCATTCGGCAACGTCTTGTTAACAATCGCCGCAGTTTCCGCCAACGGACCTTGCGCGGTTGCAGGCTGCCTCGTCTGAGTCCGTGTGTCAGCCAAATGGAGGCTGGCTGCAGGTGCGGCGGTAACAGCCGAATGTGCGCCAGGCAGTGCAGTTGTCAAAAGGGAGACAAGGACGAGCAGGACAAAAAGGTAACGTTTCAAGAGAGCTTCCTTAGTTTTTATTTAGCCTGAGTTTCCCTGGTCGGCGTGCGCGAAATCGTGCCAAAAGCGAGCCATATAGCATCTGCGCGACCTCCAGGCAGCGGTACAAACAATAATGATAACATTTAATTCTGCGACTTGTAAGTATCGCATCAAGCCGAAATGATGAAGATTCAGGGTTTAGCTTTTGCGTTGCCTGAATTGATGGTTTAATAACAAAAGTAGAGACGAAGCGATACGTCAGGATCTAATCTACGGTCCGCAACGATAAATGCCGAAAAATAGGGCGGAAGCATTAAACCCCAGGGGGTATTTTTCAGCCTTCAATGACGATCATGAACTTTGCGTATCTATCTCAGGGAAAATTATATATCAACGGCGAAAATGGGAAACCCAGGGCGGTTGAAGCGCATTCGGCCGCGACGTCAGACAGCGCGCGATTGAGCTGAGCCAAAGAAATGCCTGGAAAACTGAAGGGTCTGGCGCGAAATTCCGATCGGGTGGCCTGATTTGGGGTACACCGCAAAAGGACCCCGCCGAAATGCGTGTCGCCATCAGCGGAGCTTGCTGGTCGTCCCATAGCGCCAAATGGCTGTATGCGCTCGAAACAGACGACATTGCAGGATTGTTCGCTCTTGAAGCCGATGGCAGTCAGGAACAACGACTGTTCCACACATCGGATTTTAATTTTCGGGATCTCAGCGCTGATCCGGATGGTGATCTCATTGCCTGTTCACTTGTTCGAAACGGTGGTTCGAATCTGGCGATAATTCGAACCAATGGCAAAGACTTCAACGAAATCACCGAAGGCGATTCAATCGATTTGGCGCCAAGTTGGGTTCCGGGCAAACCAAATATGATTGTCTTTCAATCTGCAGGTATTGCGAGAAATCAAAAAGGTCAACAATCAGGCCGCGGGCCATTTGCGATACACCAGCTTTCAATCGAAACGGCCGATATGACTACTCTGGCAGAAGAGAAGAATTTCGATTTGCTTGGACCAAAGGTCAATTCGTCGAGTACGTTATTCTACATACGTCGTCCATATCGAAGCGGGCAGGAACCAGTCTCCTGGTGGCGGTTCATTCTCGATATTTTGCTGCTTCCATTTCGCGCGCTGTATGCGATCTTTCAATGGATGAATTTCTTCAGCGTCAAATATACCGGGCGACCGCTCTCGACTTCCGGCAATGCTCAGATGCGCGAGCAGGACGTGAAACAGATGATGATCTGGGGTAACCTGATCGATGCGAGCGCTGCGGCAAAAGGTCAATCCGGTGAAGATGCTCCAGCGCTGGTTCCGAAATCCTGGGAATTAGTTCGTCAGGACCAAAACGGGCAGACCGAAGTAGTCGCCAGGGGAGTTCTTTCGTTCGATCTTTGCCCGGACGATTCAATAATCTATTCTAACGGCAGCGCTGTGTACCGCCTGGATCGTGATGGGAAATCGTCTCAGCTTTTGAAACATCAATTGATAGAGCACGTTGTGGCCAGATCAGGTTCCACATCTAATCTATAATCCATAATAGTTTTTATGGAGGACAGGAATCTTACCAATCTCCAGTCTGATTATCGCTCGAGCTACGACAAAGTAGCCGACGAATACGCCACCCGCATATACGACGAATTGCAGCACAAACCGTTTGACAGGGAACTCCTCGATCTTTTTACTTCGGCCGTCGGAAAGAACGGAAAAGTTTGCGACATCGGCTGCGGACCTGGACAGATCACGCGCTATCTGCACGATCGCGGGGTCGATATTACTGGTATAGACTTGTCGCCAGAAATGGTACGAGTTGCACGACGGTTGAACTCCAGCATTACCTTTTCCGAAGGCAACATGCTTTCCCTCAATATGAGCGATGCGTCAGTGGCAGGTATTACTGCATTTTACTCGATCATTCACCTTCCTCGTCCAAAAGTCATTGATGCATTGCGAGAGATGCAACGAGTCTTGATGCCGGGAGGATTGCTTTTGCTGGCCTTTCACGTCGGCAGCGATGTAATACATTTCGACGAGTGGTGGGGAAACAATGTCTCGGTCGACTTCTTTTTCTTTCCCTCTGCCGAGATGACTGACTATCTGAGCTCCGGTGGATTCAACGTAGAGCAAGTGATCGAACGAGAGCCTTATCCCGAAATTGAACATCAAAGTCGACGTTCGTATATTTTGGCCACTAAATCGGACTGGAAAGGATAATAATGCTATGATAGTTCTTGATTTCAGTCACGGATCGACCGATATATTTGGTCTCTAAAGAGAATGGGTTTTGTTATGAGTGCGACGCTACAACCTGTCACAGCAAACGAACTCCTAAGCATGACAGATGATGGCTTTAGATATGAATTGATTAAAGGAGAACTACGGAAGACGTCGCCGTCAGGCAACAAGCACGGTCGAACCGCATCCAGAATTAATGGCTCACTGGATCCATTCGTATCTAAAAACAAATTAAGCGCCGTTTATGCAGCCGAAACAGGTTTTTTAATTTCGACTGATCCGGATACTGTCCGGGCGCCCGATGTTGCTTTTATCGCTCAGTCCAGGCTTGATGAGATTGGCGATATGGAGGGGTTCCTGCCCTGCGCTCCGGATTTTGTTGTTGAGGTTATATCACCCAGCGATACCTATGCAGAAGTTGAAGAGAAGGTGTTTCACTGGTTGTCCGCCGGATCACGGGTAGTGGCCGTTGCCAATGGCCGCAACCGAACGGTTACTATCTACCGTTCCAGGACAAACGTCGTGATTTTAACCGGGGATGATATCCTCGAAGTTAACGACATTCTGCCCGGCTGGTCGATAACAATAAAAGATATTTTTGAATAATTGACCGAATCTCCCTCAAAAATAATGGCCTGGCTAATAGGCATTGGCGTTGCTGCTTCGGTGAGCGTTGCGATGCTGATGTTTTTCGGTTTGGTAGGGGTCCTCACCGGCGTTATCGGAATGTGCGCCACTGCTCCAGAATGGTGGATAGTTTTATATCTTTTAATAATTGTGATAGGCGTTCCGACATCCGGGATATACGGCGGCTATCTGGTCGCAAGTCGCATTATTCGACCTGCAAGAAAAGGCACCAGGCGCGGTAGTACGGCACTGGTCTCGGAGCGCAAGTAATCAAAATAGAGAACCGTGACTATGATAATTCCCTGGCAAGACTTGCAATTCGCGTGGAGAATGCTGAGAAAGAATCTCACCTTTTCTGTCGCAGCACTAATCTGTCTGGCACTGGGAATCGGCGCGAACACTGCAATATTCAGCGTCGTCAAGGCCGTCCTTCTGAATCCGCTACCGTATAAAGATCCTGGCAAAATAGTCATGGTTTGGGAGCGCAATCCTAAACTGCACGTGGGTTTCGATGACCTGCCGGTCTCTGCCGGAGAGGTCGTTGCTTTGCGTACCCAGGCTCATATGTTTCAAGCGATTTCACCGCTTGGGACGGGTAGCTACAACCTGATCGGACCTGACGGACCGGAGAAAATCGGATCTGCTCACGTTTCTGCCGATTTCTTCAATGTAATGGGCGTTCAACCTAGAATTGGCCGTGGGTTTAACGAAGACGAGGATAAATCTGGCGGCGCCCATGTGGTTGTTATCAGTGACAGTCTGTGGAGGAGCCATTTTAGCGCCGATCCCAGGATTCTTGGGTCGTCGATTATTCTCGACAATGAACCTTATTCTGTCATCGGCGTAATGCCACCGGGTTTCCAATTTCCGCTAGTCACGGATTTGCCTTCTTACGCTGGTGCATCGTCGAATACCAATCTTTGGGCTCCGGCCGGGATTTCAGACAGTCAGATCAACGATCGCGCTAACCGACAATTGTCGCTGATAGCCAGAATAAAGCCCAATCTCAGATTGAGCGAAGCTCAATCTGAGATGAATACGCTGGCAAGGCAGCTTGAATTACAGTTTCCATCGAGCAATGAAGGTTTCAGCATCGCCTTGGTTCCGCTGCAGGAACAGGAGATTAAAGACATCAAGTTAGCCGTCCTGGTGCTTCAGGCCGCAGTCGCATTTGTTCTTTTGATCGCCTGCGCCAACCTGGCTAATTTGATGCTGGCGCGATCTGCGGCGCGTCGCAAGGAGATTGCAGTCCGCATAGCCTTGGGCGCAAGTCGTGGACGCATAACCCGGCAGCTTTTAACAGAGAGTATTTTGCTGTCGCTGCTGGGAGGCGCGATCGGTCTGACGCTTCAGTACTTTGCCGTGGGCGTCCTGCTTTCATTGAGTCCCGCAAACACTCCACGTCTGAGCGATACACAGACTGACACTGGCGTGCTTTTATTCACCGTCGGTATTTCGGTGTTAACAGGACTGCTCTTCGGACTTGTTCCTGCGTTACAAGCGTCAAGGCTGGATATTTCCGAGACGTTGAAACAATCCTCGCTGACGTTTGCTGGTTCGTTGCGACAGTTTTCAGTTGGCAATCTGTTAATTGTCGTCGAAGTTGCACTGTCGCTGGTGTTGCTGAGCGGGGCAGGTTTGATGGTAAATAGTATGGTTAGGCTTTTGCGAATGAATCCAGGTTTTGATTCGCGAAACGTCCTGACGCTGACAATCCCGCTGGACAGTAAGAAATATTCAAATGCTTCCGCTCATGAATTCTTTCAACAGGTAATAGAGAGAACATCGAGTTTACCAGGAGTGCAGTCGGTCGGAGCGATTTCGCAGCTTCCGTTAAGCGGCTCGGTTTACGCCGGCGGTTTCACGATTGAAGATGCACCACCTCCGCCAGTTGATGCTGACCCAATCGCAGATCGTCGATTCGTCACTCCGGACTATTTCAAGGCAATGAAGATACCTGTTTTGAAAGGAAGATCGTTTACCGATCTGGATAGTGACAAAGCGCCGGCCGTAGCGATTATAAGTGAGAGCATGGTAAAGCGCTTTATTCCGGACGGCTATCCTATTGGCAAAAGAATAAAGATGGGGCCCGCCGATTCCAACCGGCCGTGGCTTTCGATTGTCGGCGTAGTCGGCGATATAAAAGATGCCTCGATTATCGGTGAACCGACACCGCATATCTACGCGCCATACTCTCAACAGCAGGGCACTTCGTTAACATTTGTTTTCCGGACTAACGGAGAGGCTACGACACTGTTACCGGCTGTCCGGAACGAGATTTTGTCGCTGGATAAAGGTCAGCCGATTACGAATATGAAAACAATGGCTCAGTATGTGGCTGACGGAATGGCGAAACAGACGTTCAGTACAATTCTCATGTCGGTCTTCGCGGTTTTAGCGCTGGTTCTGTCCAGCATCGGAATCTATGGCGTGCTCAGCTATACAATCAGCAAACGTTCCCGCGAAATAGGTGTGCGAATGGCGTTGGGAGCCGAGCGAAAAGACATTTTGACTCTTGCGCTGAAAGAAAGCTTGACGCTGGTTTCAATCGGCGTCGTTATTGGAATGGTCGGAGCGTTTGCTCTGACACGCCTGATGCAGGGTTTGCTTTATGGTGTGAGCGCGACGGACCCGTTAACCTTTTTTACGATTTCCGTCGTGTTGACATTAGTGGCACTGCTTGCTTGCGTGCTTCCCTCAAGGAAAGCAAGTGCGGTCGATCCGATGATCGTGTTGCGAACGGAATGACTAAACAAATCTTCTCATTCTGCAAATTCTCAAAGAATGTTAGACTCTCGCCCCTATGCACAAAATAGACTTAAAGGCCGCGGCGCGGCAAGAGATGCTCAATCATGGATTTCAGCCCGACTTCCCTGATGATGTGAAAGAACAATTGGAACGACTTCGGTCCAATCCGCCGGACGTCAAAGCTAAGGATGGAACTCGTGACCTGCGTAATCTATTGTGGTCATCGATTGATAACGACACCTCAAGGGATCTCGATCAGATAGAAGTCGCAGAGCGCCTCCCAAACGGCGCAACGCGAATCCTGATCGGCATTGCCGATGTCGATGTATACGCGTCGAAAGGCTCGGCCATTGATCGCCATGCCAATGAGGAGGGGACTACGGTTTATACCGGCGTCGAAAACTTTTCGATGATTCCCGAAGAACTGTCTACTGGTTTAACGTCATTGCTTCAAGATGTGGATCGTCTTTGCGTTGTAAATGATTTCGTCGTCGACGGTAACGCTTCTATCGTGTCGGGCATCGCGTATCGAGCATTGGTCCGCAATCACGCGCAATTGACATACAGCAGTGTTGGCCCGTGGCTGGAAGGAAAAGCAGATCCGCCGTCAAAAGTCGCCCAGTCAAACGAATTGCATGATCAGTTAAAACTGCAGGACGAGGTTGCACAGCGATTAAGAGCAGCCCGACACCGAATGGGAGCTTTGGATATAGATAGCATTGAGACCTCTCCGGTTTTTTCAGATGGACAAATCGCTGGAATAAAAGTCGCACAAAAGAATCGGGCCAGTCAGTTGATCGAAGATTTCATGATCGCAGGTAATGGTGTAATCGCACGCATGCTGTCGTCGATGAACTTCTCCTCTATTCGTCGAGTTGTTAAAAAACCCGAGCGCTGGGATCGCATTGTTGAACTGGCTCGCGGTCTCGGCGAAAGCCTGCCTCCAGAGCCGGATTCAGCCGCCTTAAATGCTTTCCTTGAAAGGCGAAGGTCGATAGATCCTGTTCATTCAGTTGACCTGTCAACCGCGGTAGTCAAACTGATGGGGCCTGGCGAATACGCGGTTGAACGGCCGGGCGGTCCAGGACAAGGCCATTTCGGTTTGGCAGTTCACGACTACACCCATTCTACGGCTCCGAACAGGCGGTATGCCGATCTTGTGACTCAACGATTAGTGAAAGCAGCCTTGGCAAGCCAGCATTCTCCATACACGGACGACGAACTCGATGCCATTGCCCGTAATTGTACGCTGAAAGAAGATGCCGCGCGAAAAGTAGAGCGCAATATGCGAAAGCGCATTGCAGCTGTCGCGCTCGGAGATCGAATCGGAGCCACCTTCCGAGCCGTCGTTACCGGAGTCACGCCGAAAGGTACATTCGTGCGAACTCTCGATCCTCCTGCCGACGGGCTGGTGGTGCGCGGCCAGGAAGGTTTGGATGTGGGCGAGCAGATCAGGGTCAGGTTAGTTGCGACCGATCCGCACCGTGGTTACATTGATTTTGTCAGGCTTTAATCGGAACGGAACGTTGATTATTGGTTAAGACCCATTTTCTTGATCAGTCCAATGAATCGCGGATCTGACTGCAGAGCATCGTAAAACGCGCCGGACTTTATATTGCGCATGGCGGAATCGTGGTCGTCGAATCCTTTTTGCAGAGCGTTGATTGCGCTTTCCTTATCCCCCAGCCCAACGTATATCGTCGCAAAGTCCGTAGGCGACACATATTGATTGCTGTCTTTCAATCTTGCCAGGATTTGCAATGCCTCGTCTCGTTTTCCAGATTGAGCCAGTGCGTATCCCATATAACTCCTGATATACGACGTTTCACCTTCCAGGCTGATTACGTTTTGATATTCGTTGATTGCTTCGGGCCACATCTTTTTGTCTACGTAAGTAAAGCCAAGGAATACGTGTGCGGCAACGAAGTCAGGCTCCAGCTTTATTATCGCATCGAGTTTTCTAACCGCTTCATCATAACGATGCAGGCGGCGCAGAATATTGCCTTCAATTGACCGGTAGGTCATTTGCAGCGGATCCAGTTCCTGAGCTTTGCGGATCTCCTGCAGGGCCTCGGTTTGACGTCCCATTGTCGAGAGGTAACTGGCGTAGCCGCTGTGCGCTTCAGCGAGGTTGGGATTCAATTCCATCGCCCGCTTAAATTCGCGTTCTGCTCCCGACCAATCCCACTCTTCGTGAATAATGTTTGCCAGCGCGACATGGCCCTCGGCCAATGCAGGATCGATCTCGAGCGCTTTGTCGACCGCGGCCCTTACGGCAGGAGTGCCTTCCTTGGGATTGATTGCTCCTCGTAAAACCAGAGATCTGCTGGTTGTTGCGACTCCGACCCACGCAAGCGCGAAATTTGGATCAAGGGCAACTGCCTGGTTATAGTAACCAAGAGCTTTCTTGACGTCTTCCGTTCGTCCTTTCTGGCGATAGAACATTCCACTCAGGTATTGCTGGTACGCTTCGGGATTTTGCGTAGGACGTTTCGAAAGCATCTGTTCCTGAGCGCCCGTAAGGTGAAGCCGTAGTTTTTCCGTTATCGTGCGCGCTATCTCTTCCTGCAAAGACTGCAGGTCTGTCATCTTTCGGCTATAGCGTTCACCCCATAATTGCCTGTTATCACGAATATCCACCAGGTCGGCTCGCACCTGCAATTCATTACCACGTTGCACAACTGTCCCGGTTACCAGCGCGTGCACCCCAAGCTCGCGCGCAGCAGCCTGTGGGTCAACATCCTTGCCTCGGTACTTGAATGATGAGCTTCGCGCGATCACTTTCAGCCCCGGCATCTGTGACAACTGATCTATCAAACTCTCGCTGAGACCGTCTGAAACGTAATCGTTATTCGGATCACCGCTGGCATTAAGGAACGGAAGAACGGCAATTGAATCGATCGTGTGATCGACGAAATACGACTTGTAACCGACTGTCGCGACTATCGCGATTATCAATAACGCCAGGACGGAGAGGAATCCGCGCTTATGCTTCTTTATTTCGCTGACTATATACTCAGCGCTCGATGTAGTTTGTGGATACAGTGTCACCGTTTCCGCATCGTGACGCGCAAGTCCGCTGGCCTTGAATCTGTGTGACGCACCGCTTCCTGTCATGCTGCCGGAAACATTTTCTGAGAGTGTTCTGCCCGGCTCCGTGATCAGATCGACATCGCGCTTAAGACTCTTCAGATCGATCAGCATATCCTTGGCGTTCTGATAGCGCGTTTCCCGATCTTTACGAATGGCTTTACTGATGATTCGTTGCAACTCCGCCGGAGTATCCGGTCTGTAATGCGTGAGGGGAGTCGGGTCGCTCTTCAAGATGGCTGCGATTGTGTCGCTGGTCGTATCGCACATGAAGGGGACTGTCCCCGCGATCATTTCATAAAGCACTACCCCGAAACTGAAGATATCAGTTCGCACGTCTACTTTCTGCGCTCGAGTCTGTTCGGGAGACATATAGGTAACCGTGCCCATGACCGTGCCAGGGTCAGTATCCACGGTGGTAACAGTGATCATGTCGCTGGGTGCTCGCGCTGAACGCGGCTCTGCCGATTCCTCAGTCAATTTTGCCAGACCGAAATCCAGGACTTTTACTAGTCCCGTCGGGCGAAG
This sequence comes from Blastocatellia bacterium, assembly GCA_035652355.1. Classification (GTDB taxonomy): domain Bacteria; phylum Acidobacteriota; class Blastocatellia; order DASRDY01; family DASRDY01; genus DASRDY01. Next base: position 80,436 of record DASRDY010000305.1, read on the forward strand.
CATTATGTTTTCTGGCTTAATATCCCGATGAATGATTCCGTTGGAATGCGCCTCAGTCAATGCGTTGGCAATCTGCAGTCCGATTTCCAATACATCATTAAAGCTGATCCGATCCTGCGCGATATATTTTCTGAGCGTCAAACCGGTAATAAATTCCGTGGCGATGTAGTGCAAATCGTCAGCCTGTCCGACTTCGTAAATCGTGATGATATTGGGATGGTTCAAGGCTGAAGCGGCGCGAGCTTCCTGCTGAAAACGGCGGACCCGATCTTCGTTTTTTGTCAGCTCGGGCAGCAGAACTTTTAATGCTACCTTGCGACGAAGCCGGGTGTCTTCAGTAAGGTAGACTTCTCCCATTCCACCTGCGCCGATAGCAGAGATAACTTCATAATGACCAATTAGCGTACCCGGCGGAAGATTCATTCCAACCTCTGCTTATAAATCGCGCCTGTATATCGCTTGATGCTGTTGATCAGATTGCGAACCGTCACGGTTTAGGGCATACCAATTCATTTCGCAAAAAGGGAGTTTGGCAGCGCCTGAGACGTTATTCAGAAATCGCGGACATTAAACCGCTAACGTCGAACATCTATTATAAATGATTATCAAGCAGTTTGGGCAAGATTAAAATTCGTGATGGGGCGATGAGTTATTGTGCTCGGGATGCGGCGTCGTTTGAGCTTTAAGATGCCAGGGCAAGGTGCTTCAGCCAGCATTTAAGTGCTAAGGTCAGAGGGCAAACGACTTAACTTTTCACCCCGTGCGGTTTTAGGACTCATCCCCGCAGCAATTCCAGGCTTTTTTCGGAAGAACCCGATGCGAATTGGCTTTATCGACTCATCGCTATGGCGTTGAAACTGGAAGTTTTGGCGCTGAAACTGGAACAGCCGGAACTGATAAGGTATTCTGTTCGTAGTGTTATTTTAACATGCTTTTTAGATCACGAACTTCATCCAAGACTTCGATTAGAATAGAGATGGTTCGGAGAGGTTGAGAGACGATTAACTATGTCCTGGTTTGAAGCGGTCCGGCTTGCGTTCGACGCAATACGCGTAAATAAACTGCGCTCGATACTTACGTTGATCGGGGTCATCGTGGGCGTTATGTGCGTGGTGGCGGTTGCGTCGGTCATTCAGGGCGCAAATGTCTATGTTGCTGAAAAGATTGCCAATCTTGGCAGTCAGGTTGTCGTGCTGGATAAGTTCGGGATTATTACCAACCTCGACGATTTCATAAAGGCTCAAAAGCGTAATAAAGACCTGACTCTTGAGGACTCTGACGCCCTGAGAGAACAGGTCAAAAGCGCGGAACAGGTCGGTGAATCAATAGGCCGCAGCGACACCGTGAAAGCGGTAAACCAGCAGGTTGAGGGTGTAGGCATATCCGGCGTTTCTGCAAACAACGTCTTTATAGACACCACGACCCAGGTTGATCTCGGACGTTATATATCTCAGAACGACGAAGAGCACCACACTAATGCGGCTTTTATCGGAACGGACCTGGTCGATCGGTTTTTCGCGAGCGTAGATCCAATCGGAAAAGAGATCAGAATAAACGGTCTGCCATTCGAAGTCGTGGGCGTGGCGAAAAAGCTGGGATCAGTCCTTGGGCAGTCGCAGGATAACTTCGTGGTTATTCCGATCACTACGTATCAGCGGATATACGGAAGCAGGGATAGCATCCAGATCAAGGTAAAAGGGTACGAAGGCGCAAACCTCGATGACCTTCAGGACCAGATCCGGGTCGTGATGCGTGCCCGACATCATCTTGCTTATAAAGAAGCGGACGATTTTGGTTTTGTTACGGCTGACTCTATTAACGATCTTTGGAAAAGCCTGACCTCCGTTATCGCAGTGGTCGCAATGGGTGTTGTCAGCATCTCACTGGTTGTTGGCGGTATTGTGATCATGAATATCATGATGGTCGCGGTAACCGAGCGCACCAAAGAGATCGGAATCCGAAAATCCCTGGGTGCGCGCCGTGGCGATATTCTCTGGCAGTTTTTGATCGAGTCCGCGATGCTTTCCTGTTTGGGAGGAATCATCGGCATATTGATGGCGTGGGGACTGATGGCCTTAATACAACTGCTGGTTCCGGTGCCGTTTTCCATGCCATTGTGGGCGGTCATTTCGGCTTTGACTGTTTCAACTGTGGTTGGACTGGTCTTCGGAGTTTATCCAGCCTGGAAGGCGGCGAAGTTAGATCCGATCGAGGCTTTGAGATACGACTGATTTGCGATGCGGTCCAGAATCGTTGAAGATTTTTTGAAAGATGGTTTATGCGCGGACAAAGTTTTACTGAAAGTTTAAAGCTCGCATTCGGAACACTGGCGGCTCACAAGTTTCGCTCGATGCTTACGGTCCTGGGTGTCATCATCGGGACGATGACTGTAATAGCAGTCTCGTCTCTGGTAACAGGCATGAGCAAACGAATTACCGAGGCGCTTTCAAAATTCAGCGCCGACGTTGTGTTGATAACCAAGTTCAAAGCAGGCATTCGATTCAGCGATCTGACGAAGGAAGAGAGAGAGCGCAAAGAACTGACTTACGATGATATGTTGGCCCTGCGCGACCTGCCGAGCGTTCAGTACGCTGCGGCGCTGTTGACTCAGAATAACTTTGGATCAGCCACGCAGATAACCGTCAAATATGGCAGTAGCGAAGCCAATAATGCGATTATTCGTGGAACGGAGACCGTTCATCCATACATATACAGTCTGGAGATTGCGGAAGGGCGATTCTTTACCCAGACCGAAGATGAACACAAACAGTATGTTTGCGTTATCGGTTCCGACATTGCCAGTGCTTTGTTCCCGACTGAATCCGGATTGAACAAAGACATCCTTATTGACGGAAAACCCTATCGAGTCGTCGGTATTTTGGAAAAGAATCCCTCGACTGGACTGTTCGGCGGCAGCAGTCGCGACAACAGTTTTATCTATATTCCGCACGATACTTTCAGAAATGCCTATCCGGCAAACGATCAGTACGTGATAATCCTGCGTGCTCGGCCGGGCCAGACAGAACTGATGAAGGATCAGGCAACTGAGGTGCTGCGACAACGGCGCAGAGTCGCGTATAATCAGCCTAATAGCTTCGAAGTCGCTGGCATGGATGCGATTATGGATACATTCTCGTCTGTAATCGACACAATCGGAATCATTATTGTGCCTATTTCCGCATTTGGACTTCTGGTCGGCGGAATCGGCGTAATGAACATTATGCTGGTCAGCGTTACGGAACGCACAAGAGAGATCGGCATTCGACGGGCTATCGGCGCCAGGCGCAGAGACATCCTGATTCAATTCCTGATAGAGGCCGCAACGCTGACCGGAATGGGTGGTTTGATGGGAATAGCCACCGGTCTCTTTATCAGTTTCCTCCTCAATCTTCTGATTCCTGATTTGCCTTCTTCAGTACCGATGTGGTCGGTGATAACGGGGTTCGTTGTATCGGTTTCGATTGGATTGATTTGCGGTTTGTGGCCTGCGGTAAGAGCGGCCCGACTGGATCCAGTTGAAGCTCTCAGATACGAATAAAGAAATAGAACGCGGATGACGCGGATTTTAGGGATTCACGCGGATCGATCCGCGAAAACCCGCAGCATCCGCGTCATCGGCGTTCTATTTCTTAAGCAACTACTCTTCGACGCGGCGGTCGTCTCTTTTGCTCTGAAGCGCCGACTGCGACGTACGTCGATCTCTTCGTTGAACGACTCCTTGCAACCTGTGGTTGCTTTCCCGAAGGTTGATGAGCCTTGATTGCTGCGGTAACGCTCTTGTAACCATGCTGGCGCGGATCGGCCTCGAAATGCGCTGGATCTTTCAGTCCATAGCGCCACTTAAAGCCATGCTTGTTCATGATGCCGATGACTCGTTTGCCTTGCGGGGTCACTTTTCTGCTGCCGTGCTGTTTGCTGGCGATACCGGCTATATCGACGGCAAAACCAGCTTCATGCAAGGAAGTGCCAGGCTTGTTAGCTCCGTAAACGCCTCTGCGTTCCCGGCAGCCACGGCTTTGGCCGCATTTATATAGTTTGCTCTGCTCGGCCGAAGTGCGAAATGTGCTGGTTACTTTTGGCTTGATTCCGGCGCGTTTCATGTCGCGCACGGCTGCGACCAGATTTTTCTGAACATGCTTATCTAAAGGCGCAGGCGCCGCATTGACGCGTGTTTTAGCGTTGACTGAAATTGACAGCATGATCGCCGCCACAAATGAAAAGGTAATCCGTGTTGTTCCCCTGTACATAAAATCCCAGGCCCTCTCTGGAACATAGATCCAAGGGTCATCCAGTACCACCACGTAACCGGAAGACGTTTTGATCTAGCTCTCTAGTAATTCAAGCCGGAGATAACACCGGCTTTGCCGTTGCCGAACTTGGCAAAGTCGGGGCCAATCAAATAACCCGGATATTTGACGCTTTCTATATTGTTGATGCAGCTATAATTAGGGTGATTCTTGCCTGAAAAGGGTGGAGTTTATCGATTCAGGAGCTGGGCTTGTTTTAAGTTCGTTTGTCCGAAGTTCGGTCATCCGGGAAACCGGTTCCGTTTAGTGAATTCTCCTCTGAAACTGTGGACAGAATTACATAACTTGGGTCGAGGAACACCCGCTTCCGACCGAAGTTTAAACCTTCAGATAGATAAATCCAATCGCCATTGTTTCTGTAAGTCATTTAGTGCAAGCCACTTGGAGAATTATACACCGCAATTTCCCAGATGGCACCACCGTTGCCACATTGGCAGCAGATTAACCTGTTCATGTGAGTGCTCTATCAATGGTAGCGGAACGGCGAAACCTGCAGAAGAAAATGGCGGACGACGGATCGGTGGCCGTCGCGGACATCGGCGAGATTGTCGTAGATCGGTTCAAGTTCGTTTTGAATGATGCTCGGAGGCTTGAGCCAATCGAGATCAGCAAGTCCGTACTTATATCTAAGCGCGTCTTTGACGTCGTGCTTAGCTTCATTCTCCTGGTTTTATCATTACCCATTTTAATAATCGGAATAATCATTGTCAGTTTCTATAAAGGCAGAACAACAATCCTGCTGGACAAGCGTGGAGGGTTAAACGGCAAGCCATTCAAGCACCTGGTTCTGAACGTTTATCAAAGTCGCAACAAGCCGCGCAGCCTGATGCTTCAATTCCTGAAACGCTGCGGATTACGCCTGCTTCCATCATTAATAAATGTTCTGAAAGGCGATATGTCATTCGTGGGGCCTGAACCGGTAACTTTGCGAAAGCTGGTAAGTTACGGCGAATACGAACGCCAGCGTTTACGGGTAAGACCGGGACTGACCTGTTTCTGGTTTCTTCGCAAACACGCCAATTTGGGCTTTGATGAACAGATTCCATGCGATATCGGCTACCTGAAAAAGATCGGACTGTTGACTGATTTCGGCATTCTGTTGCGCTCAATTGTTGTACAGGCGATACGGGGCAGCAAGGCGACGATTGACGAGCGAATCAAGATTCTCGGTGTGAAGTTCTTTAATCTGACGATGAGCGACGCGCTTTCGTATGTAACCATCGCGGCAAGGCGTCGTTCACGGTGGACGCTGAGCTTCATTAATGCTGATTGTTTGAACATCTCTTTCCGTGATCCGGAATACATGGAGATATTGAGAAAAGCCGACGCAGTCTTTCCGGACGGAATCGGGATCCATTTGGCCAGCCGAATACTCGGCGTCGGATTAAAGGAAAATACGAACGGAACAGACTTCTTCCCGCGATTGTGCAGGGAAGCCGCGAGACATAATCTGCGATTGTATTTGCTGGGCGGTGCTCCTGGAATCGCCGAAACAGCGGCCGAGAGCATGCGAAAGATTGTCCCGAGCGTAAATATAGTCGGCACGCATCACGGCTATTTAAATGATGAAGACGAGAAAACTGTCATTGCCGAAATCAACTCGCTGAAAACCGATATTCTGATGGTTGGTATGGGAGTACCGCATCAGGAAAAATGGATCTCGCGAAACCGAGAAAAGATCAATGCCGGAGTGGCAATGGGGGTCGGCGGCCTGTTTGATTTCTACTCTGGCAAGAACGCTCGAGCGCCGATCTGGATGCGCGAGGTCGGCCTGGAATGGGTTTATCGAATCTCGCAGGAACCAAAACGCATGTGGAAACGCTATGTGGTCGGTAATCCTCTGTTCTTATATAGAGTTCTGCGATATGGAGCAGAGCGTCCACCGGTGTTGAATCATACGATAAGCTCGCAGGCGGAAGCAAAAGTCAGAGCCGCCGGAACTGGCGCGTAACTAACCACCGCACTTCGTACTTTGTCCGGTGATTAAACCTATTGCGTGTGGGATCGCCTTGCGAATGGCTTCAAAGTTTTCCTGAACACCTTTCACGCTTCCGGGCAGGTTGATAATTAACGTTTGTCCGCGAACGCCACAAACTGCTCGTGAAAGGGGCGCCAGCGGGGTCTTTTCGTAGCTGGCATATCGCATAGCTTCCGCAAGCCCGACCGCTTCTTTATCTATAACAGAACGGGTGGCCTCCGGCGTGTTGTCCCTCGGCGCGAGTCCCGTTCCACCGGTTGTGACAATCAAATGGACATCACCACGATCAGCGTACTTGCTCAGCCTGTCGGCAATTCCGTCGCGATCGTCGGAAATGATTTCCGAGGCGACAATATCAACATCAGACGGCAATTTCTTGATCTCTTCAATCGCAGCCGGACCGGATCGATCTTCGCGCTCGCCGCGCGAGGCAGTGTCACTGATTGTTAAAACTACTGCATTTATCTTGATTCGCATTTGTTCCTTCCTCAAGCAAGCTAGCATCAGGGAAGTTTCAGTGTCAAGTTTTAGCAAAGCTGATTGTCGTTAGCAAATGAAGTGACCGGTCGAATTAGCAAATGAAATGTCCGCTTTTGAGCGGTTGCGGTAGAACTTCAGTATGAAGTTTTATTGTGAGACCGCAGCGGAGCGGGCGATGAAGATACAAGAGGTCATTTTAC
>DASRDY010000306.1:0-1775 GCA_035652355.1 Blastocatellia bacterium
TGACCAACTTCACTCAGGAGAAAGTCGCTTTTACACTTGAGCTAAATATAGATGCCGATTTCGCCGACTTGTCGGACCTGGGAAATAAAAGAGAGCAAACGGGTATCGTGAAGAGTGACTGGCGCAAAATGGAAGGAGCGACCGAACTAATTTTCGATTATGAGGCATACCACTCATATGATCATCAGGGAGAGATTGGCACCGCCCATATTCATCGCGCCGTTACTCTTCGCATTGAAAATGCTACAACGGTGCCTCAGGCCAATTCATAGACTGCACGCAATCGAAGCCTCGGAAACTGATGCTGAGAGGAACACACGCGCGTTCAGCATTGCCAGCGCGCCATACGAAAAGGATATCATGATAGTTACGCGGATGCGCGATACTGCCTTTAAGCGGATTTTAGGAACGATGCCGATCGGCAGTAAGGTGAATATTCAAGGGCCATCAGGAGGGTTGACGCTTCAAGATACTCCGGACTTGCCGACAGTATTGCTGGCTGGAGGCATCGGTATCACGCCATTCAGCAGTATTATTCTGCAAACGATCAGTGAAAGAGTTCCGCACCATATTTCGCTATTCTATTCCAATCGCCGCCCAGAGGATGCTGCTTTCCTTGAGGAACTAAGCGATCTCGAAAAGGTCAATCGGAACTTCAAGTTCATTCCCACTATGACTCAGGCAGAGAAATCAACCACGTCCTGGAAAGGGGAAACAGGCCCAATTACCCACGTCATGCTGGAAAAGCATCTCGATCATGTTGCCGCGCCTATCTATTACATCGCCGGTCCGTCCAAAATGGTCGGCGCTATGCAAAAGATATTAAACGACGCCGGGATCAGTCGTGGTTATGTACGAGTTGAACAATTTGATGGGTATTGAAGAGAAGAAGTAGGACTGATTAGGTTTTATCTCGGTTCGCTTTGGACATTTACATACCTACATTGACACCTCGCGGCCTCGCGGCTGTCAAAATCAGCTTAATCCAACAAGGCAAAATATATTCCCCGGTGCACTACTGAACAGCCTAAAAACGAAAGTTACGGTACTCTCCAATCGTTAATGTTATTCCCGCGCAAAGACGGTCATCTGATCCAATATTCAATTTATCTTGAATGTGAAAGAAATGACATTTCGAGAGAGGACTTTGATTGGTAGAGCTATATGCCGAGTTCCGGATTGAATTTCGAACGCGAGTCGCCCCTGATAACTAGAAGAGAGCCACAATCGGCGAGTCCAGTTCGCATCTTGCTAATAGAGCCTTTGGCGACTGTCCGAGCCGGCCTTCAGGTTCTGCTGGAGAATCAATCGTTCTTGTCCCTGGTAGGTGCTGTCGGCAGTCGTCGAGATGGGCTGGCTATTGCCGCGCAGGAACATCCAAACCTGATATTAGTAGATATGGATCTGGTTGATTCGTGTGGGTTAGAACTCATACCGGAACTACTGGCTGCCGCAGAAAATGCGAGGGTATTAATTCTGGCAGGCGAAAACGACGAAGCTGCATACCAGCGAGTGGTTACTTATGGCGCGATAGGCATCATACTTAAGGAGCAGATAGCCGGTATCTTGCTGGCGGCGATTGAAAAAGCGAACGCAGGCAAAGTATGGAATGTGCTGAGTCAGTTGACCAACTCGCGGAGGCATGAACAGCCTGATCCTGAAGAGGCGAGGATAGCGACGCTGACAATCCGCGAAAGAGAAGTGATAAATCTGGTTGGCTTGGCGCTGAGGAATAAGGCGATAGCTGAAAGGCTTTTCATCAGCGAAGCCACAGT
>DASRDY010000307.1:0-40138 GCA_035652355.1 Blastocatellia bacterium
CGGAAGCTCCTATGACTATTATATCTTTACCAAGCATGTGAAACTCTCGCTTCCTGAAGTCAGCGGCAAAGTTTCCCAATAAATCAGGATGTCTGGGGAGAATCAGCACTGATTATATTATCGCAGAAAGAGGTACGTCGACATGGTGGCGAGTTGTAGTTTCGTAATGTATGTTATCGGACGCACGGGATATTGTAATATTATTCAAAGCTCACTCTCACTAGACGTTGCTGTCCGATCACGATGGTTTCTGCTATCCGAAACTAACTACCGTCGACGCCCTAGCAATCGTAATAGCATAAGGAATAAATTAACAAAGTCGAGATAAAGTTTTAAAGCGCCAAGGATTGCGGCCTTTTGCACGTTTTCATCCCCCGTATTCGAACCGTTTGCAAGGGCATATTCGCGTAATTTGCTTGTATCGTAAACAATGAATCCGGAAAATATGAGGACACCAACTACAGATGAAGCCCACTGCAGCGCTTCGTTCCCGAGAAAAAAATTAACGGTACTTACAACGAGCAGCCCAACTAACCCGGTAAAGCAAAGCTGCCCAATACCCAAAAGAAACCTGTTTGTGAAAAAGCCGTAGACGGCAAGAGAACCGAACATAACTGCTGCAACGGCGAATACCTGCGAAATTGATTTGTGAGTGTATGCGAAGAAGAGGACTGAGAAACTCAGCCCATTAATAGCAGAGTAAAGCAAAAACACCACTGCTGTTGCATGGGCAGACAAATTGCCTTCAACCCATCTAAGGGAGAACAGAATACATATCGAGCCAAAAAGCAGGATGTAAAAAGCAGCAGGATTTGAAATGATTGACTTCGTCAGAGCAGACGTAGCGGCAACTTTATAAGCTGTACCCGCTGTAATCGCCAGTCCAACCGCCATCCATAAGAATACTTGCCTGAAATACTCTGCCACTGGCCGTTGACCGGCAAATGCTGTTGACTCGTAAGTTGGATTCAATAGCTGTTCATTCATAAGTTCTTTGGCGCTCCATTGATTATGAGATATCGGGAGGTCCAATCTTCTTTGGCCGTGTTAGCGAAGGCACGCCAATATCCCTGGCTCTTAATTCTGGCGCTCTATTGTGCTCTTTAGGGAGTATAGCTTGACCACTTCCCTGAGACCTTTGAGATATTGAAAACTAAATCATCGTACATACCAGTGTAATGGAGGTGATTGTTAACTGCGCTTTGAATGCTGTCCCCTCGAACGTTCCAAGGAGCTTCGCGAGTGAGGATAATGTTGCCATCGATTAACTCAGATATGTGTCTTATGGCGTTATTGATAATTTGTTGATTTTTAATATAAAAAGGCAGTGGCGAGGCTAAATGAAAGAACTGATTAAACTGCCCTTCGAACGGGTCACGTATTAGAAACGGATTCTCGATTTGGATAAGAACATCGGGTCCTATTTGCTCACGCTCGCACTCTGACCAAGACGGTGCCCAAATCTCAGTGACAGCAAAACGCCAGTTAATGCTGGCTTCCTGGTTCAAATCGGAACTATGTGCCCATTTCTTATGACTTTTATCGTCCCATCCTAACCGTCCAAAACGAACCGGGTCTTGCCGAACGCCAAGACCCTGAGTGGATCGTACGGCCGGTTTGGCGATAGAGGCAGACAAAATTGGGTTTAGCCATTCCGCTATTTGTGACCAGCTCTCCCAACACCAAGCCTTATGGCGTTGCGATCTTCCGACAATTACGATTGATTTATAATTGCTATCCATTTGAATTCACCAGAAATCTGGGGACCATAAAAACGGTCAGTGTCGTTTCCACAAGAGCTTCAGAAAATATGATACGATCACTACCTCGAAGAGTTCAATCTTTAACTACTGTCTGCCCGACTAAAACCTTCGTTAAAGCGAGCTTGCAAGTCAGCCTTAAATTCCAAAAAAACGGGTAAACCAGGATCCGTTTTCATGCTCAAAAACTGTGTCTTCGCTGTGGCTATTCTCGTAAACTCTTCACGATTATCAAGCAGATAGGCAAGACCGATCGCACGCATTGCTCGCTCGTTATCAAGTGGTGACACATGCCAAGCTGCTCTGTCGTCACCGCTGAGACCCTGCAATGCGGCGTTCAGGTCTGAATACTTTTCCAAATAAGGAAGCCCAATTGAGACAAAAGATTCCATTAGAGCGCTTGCCACACGTTTTATATCCTTGTCGTCTGCAATCCTCCATCGTTTTTGTTTGCCTTCAGATATATTACCTATTTCACCGCCCAAACTGAAAGTGTCCTTTTTTTCTTTTCTCGATAAATAAGTCTTGTGGTTGTTCACCAAGTCTTCGAGGTGGTCGAATCTGACGGCCACATGTAAAGTGACGTCCAAATCATCAGGATGTTTTATGAATGCCAAGCTCAAGGCATGGAGGCCAAAGGAGGTTTTCTTGTAGAACGACCATCCCTTGGCTCTTTTATCGTATCCATACCTTTCAACTTTTTCCGCTAGTTCTGAGAGCAAGAGATTCTCTAGATTCTTGTCGTGACTCATCACGGCCGCCTCTCAATCGTTTTAATGACCTGCATTGTACCCTGCAATTCTTTTGGAACCTTGCTGCTAACTATTTTGGCACCTGATGTGGCCATTTCTGCGTCTTTTGACAATTGTAAACTGCTTCTAACCGCGTTACCAGATTTGACCTCGACCGCAAGCAGCTCACCCTCAGGTGTTTTAACGAGATGATCAATGTATCTGAGCCCTTGTGATGTTCTGACCGCAACTTGGCTCGCAACAATTTCATTTCCTTCCTCGACTAGCTGTTTAGCAACAACTTCCTCAGCGGCCTTTCCTGTGATTCTGTTAATAGTAACCTGGGCAAGTTCTTTCGAAACCTGTACGGTGCCTTCTTCAACACCTTCCTTCAATAGAAGTTTACTAAGCTCATCAGTGCCTAATTCCGCCACCTCTTTCGCGCCGAGAGATACACCGGCACGTACGAGACCGGTAACAGGGGAGAGCATCATATCCATCTCAAGCGCGCTCGCTAGAATGCTGATATTTTGCGGGTGATCAACCATGCTGGCGTAGAGATTCATGGCGTCGAGCATGTCGTCGTAGTGGTCTACCCAATAACGACTATGTGGGTCCAAAACCACATATCCATGGTCCTCGCCTGCGTAATAAACCATTTCCTTATCGGTGAGCTTGACATAAGCGTCTCCAGGATTGTCGTCGTGCCATTCCGGCTGGCATTCGCTTTGGCAATCTTTCTTTCTGTACCAATCAAGCCCGCTCGGATCAACGTAAACTAGAGGGTTGTTAGTAACGTAGGTATAACGATTCCAGCTTTGGGAAACGCCAGCCCGCGCGCTCTGCATTAGCGGATCCGGGCTCAAAAACCTCCCTTGCTGATTGGAATAGTATCTTGCATTAGAAAAATACAAACCGGTTTCATCGTCTTTTTCGTATGCAGTGAACCTCTCGGTAAGATTATCGACGCCACCGTATTGCGGAATATTGATTCGCGCTCCTGCCGTCGGCGATATTTCCTCCCCAAATGGCTGGTAATCATGCCAACTGACCACCGATCCTGTCGCTCCATCTGTCACAACCCGCGAACTTCCCAAGTGATCAGGCGTCACATACTCTGTGCTGTATTGACCGTTGCTTCCGAGCACGATGTTTGCCAGCAATCCGCCCGGCCCGTAAACATATTCTTTGGTGAATGCCGCTGGTGTTATTACTGCTCCGCTGTGCCCCCATACCCTTCCGACGGGTCCGCTGCTGCTCTGCGGTCGGTATTCTTCGATCAGCTTGTTGTCTATGCCGTAAATATGTGCCTTGCCTTGCTTCCAGATGCGATTGCCTTCTCCATCATATAGGTACTGGTTTGCAATGTTGTCATAGCCCGTTATACGGTTCTCCGCGTCAAGGGCATATGTGTGATAACTGTCGTTGCTCATATTGCCGGCCTGATCATAAGCCATCCCGACAATCTGATTATTCTGATTGAACATCATATCGGGTGCGCCGGCGGTCGTTCCCCCCGCGTATTGCTGACGATTACCATAACGGTCATAGCCAAATGCTTGCTGCCACACTGGTGTTATGCTGCCGTTGTCCTTCTCATATGCATAGGTCAGCCGGTTCAGCGCATCATAAGTGAAATCCTGCTCGAATACATTACCTGCAATCAGGCTTGTAACTCCGAGAATATTTCCGTTATTGTCGTGACTGCTCGTCGTCGAGGTGTAAACGTAATTGAGTTGCAGGGCCGACGCTCCCGTTGATCCTGAAACAAGACTAATCGACGTAGGCTGCAATCTAGAATTGTAGGCAATTGAATGAACTAGACCGTTGCCATAACTTTCACTCTGTAGCGATCCGTTCGGAGTGTAACTGATATTTCCGAGACTTACTCCGACAGGCGCATTCGCCAGCGCTGGGCTACTGAGAGACAGCATTCGCCCTGCTCCATCATAGCCATAATTGACAGTTCGACCCGAAGGATAGGTCTCGCTAGTCATCGCTCCGGCCAAATTGTAGGTTGCAGTCGTGAAGAAATCCGAACCGCTGACCTGGACTTTCTGAACAATTTCACCTGCCCGATCGTAGCCGTAATAATTACCAGCAGATGATGAAGTGCCAGAATTACCGTATAGAACAGCGACAAGTCGTCCTTGTGAGTACCCTCGATTGAAACCTGCCGGATTGAATGGGAGAACCTGATTGTCATAATAATAACTAATCTGTGGAGTCCCGTCAGAATATGACTTCGATGTAATTCTGCTCAACGGATCGTAAGTCATTGTTGAGACGATTCCGCGCGCGTCGGTTTTGCTTATAAGATTCCCGTTGTTATCGTATCGATAAGAAACTGTGCCGCTTTCGGGATTGGTTGCTTGAAGCAGACGTTTAAGAGAACCGTAAACAAAGCTGCGCGATTGGTTACCCTGAATCACTTGGATCAAATTTCCGAAAGCGTCGTACTTATAACTCGTACGATATCCAGCTACCACTTCAGAATGGCCGGGGAATGTGAGGGGCTCCGTGGATCCATCACTCGGCGTAATCTCCCAAACGTTCGTCAACTCTTCCAATCCATTTGTCTGGCTTATCTTCTGTTTTCCTGCAGGGTCTGTAACCAAGACTTGGTCGACATTGTAGGCCGTAGTAACAATTCCGGTGGAAACAGCAGAACTGCCCCAGGGTGACGGTAGTCCGGCACCGCCAAACTTTTGCTCTTCTACGAGCTTTCCTGCCTGATCGTGCATTTGCCTAGTCCAGCCCATTGTCGACTCAGAGCTTGCAGCCGTCGACGTGGCAGCACGATAAGGATTGGACGTTACTTGATAACTATTGTTTCCAGAGAACAGATACCTCGTCTGTACCTTGATTCCTTTTGTCTCATCATAAGGGCTATCCGAGGAATTCTCTAGTTTGCGGCTCAGTCTAACCCGTCCCAATTGATCGTAATGAAGGATCGATACCTGTAGCCCATCACCTGTTGAATTTAAATCAGATCGGACTATTGCCCTGCGATTAGCGTCCGAATATTCTGTTACAGTGTGCCTCTCAAACCCTGGAACTCCCGCGCCGACCGACACCAGAGTCGGTCTTCCGAAAACGTCATACGAGGAATTTGTAGTGATTCCATTGGGATCGGTTGTGCTCTTTACAAGGCCTGTGTAAAAATCGACGACACTTGTAGTGATCTCTTGATACAAGGAGTTTCCATATGCTCTATCCAGTTCTGTCGGGTATAGGTTCTGATACTGATTTCCATTATTGTCCGTGACTGTTCCGTAAACACTACGCGTTTGGTTGCCGAGCCCGTCTATATTCAAAACTGGATTACCGTAGCTATCATACTGATGAAACACCCTGATGAAGGACGACGGATTAGTTAAAGCTCCTTGACTCGAATCCCAAACAGTCTGCTGTGTTAGATTTCCTTTTGGGGTGGGATTGGTAAAATTATCCGTCACGCTGTCGTAGAAATAATTTGTTTGCCCGACAACCGTGTTTGTTGAGTCAAGGACCTGAGTGGATGCCAGCAGTCCTCGCAGGGAAGGCGAACCAGCGTACTGGTAATAATTGGCGCTGTTAGCGCTCACCGAATTGTAATAGGTATTAACCGTCGTCCTTAGTGGAGTCGCTCCGGATGGATTACCTGTTAATCTTAATATTGTCCTTGGCGGACTGATCATCTGATATGTCATCTTGGGCACTGAGCCGAAGTCTGCCCAGTCATATTCAGCCACCGAGGTTACATTGCCGTTCACGTCATAAGTGTAGTTCTTAGTTGCGGTTTTGACGGGCGTGCCGAAGGAATCGACAAGCGTCGTAAATTCAGTCGCAACTGTTGGATTTGCATTGACCTGTTGATATGAAACCCAACAGCCTGATCCATTGTTACAAAACCAAATTTTGTCGACCATTGAGCCATCGGGCTTAACGGTTTTATAAACCTGCTTGCTGCCATCCGAAAAGACATCAAAATATTCTGTGGTGACTCCGCCATCGGGAGCAGTCGCATAACTGTAATGAATTGGCGCTCCACCTGGCATATAGCCTGTTTGATTCAGAGCATAATTCCAAGTGTCAGTCACAGGTGTGCTTTGCCCGTCATACTCCTGATTGTAAGTCAGTTGTTTAACCGTGGGATAATTTGTCATTATGTCAGAAGCGTGGAGAAGATCGTTTACGCCGTTGGCACCGTCATACAGGTAGCTGTAATTAGCTTGTGCACCGGATGGCAGTATGATTCCGTTCAACTCTCCCCATCCACATGATTGTGGCGGAGGCCAACCGCTACTAGTTCCAGGCTGATCGTTACAGGATGGTGCTGGCGACCAAACCGGCTGGTTTGTAGTACTGTAGGGATTTGCGAGAGGTCCGCTGTATCTGAAATAATAGGAGCCTCCATCACTTTGATTTGGTAAGTCGATCTGGCTGATCTCTCCAAGTCCCTCGACAAAGTTGACCACGTATGGATAGGTTCCAGTATTCAGGTTGCCGTCTACGGCCAGATAGGATTTAGAAACTGTAACGGTGTTCCATGTTATCTTCCAAGTCAGCGGCGCGCCGTTAGCACCAAGCGCGTGAACGAGATCATATGAATTACCATTCGTGAAGACATTTTCAATATCTATCGAGCGTCCCAATTCATCGACGATTCGAGTGGCAGGATTCCCCGTGCCTTTGTAATTATTGACATTTTGAATTTGGATATAATTGTTGTTTTTGTCGAAAATACATTCCACAGAGCAATCTGGAAAAGATGAGGTTCCGGGTTGTTGACCGTGCGCTACCCTAGTGCCATCGGCCAGATACAGGGTCCATGAGTTATTCCACGGATTAGTATCATTATCAGAATACACATCTAATCGCGCGAAAGATCCATCCACGCTATAAAACGTCATGGTGCGGTTTTGCATAAAGGGCAATTGCCCGCAAACCTGCGTATATCCGTCGATTCGAACATTAGAGTAGCCATCTGGTGAAACAATGAATCCGTATGGAACCAAATCGTGCGAGCTGCCGTCTGGATAATTGACCTTAACTTGAAACGTGTACATTGCGTGCAAGTCTGGACATTGCGGCTGAAAATCTGGATTCGGGTCCTGTGAAGATCGGTCAATCAGGTTTAGGCTGTAGTTAAAGCCGTATCGCCAACCCCCGCCACCGCCCAGCAGTGTTTGTTGCACATAGGTTATTCCTGGATCGCTCAGACAAGGATCAAAACCGCCGTCAACTTCTGGTATGCAGGGCTTCGGATTTGAGTTCGGATCCTGAGCGTAGTTGATATATGTGCTCGCACCTTTGCTGTTATATACAAGCGTCAGTTTTGCAGCCAGCCCGCCTGGACCGGGCGGCAATGCAGTAACCGGAATGTGCATCATCAGATTACCGCCAGTCATATCTATAGTTTCAAGGTCGCTCAGAGCATAAGAACCGGCCGGATTGAAGCCTAGTTTTGAGCTATCCTGCGCGAGCCCGGTCGTCGCACAACTCATCAAGAACAATAAAAGAGCGCCGACACTAATGATCCGGTTAACAGTCTCATGTGTTTTTGGGGTTTTGATATTCATATTTGCTCCTTCACTTATTCTTTGTGTTGTCAGGCCTATTTATTGTTTGTAGCGTCAAAACTGCCGTCTGCTAGACGACTGCCCACGCCGATGTGCTGTATTGTCAGGCTGACTACCGGATTACCGTTCTCAAGCCGGATAATTGTTCCGGGCATTTGCTGCCCGCTCGCTTGATGCCAGCCAGAGAATTGAATTTCGACAGGAATTGTCGTTCCCTCGCGGTTGAGCTGGTACTTAATGCGTTCGAGGAGCATTGTTTCGGAATTAAAGTAATAGAGCTTCTGCTGTTCGCGTTTGGATTGGCCTATGCTTATCTGATCTGCAAATTGATATATGTCATAAAAATGACCGTTGTAATTTGGAATTGATCCGTCATCGTCGCGGAAGTGCGTACCGAGCGGACGAGTGCCATAACCCCGCATCTGGCCGACAAAGAAATGATCGACGGAGTCAAAGACAAGAGATTCAATCAAATCTTCTTCGTGGCGCGAAAGCATCGCACCCTGTTTCCAGCCGTTGTGACCGTCAAACCCTATTACGTGAGTTTGGCCTCCGCGCTGTTCTTCAATTCTGATGCGATGCGGAAATTCTATCAAGATACGAACTGGCGATGACATCGTCTCCGAGCCTACCAACTGCGTCAGTGTACCAAGCCATAGGACGCGCTCCCCGCCTGGTCTTTGCAGACGATTACCTAATGCATCTGCTGTGTATTGCAATCGGGGCAAAAGGCGTGCTCGATGAATATACTCGATTTCAGGGGTCGAGATCTTTTGAATTGACTGCGCATTGAACGTATAACTTAGCGCCGTCATATTCGGCGACTTGCTTTTCGCTTTTAACTTTGCCGAAACGAAGGCCGCAGTTGAGGCTGTTGCAGCAATTAATAGAATTACAAGAAAAGTGACTTTCCTTTTCGTTTTATGTAAGAAAAAGGTGAGACGTCTAGAGACAGAAACACTGTTATGCATGCGAAGCTCCTGGTTGCGCTTCGCCGCCTTATGCGCTAAGATGCAGTCCTGTCTATGGATGCATACTTAGCTGCTTAAGGCGGCAAAGTTTGTATTTTCGATGAGGCCTCGCCTCTGCCTGCGAGCAGTGGCGGGGTCTTGTTGCAAAATCATCAAATGATGATTTGCGCTAAAAATTCACGCGCTAACAAGCCAATGAAAACATTAATGTGGTAGCCTGATTGAGATTTATACCAGTGACGAGCGGTACGCGCCTGGCACCTTCCAGATGGAAGTTTGGGTAGCCAGCAGCCAACTACCTAAATACGGTCGCCGGCCAGATTAGCACGTCAAATTCAAAAGTCAATGGTCTCACGCTACCATTTTCTCAATTAAACTGAAAAATC
Source organism: Blastocatellia bacterium (assembly GCA_035652355.1). Classification (GTDB taxonomy): domain Bacteria; phylum Acidobacteriota; class Blastocatellia; order DASRDY01; family DASRDY01; genus DASRDY01. Next base: position 9,413 of record DASRDY010000307.1, read on the forward strand.
TTTCACAAATTACTCTTGCGTCTAAGCCGCCGCCATTACGAAGCGTATTAAAGGCGGCGGCCAGAAGGGCACAGCTGTTGGGCTGGACACTGTGCCAATAGTTCCTGATCTTGCAAAGAAGCTTGCTGCGCGTTTGCAGTATAGGACAGCCGCGCTGATTACCCTTTTATTTCCCTTCCGGCCTGTGGTGCTCTTTTATTGGGTTCTTCCTGAACTCCTGTTTGGGAATAAACGTGTTGTTTCGTCATCCGAGGTTATGATTGTTTCAAGCAACTTTGTATGATCGATCTCGACAATTCTTCCGACAATATGCCAGCCTTGATCTTTCGGGTACGTCTTGCGAGCTTGGCGCTTTGCCTCTTTGCCTGCTTCTTTCTCGGAGTCGGCCGTAACTACAACAGGCATCGGCTCTATCAGCTCAAAACCTCCTTCGCTTTTTCTGGCCAACAGTGCAGCAGCAAACAAACGCATATACTCCTCGACAATCTCAGCACACCTGAGTCAGGTCCGAGACCAATATCCAATGCGGCGGCAACTGCTCGGTGTCAAACACCATCACAACTTGATTGCTTAGCCAGTCTGTCATTGCTTGCACCACGGCAAATAGTTGCCCATTAGGGTCTTGATAAACTTCACAACCAAGAGCATGAAACAGTCGAAGGCGCTCCTCGATCTGCTCGGGGCCTTTGGCAAAAATTGGTACTACTTTCATTATTGCCCACGGAAAATAAAGATTTAATCAGATGAATGCCGATTAAGTTTGAATGCGATTTAACTTCATAAGATTACAGCTAAGACTCGCGAGAACACTACAGATCTCAACTGCAGATTCGAGAGAGTGAAAGACCTCGCGTTAAATTGCGCTTACGCCTCTCGACACTATTTTCGCATCATAGCGATGCAGAAATGCATCATGAGCGCAACTTAATTTTATGTCAAGGAAAAAGTGAGCATCGTTCCGATTCTTAGAAAAATATTATTGGACCAAATAAAACCATGTTATTATCTGCCCCGGAAGGGCAAAACCACAGTGACGCAAGACCGCAAGATGGATCCAATGAAAGATGTTCGGCGCAGCATCACCATGCAGCGTCGGGTATGGGATGCGCTTGAACGTGTGGCCCGCGAATCCAAGCGAACTCCCAGCATGCAGCTCGAAGCAATATTAATGGTCTATCTCAATGTAGGGAATATTACTGATGAAACCTTGCCGGATATCAAGCGTCCTATGGCTCGGCCCTTTGCCGGCGGTCAGGTAGCGGGAGACTACGTTAGACCGAACGAGCGGCATCCACTAAAGCTAGGCGCTACAACTCCCTGGGAAGAAGCCGCCAGCGAAGCCACTCAACAGGCTCAATTGAAAAAACCGTCAAGACGACGGAAACAATAAACCAAACCTCAGCCTAGAGTTGGAAACAGCTTTGCTGATCGGCCGCTGGCAGTATCGAGACCTGCTAAGCGCTGTATTCCCATAATTCAACCCAAGCTCAGGTGGGTTGATGGAAAATTTAAAGCTATCGAGATATCCATGATTTTAATTCCCATTACAAGGCTGGAACTATTTACCGGCTGTATTTCTATGTCCAGCGGCTCTGAAGAGGATTATTTTGCAGTTCAGGTAACGGATTTCAGCTTAAGAGCACACGGCATTTTGCCCGGACACATATTGATTGGCAGACGCGTTCAGTCCATGGACGACATTAAACCCGGTCAATTAGTAGTATCGGTTATAACCAATCAGGACAAGTTCATCGCCGGGCATTTTTTCAGAGAATCAGATGATCAATACAGCCTTCGTACAATGGAGCCCGGCTGTAAACCAATCATTTGTGATCCGGATTATATAGAACCCTTTGGGGTCGTCCCGCGTGTGTGCAGAGGGTGTGACACAGAAAAGTGTTATACCTATGATGAAAAAACAAATGCATCGTTATGGACTCAAGGCTACAAAATGACAGTGTAATCGGTCATTACAGAATAGATCGGTTAGTTGGCAGCGGTGGCATAGGAGAGGTCTATCTTGCAGAAGATTTGGACAGCGGTCGCAAAGTAGCTATCAAACTTCTTCATCAGGAACAATGCAAGGATTGGCTGGCAACAAACCGCTTTTTAAGAGAAGCCAAACATGCGGCCGAACTTGGATCCCATCCCTGTATCTGTCCGGTAATTGAGACTGTCAGCAATAAAGAGTGGTCATATTATGTGATGGAGTACATTCCTGGGCGAACGCTCAAGGAGATTCAAAGCACAGGACTCCTGCCACTTGACCGCGTACTGCGGTACGCGCTGGATATTGCTGATGCCCTGGCTCTAGCTCACGAACACAGGATTATTCACCGCGATTTGAAGCCAAGCAATGTAATCATCAGCCAAGTTGATCGCGCTGTCGTACTCGATTTTGGACTATCGAAACAGCTTGAGGATGCCTACATTCCACAGGACAGCACGTTATCCCATCTGGTGAAGTCTCATTGGATATGGGGAACCATAAGCTACCTTTCTCCTGAACAAGTCACTCATCAACCTATCGATGTTAGAGCGGATCAGTTCAGCTTTGGGATTCTGCTTTATGAGATGCTGACTGGCAAAAACCCTTTTCTGCACATCAGCAATGTCGATACCTTACATACAATCATCAACGTAGACCCAGATCCGCCTACAAGGGTTCGGCCGTCACTGAATCCTAAGTGGGACAAGGTTGTAATGAGGGCGCTGCGCAAGAAACCGGGTGACCGTTATCCAAACATAAGGGAGTTGCGAAATGACTTGTCTACGCTCACGGATATTCGACTTTCTGATCCTAAATTGCTGAAGGCAGTAAACACCAGCCGCTACGCATTAAGCGACTTCTACATTTTCTTAAAGCGTTGGTCGTTCGTTTTCGCTATCGCTTTCATAACTTTAATAGTAGTCGTCGGCGCACGAGAGTGGGCCAGTCTCCGAAAGCAGGATGCGGCTATCGCGGCCCCCCGCGTTAAATCTTTGATGAATTGGAAAATGTCGGCCGGATATGAATTAACCAATGGGCGCTTCTCACCAACAGGCAACTGTATTGCCTACAACCTGGACGGCAGCAGCGACGTAAGCATTTGGATCAAGTGCGGAGATGCTGACGCTATGCGCCTCTTGGATTCTGGCGTCAAATCGTGGAGCCCGGTCTGGTCTCCGGATGGAAACTCTCTTGCATATTTCTCAAAAGCCGGCGACCAGATGGGAGTTTGGACAACTTCTACAGCAGGCGACAATCTTTCTCTTCTTTTTGAGCTTCCTGCCGGCGTCGTTCTTCTGCCGTCATTGGTCGCCTGGCAAGGCAATGCGATCTACTATGAAGTTGAAAGCAACCTATGGCGGTTTGATCTTGATTCGCATCAGTCATCAAAACTAACAATTTTTCAGGCCGCGCACGGCTATCCTAGAAGCTTCAGCCTTGCGCCTGATGGAAAGAAAATCGCCTTTGTCGATAACAAATCAGGAATCGCTCATGTGTACGTCTCAACCGTGAATGGGCAGAATCCTGTCCAAGTTACGGATGGCCCGGAAAACGAGGCTCAGCCTGTATGGTCTGCCAACGGTCAAGAGATTATCTACAGCTCCAGACGCTACAACCGTTATCAGGTATTCGTAACAACTTTAGGAGGCGGCAACCCTCAGCAGTTAACTTCGGGTGACAGTGATAGTCACGCAACAGATATATCGGCTGACGGTAAGATACTAGCGTTCTCAAGCCTGTCTGAAGCTGACATTTGGTCATACAATATGGGGTCAGACGGTTTGAGCGAAATCGCTGCGGATAAGGAACTAGAGCTTGACCCTCAGCTATCCCCGGACGGCCATACCTTGGCTTATCAGCAAGACAACTCTTATGTGCGCATGACCACCGGCCGTATTGTGACCAAAGCGACTGATGGCGATGGCACTCCAAGAGAGATAACAAACGATGGCTTTTACCCGGTCTGGTCTCCGGATGGCAAACGCCTGGCTTTTCTCAGATTGATGAATAATAGCAAGGTAACTTTGTGGATCAGTGGCAATGGCGAAGCTCCCAAACAAATCGGAACTGATGGACTCTATTTTGGTGCAGTATCCACTGTTCCCTTCAGCTACTATCAAGCGCCTGCATTCAACTGGCTTCATTCAAACAACGGTTTTATTTATCAGGTAATAGAGAAGAACCGCCCGCATCTGATCATTTCGACGTTTGACGGACAACGCGAAGAGATACCCGTCGATGTTGAAGACGGTATGGTTCTTGGATCGTTTCTCCCATCTCCTGATTCCACCAAAATAGCATTCGTTTCGTCTCCATTGCTGCAACCTGCTAGAGAGCATTGGGGTATCTGGTTGCTTGATCTGACGACAAATACGACACAGATGATTCTTGACTCAGACAATCCTTTAGCCCTGAATCAATGGCTCTCCGACAGTAACCGTTTAATCGTTAGCCAATCGCAGAACGTAAGTCTTCGAGGAACTGATACGAGCGATATAGAGTTATCGCAACTCAATATCCATACTGCCAAGAAAACCATTCTGGCCGTTTTACCCTCTGCTTACCTGGCACAGATTCGACTGATTCCAAAATCCAATCACGTAAGCTACATCTCCCGTCAGGATGGTAGGGATAACTTGTGGATGTTTTTGCCTGAATCAAATGAGCATAAGCGTCTCACCACAAATTTTGACCCAAGAGAATATTATTCTGGTCTTAGGTGGCGATCCGATGGCAAGATTGCATACTGGACAAAACAAAACAGCAGGGCCGAATTTGTCCAAATCGAAGAACCGCATTGAAAGGGGAGACGTATGGGGCAATCACGCCGCGACACAATGATTGAAGTTGCAGCTAAGCAGTTCTCCGTTAAAGAAAAAGATCGTTACATGCTCTTGTCAGATGCGCTAATGACAGAGATTGATGTACTGAGCGATTACTATTTTGCCGACGAAGATGAATCGGCGCGCACTCAGAGGTATCGCCAGATCATTGCGGCGCTGAAGTCAGCCGACAGCAATGGTTTTGACAATAAGAGTAAGACGTATCCTGAAGAGACCGAACCAAGCGCCAGTCAATTCAAGGCTTTGCACAAAGCCCTTATAGGCCAGATGAAGGACTACCTTCGCAGCTATTGCCAAGCCGGAAATGAGGCTGCAAGAGAGGAAGTTTACAAATCAATTATTAAGGCATTGAAAACAACAATGGGCGCAGGTACAGGCCGGCTCACAGCCGAAGATGAACTTGTTTGTCCAGAAGGAACTTGTCTCAACTCTCAAGGTGTATGTACCCAATGTCCGCCAGGAGGAAATTGATTAATAAGGGTATTCGCGCCGTACAATCAATTCGCCCATAGAACCACAGACTTCGACGAGCGGTAGCGGGGAGTACAGAGGGGCCGCCGGTCCCTCTGTAGCGCGGGCGAGATTCGATGTCTCGCGCCGCGCTGAAATTCGCAACCTTCATGCCAGTGGCAATAAGAGCGGCCGGTACTGTTTCCCTGCCGCTCTCTGCTCAAATAATCAAGCTGCCGCCGAAACCTTGCTCTTTGCGCTCTCCTGCAACTTGGCGTTAATCCGGTCAAGCTCAAGCCGTTTCTGTTGCAAGGCTTCGGCCTGTCGGAATGGTTTCCCTATTTCCGCTCTTACCTTGTCGAGATTTATTTGATAGCTCTTTAGATTGTCCTCGGCTTGTGCGAGTCTGGCCGACAGATTCCGGATCGTGCTGTCAATCGATGCAATGGTGTATTCCGGCTTTTCGTAATTGATGCTGATTTCATAGCTGCCATTTAGATACAGGTCGTGTCCTCTCTGGATAAGCTTAAATCCGCGATAGCTGCCGCGTACTGTCTCGCTCGTCACTGCATCAAGCGTTAAATCGTTAATCTCCATTCCCGCCGCTTTGCGCTCGGTGTAGTGCTGTCCGTTTATTTCGATTGTAAACGGCTGCTGGCTGGTCCGGGCGGCGCTCTCGACTTCTTTTCTGAGTTGCGTTATTCGCTGCTCGGTTTGGGCTATCGCCTTGGTCAATTCCTGGGCTTCTTCCCTGAACCTGAATTGTGCCCGGTCGTGGCGGCGCTCGGCTGCTAACAGTTCTGATAAATCTTCCTCAAGCTGTACCTTGATTAGCAGATCGGGATTGCCTGACGCCAAAGCCATAACCTTGGCCGGCGATATCTCTTCAGTGTCCTCATCGGTAAAAGTTCGCTGTGTCGTGCTGCCGGTCATAATCTGTTTAATAAACCTGGTCTTGGCATCTATAACCTGCCACATGAAAGCATCAAATGAGCCGGTTGTTACGTAACGATAGATTTTGATTGCAATGCCTAAATCATAGTGCATGTTTCCCTGCCGGTGGGCGCGTCCGTCTCTCTGTTGCAGTGAGGCCGGCAACCAAGGCACATCTATGTGATGGACTGCATAAAGCTTGTCCTGGGCGTTTATTCCTGTCCCTAATTTTTCGGTGCTGCCGATTGCCACAAGAGCGGCGCCGCTCTTCAGTCTTTCGATTGCTGTTTCCTTCTGCCTCGGTGTGAGGTCGGAAAAGTCGATAACCTGGTCCGGCTCTAATCCTGCCGCTACCAGTTTCCGTTTGATGTCCTGATAAACAGAGTAACCATAAGTCGGATGTATCCCTATATCTGAGAAAATCATCTGTGTCACTTCCGGCCGCTCCTGGTGAATCTCCATCACTTTAGCCACTACAGCATTAACTTTGCTCTCCGGATGGTCTTCTACGCTCGGCATCACAAGGCGAATATCGAGCGCCGATTTGCGGGCGTCGGTGCTGATCGAAAGCATGTTATCTTCGCCTTTTTGCGCACGGTGGCTTTTTAGATTGCTGGCGCGATCGCGGAGAATTTCTAAATAGTCGCGCTGCTGTTGGGACATCGGCAGGGTGATAACTTCTTCCTCTTTCCTGGGGCGTTTGACTTCCGGCATGCTCTCCACGAGCTGCACGTCCATCACAGAGCGAACAAGCTGCATAAGCTCCGGCAAATTGGTATAGCGGGCAAATCTCGTTACTGCCTTGTATTCTCCGGTCGGCGTGTACTCCATCTTGGTAACTGTCTCGCCGAATGTATTGGCCCAAGCGTCAAAGGCTGCTATTCCTCGCGCTGTGAGGTCGTCATATTGCAGGTATCTTTGAATCGTGAACAGTTCAACCATCGTGTTGGCTACAGGCGTACCTGTGGCAAAGACTACTCCCCGGCTGTTGTGGTGCTTTTGCAGCCAGCGGGTTCTCATCAGCATGTTGGTTGCCCGGTCTGATCTGCTGGTCGGGATTCCCTTTACCCGGTCGCGCTTGGTGTAAACCGGCAAGCTCTTATAACGGTGGGCCTCGTCAACAAATAAGAAGTCTATTCCGGTTTCCTCAAAATAGACGGCGTTATCTTTGCGACTTCCTTCTAAGGCTTCTTTCAATCGTTCCTCAAGTTGTAGCTTTGCCTTTGCCAGTCGTTTAACAATTCGGTTGCCTTTCTTTCCGTCCTCTCCGGCCTGGTCCATCGCTAAATCAAGCTCTCTGATCTCCTGCCGGATAAACTCGCCTTGGGTTTCCGGTCGCATCGGCAACATGTCTAAATTGTCGTGGGTGCAGATAACAATGTCCCAATCTCCGGTAGCTACCTGGGCGATTGTCTGCCGGCGCTGCTTTCCTTCAAATCTATCGGCGGTGCTGATTATCTTTGCCTGTGGGTAGAGTCTGCGGGCCTCATTAATAACCTGATCGATGTTTGCTTTTAAACAGGCAATTGCTGGTTTATGGGCAAGGCCAAGGCGGCGCAATTCCATAGCGGATACAACCATCGTTGCAGTCTTTCCGCTTCCTACTTCGTGGGCATAGAGGGCGCGGCCCTGGCTGATGGTCTGCCAGATCGCGTTAACCTGGTGCGGTCGCAATGTTATTTCCGGTGACAATCCGGGGAATGTTAAATGGCTGCCGTTGTACTGAATGGGTCGGGTATTGTTGAACGTATCGTTATAACTGCGGTGTAGTCTCTGCCGTCGTTCCTGATCTTCCCAAAGCCACTCTTTGAAAGCTTCCCTGACTTCTCTTACTTTGGCATTGGCCGCGGCGCTTGCCTCGTGGTTAAGTACGCGGGTGTCTTTTGGCCCCTGGTCATAGATCATTACCGGCTTGTCATCAAGAGCGGCCTGCAGAATGGTTATAAAACTTGCTCGCGCTGTTCCCCATATCTGCGTGGCTGCTGGTTTCAGCGCATGTAACTTCTCGCCTTTGCTGGTATAGCCAACATGCCATGAGCCGTTCAGTTCCAGATAGCGGACTTCAAAATGCTCCGGCTCTCCACCTAGCAAATGAGCCATAAAAGCTTGAACGTCTGACGGTGGGATCCACGGAGCACCAACACGCGCGTCGATCTCGGTGTACGGGATATCTTCCGGTTGTGCTTTTTCGAGTGCCGCGACATTGGCTAGAAACTGCGGGTCTGACAGGCTGGCCTGTATGGATTGCTCTAGCTTCTGGCGGACGTTCCCTGATAGGTACAGATCGGCCGGCGTCCATCCTCGGGCTGGATCATTGAAAGCTAATTCGTTCTCTACAAGCTGGCGGGCTGCTTCCTGGGTTGTGCAACCAAGTAATCCGGCTATCCGTGACAGGTCAATTGTTGCTGATTCGTTTAAGCTGACTCCTACCGCTTCGCCCAAACTGGCGGCGGTCTGTGGCGGCTCGTATCCTCTGATCGTATTGGTAAAGAATACTTCGGCTTTGCTGGCTCGTTTGCTCTGCGGGTTCCAATGCTCAAGGGCTAAAACTAATGGTGCATCCGGATCGTTAGCAAATGCCTTGCTGTTCTTCGGAAGGTGCAGATAACCATGTCTCGTGACAAATAGATCATAAGCATAATTAAGCTGCCAGCGTGCTTTCTCTATTGTCTCGGCATCCGCTCCGTTTAGCTGCGCGTCGAATACCTGGCGCAAAGCATCACGGACCTTTAATGCATCCTCAATAATTCGCTGTGTCCGGTGGTCTGTCTCATATTCAATTAACTGGCCGTTGTGTTTGATATATAGCTTGTCGTCGCTGGTGGTAAAGCCGCCTTCTTTGGTAGTGCCTGTTATTGTCTGCTGTATTTTGTGGCTCTCGCGGCGCGTTTGATAAATGCTTTGTGGCAATCTTTCGAGGGCTGCGGCTAAACGCTGCTCGTAATCTTCTGTTGGGCTAACGTTAATCTCTCCGGACTGATACATCTTTCCGCTGCGGTCTAACCTTCCTAAAATCTGCTCCGGATGGTTAACAAAGTATTCATTAACTGCGATTGGTTCGGCTCCGTCGGGGTCTGCTGTCTCTGCCAGTTCAAGCCATGCCGTTTCGTTCGCCTGCTGGCTCTCCTGGCGCTTTTGCAGGATGATTAAATCGACTACAACATCAGTACCGGCATTGGCGCGGAATGTTCCGGCCGGGAATCTCAAAGCCGTTATCAGGTCGGCCTGCTCCGCGATGCTGGCGCGTATTCGTGAATCCGCTTTGTCCATCGTATAGCGTGAAGTCAAAAAGACAATTAATCCGCCTGGTCTGACTTCGTTTACTGAGCGCAAGAAAAAGTAATCATGCAGTGCTGGCTTTAATGCTCTGTGGCGGCGGTCGCTGGTGATGGTGATATTGCCAAAAGGTACATTGCTGATGGCTAGATCATAAAAATTGTTGAGGGCTGGCACATCTTGAAAGGCTCTAATTTCTATGTGGACGCTGGGGTATAGCAGGCGGGCCATTTCTCCGGTTAACTGGTCAAGCTCAATACCTGTGAGTTTTGATTTTGCTCTTATCGCTTCCGGTAGGAGTCCGAAAAAGTTACCTATCCCTAAGCTTGGCTCTATGATTCGGCCGCCGGTGAATCCTAACCGCTCTGATATCTGCCAGATTGTCTTTACCAATGACGGGGCGGTGTAGTGGGCATTAACTGTGCTCTCCTGCGCTGCCTGGTACTCGTCATCTGTAAGGAGTGTTCTAAGTTCTGTCTGCTCGTTCTGCCAGTCGTGACCGTAACGACCAAACGCCGGCGCAAGCTGTCCCCATCCGGCAAAGCGGGCTATTGTTTCCTGCTCTTCTGGCGTGGCGCGGCGTCCTTCGGCTGATATCCTGCGGGTTAATTCGATGGCTGCGATGTTCTGACGAAACTTGGTCTTTTGCCCGCCGTTGTGGATCGCTAAATCTGTGATGTGATAATCGCCGTCTGTGGGATCGGGGATAAAATCGGTCCTGTCTTCTTCTAATAAGGTTCCCCGTTGTCGTCCTCGGCTGGTCGAAAGATGAATTCCGCTAAAGCTATCTCCCTGGCTGCTTCCGGATGCGTTCCCTGTTCCACTAACTGAGCAAAGCGGCTGGTTGCATTGTCCTCTGCTTTCTTCAGTGTCTGCTGTAGTTCTCCGCTCATCTGTAACGTCCGGTAAAGGCGCGGTAGGTGTTTCCGCCAATGCTCGGCCGCCATTAGGCCCCACTGGTGCAGGTCCGGCATCTCCTGTGCTCGCTCTGCAATCGACATAATGCAGCTCCTTTTCCGTTAAATGATGCTGCATCGGTGTGGCTATGTCAAAAAATAGCTCTTGCTCGTTTAGGTTCTCACTCCTGGCTATGAAATCGAATAGGCTCGGCTGCTCCTGTGCTGCTGCTCTTCTGCGTGAATTCATGCATTCCTCCCCATTTTAAAAAATTAAGAGCGTTTCCCCCCTCGCAAAAACTTCTTCTCCACGCCGCAGCAGGTTTTTCACCGAAGGGCGGAACGCAGTGGAGCATCCGGAGCGAAGCGATGGATTGAAAAACCGGAACGGCGTGATATCTTCTCTTGCGAGGGGGAAAACGAATGAGGAAGAATGTCCGCGTAGCGCATCATTTGGCCGGCCTCTCTTGACTCGCCAGCCTTCGCAAGCGGAAGCGAACAACTTAAGTCTCGATGAACGTTCGAGCGTAAGTTGACGCAGCGTAGCTACAACGTTGATGGATGATGCCGGTCATATGGAATAGGATTTGTAGACTATTGAAGTCTCTGCGCAGGTAGGAGATCCTGCTCATCTGCTGTGATGTTCGGTAGATGTTCAACTATTGGGAGGAAACTCGTCTGGGTTAACTCAGCAAGCGCCTCGTTTAGTTTTCTGGCTACGGCCTCGCGAACGACTGGATCCGTGATCTCTTGCGCCAGCTTTTTCTTAAAATCAATCTCGCTCATTATGGTCTTGTGCCATTCCTCGCGAGCTTTTCGGAAATTGCTTGCAGACTTACGCCGCTCTTCCCAAATTCTGGCGTCAATTATGTCTTTGCGAGTCATTTTGAGTATGGCAGCTTGCTCTTCGGCTGTTGAAGCATTTGAAATTGACGACTGAATGCGTGCATCAATTGATTTCGGTATCATTTGAGATAGCCAGCTTAAACCAGTCTTTACGCTGCTGAATAAAGAGAGCCAAATGCTTCCTGACTCAATCCAGGTGATACTTAGTCTCGTCTCATTTGAGAGGCTACGATCACAATCTATGGTTTGCTCGACTGCTTTCACTTTCCGATCAAGAGGAGAATTATCGACATTCTGCCGTGGCCAATCGTCGTGCTGGTGTAAGCTAAGCTTTGCGATTGCGGCGATGTTATGAATCGAGCGTATGCCATTCAGAAATCGTTCTAACTCCAGTGCGTTGACGGTCTCGGTCTCAGGAATCAATCTAATGCCTAATGTTTCATCGGCGCGTTTTCTTGAAGGCTCGACAGTTATGTGAGGAACATCAGGGTCTGGCAACTCTTGGCCAATATCAAAGAGCAGCTTCAGAAAATCCGATCCGAGTAGTAACGGTGCAGGACCATCATCGATAACATAGACGGTAAGCGGCAGGGCGCGGAGATTTTTAATCTGAATCCCGATAGCGGTCTTCGGCTGTTCGGTATACATGCCGCTGGACATTTCGACCTTTCCAACTCCATCTGTCTCTAATCCGGGCAAACTTTTGTAGAGGGTGCGTGTTATCAGACCGTATGAAAACCATGTATCCACGATGAACTGGGAAACCTTAGTGAAAGTGGTGAACCTAATTGGATCAAAGACCGTGCAGGGAATGGAAAGTTTCGGCATTCGTTTGCCTCCTTGGGCGTTGTATTTGGCTGAATCCAGCAATAGCCGCAGCTCAAAAATCTATGTAACACATTTATAAAGCCCAGCTATGGCTCGTTAGTCTTTCTCCCGTCTCTAAGCAAAAACATTGGTAGGGGACACATACGAGTCTCGATGCCAAGCCCATCGTCAAGGATCACAAAATCATCACCCACATCTACAATGGACGCCTTTGGCGAGAAATCCGGCCCGGGTATATGAAAGTCCAAATATCCTTCGTGCAAGTTGATGAATCCTTTGATTCCCTTATATTTGATAATCAGATCACGATAGCTCATATAACTTTCTCATTTCGCTTTATCAAATTTACCGCCGAAGAGCATCACGCGATGAATTAGCCGTAAGAGCCGCATTTTCGTACGCTAGCGGTTGAATAGCTGCTAATACAGCTTTAGCGCTCTGAATTACATTATTGTGTGCCTCTAAAAGGTTCGTTGTTTCGATGCTTTTGTCATCAATGGACTGTCCTTGAACAGGAACATACTCCTGCAATCGAAGCCCAAGATTATTCAGCGCGGCATTAAGCTGTCTGTCTGTCGGTATATTCAAGTCGAGCAGAAGCTGTACGTGAATAATAAGATTTGCAACCAGTCCGTAATTGACTCCTGTAGCGGTCTGCGGATCGGAAGCAGTTAAAAGCTCGGAAACAGCGTCAAGGAGTCGGTCTTTGCGCTTCTCACGCGTCCTGGATAATTCCTCGGCACGTAATTGCTCACGGAGTTTTTCCCGCTCTGCGCGAATAACCGTTCTCGTGATGTATAGTTGTGTTATGAGACCAGTGGCGGCCACGAGGACTGAGCCTCCGACTCCAATAATTGCAGCAAACACGGCATCGGACATAAATCAATAAAGCCAAGATCGCAGTTCGCTAATTTCACCTCTGATCTCTGCTAACCGACTTTCTTGATCCCTGGCAGGAAAGCCTTGGTCATAAATTGCAGGATTATTGTTGTATTCTTCGTACCAATAATCTATTGCTTCCTTAAGCTGCCGTTCTTCATCTTGCCGTTCTTCTATTTCAACTCGTATTCGCTCTTTTGACCATTGGGGTCTCAACCTACCATGCCCTTCGCAGGAAGAGCAGGGGATTGTCCCTTTACCCTGACACCTTTGGCATGTAGAACTTGCACCAGTGCCTCGGCAAAAATTACATGATCTTTGTACGTATCCGAGTTGACAATCTCTGCACTCGAGTACACCTGCTCCGCGACATCTCGAGCAACTACCATATTTCTCACCGAACAACCAACTCTTGCTGATCAAGACTCGCCCGGACCCCGAACACTGATTGCAGCGTTTGCTACCCTGTGCGTTACAATTGCTGCATACACTTTGAATTGTTCTTTTGCCGCTGCATGTAGAGCAGGCACAGGAACAGTTAAATGATCCTCGCCCGCTACATTGTCCGCATGATTCGTAAATCATAGCATCCTCACGCTAAAGGATATGATGGTGTTGAACTGGACTGTCAGTTGCGTGAAACTAAAAAGCCTTTGGTATTGCCTTCAAGATTATCCTTAAAAGAGAGGAGAGAGGCAAGCTACTTGAGGATTCGCCAATCCGCAGAGGGATTCAATTCAATTTGGAAAGCCTGGCAAGTCTATCTTGGGTAACTCGGCCGCGGGTTCCGCGGGCAAATTAAAGACAGTCGTTCTTTCTTCTCCCAATTTTCGGCCTGGCGCTGTTTGTGGCTCCGCAGTGTAATTGAAGCGCTCCAGTTGCAGCGGCCGGCGATTGGTGATGATCACAATCATCTCTTCTTCTTTAAGACGGCGTACCTCGTCGGCTGTCATTAACCGTCGCCGGCTATCTGCCTCTGTACGGGTTACTGATGAATTGCGCATCCCGCCGTCAGTATGAGATACACGCGGAATCATTATGGTAGTATCGCCAAGCTCACGGGATATTAGCTCTGCGCTGTCATTGGCCAGTCCTGCCAATGCTATTTTGGTTTGAGCGTTGTCGATGATCGTTTGAGCATTGGCTCGACCGTATAAAGCGTCAAGCTGCGCCAGTGACTGAATACCCAGAACCAGGGCGATATCCCGTCCTCTCGCTACAGTCACCTCGCTGGCAAACTCAGGTATCTGTCCGATATTGGCCAACTCATCTAAAAACAGTGTCACGGGGACGACTGGATCCTGCGCTTTCAACTGGTGCAGCATTATCGTAAAGAACAAAGCCGACAGTGGTCTGAGCGCTGCCACGTCGTTCTCCTGTAACACCCAATAAACCGCGATCGGTGACTGGCGTAACACTCCGAAATCCGGAGCTTCGTTACTTGCCGATGTAAAGCGCCGTACTGACCTGTCGGAAAGAAAGATCAATCTGGTAGCGACTGCTACAACGATGGAGCCGCGGAGTCGTGCGTCAGCCTGGCTAAAGATATTAGCAAACTGCCGCGCCACGGGTGATGGTGATCCAAGCAACGCCCTTACGAGCTGCTCGGCACTGTGCGTGGTCAGAAAATCATAAGCTGCCGCCGGCGTCGGTTGATTGAAGGTTGTGGCGTGGGCAAAGAGCGCGGCTAGAAATGCCGTCTCCGCATAAATCCAGAATGGATCTGTGCGGCTGGTGCCGTCGCTCTCCATCACTGCCCGCGCTACAAGGCGGGTCAAATGGGCATCGGTGCACAATGGAATCCAGTTCAAGCATTCGCTTGATTCTGGTTCTCGCGGAGCGTAGCGGCGCGGATCGGGTTGAAATCCACTGGTCCAGTTCCACAATTCGCCTTTCGGATCGGTAGCAACAAAGCTTGCTCCTCTTGTCCAGGCGCAATTAGGAATAAAGAAGCTGCGGGTCTTCCCCGCTCCGGATGGTCCCAGAACAAGCACGTGCCTGGTGGCAACGCTGCGGGGCAACTCTATTCTGCTCTGTTCTTCCCAGGATGCTACTGCAAAGCGGCCGGCTTCCAGCGGCTCAGCGTTCAACTTAACAAGATCGGCTATCTCTTCCGGCGCGGCAAATCCTGCGCTGCCGTGATAGTCTTTTTTTGTCTTATCTTCCGATAACGCGTTATAAGCTATCAGCAAAAGCGAGCTTAGTGCGGCTAGGATGTATCCACACAGCAACCCATGAAAACGTTTGTCATCAGATTCGCGGGAATTGTCGTAACCTAAAAAATCAAGTATCAGCGGCCAAAATATACCGATAACTCCGGCGGATATACTCAATCCCGACGCCCATAAAACTACTTTTGCAATTCGTTCTTTTCCGGACCTCTTCATAACTGCTCTTTTCTCTTTCAGCGCCCGAATCCAATGTCATAACCTCGATCTATTTCATGTTCATGGCTTCTTTCGATCCCGTGCGTCCTTTCCTGTGTTCTGCTGTGGTCCGGCATTTGATCTTGTCGTGAATGCTCGCGCTCCGGTGTGTGTTGCGCTATCTCTCTTTCTCCGATTGCATCTAAGGCCGTTCTCTTATCAATCTGCCGGTCAATCGCCTGGTCCAGTTCTTTTGCCGAATTAGTGTAGATAGTCGCCTCGTCTCTCGCTCGTGACAACGCTACATAACCCATGCGCTGATTAACCAGCATCTCCGAATGACTGACATCAGCGTGGATTAACACTCTGTCTACTGTCTGACCCTGCGCCGAATGACTGGTCAGCGCGTAGCCGTGATCGATCTGCCGGAATGATTTGGAATCAATGCCAATCTTTCTTCCGTTATCGAGCGCAATGGAGTATTTGTCCTGCTCGATCTTCTCTATGGTGCCAAGCTCTCCATTGGCTATTCTCTTGTCTCTGTATGGCGCTCTGAACTGTACGCGGTCGCCCGCGGCAAACTGTCTCTCTTCTTCACGGTAGACGCTGACTCCGCTTAAACGGATCGGGTTGTAAGTCAACTCTCGGCCGTTTTCAAAAGCAACAGTCAATGTATTCTCTTTTCGATCAACAGCGGTGACACGGGCGTATTCGTCTCTCTTTACTCCAAAGACTTTGCTGTCGCGGTGGTAATGAATTATGTCCTGCCCTGGTTGATAGGCACCGGCAAAAGTTCGCTCCGCTCCTGTCATATCTCCGCGCGCTACCAGCACCTTTGTCTTATGATTTCGCTTGCTGATCTCACCCTTTTCCTGAAGCTTTTCGTGGATTAACTGATTGATAAGAATTCGTTCCTTATTGGCTGGCGCTACCACTAACGTATTCTGCGGCTGCCGGCAGTAATCGGCTGCAATCGCTTTAAACCTTTCGTTAGCATCGGCAATTCCGATGACTCTTCCCTGCTGCCTTAGATCAGTAATGGCCTCCCTGACCTGTTGTTGAGATAGTTTTTTGACCGCTTCTCTAAGCTCCGGATCGCGCTGGCGCACTACTTCGCTCAAAGTGGCTGTACGCATCCCTTGCTTCTGTAATTGTTCAAAAGGACTGCCTGCCTCAATCGCCTGGTGCTGCGTGGTGTCACCAACTAACAGCACCCGGTCCTGCGGTCCTATTTTGGCAAAGAAGCGATTAACGTTCTTCGTGCTGGCCAGCGAACTCTCGTCTATCACAAACAGCCTTGGACCGCTTTGCTGCTGTTTTTCATAAAGGAACTTCTGCAAGGTCCGGCTGCTGATGCCGCTCTCCTGAAGTAATTGTGTCGCCCTGGTCGATGGCGCTAATCCTCTGACGGTGTAACCTTCCCGCTCGGCTGCGCTTCGGATCACTGACAGCACGGTGGTCTTACCAGTGCCGGCGCGCCCCTGCAGCCCGACGATCCGGTCCTGACTGCCAAGCACTTGCTCAATCGCGAATCGCTGCCCCTGATTCAAATAGATATTCTTTTCCGTTTGATATTTGGAGATGATCTCTTTGGTTCTCTCTGCCTGCGCGAGTCGCTTCTGTTTGTCTTTGCCGTCGAGCATTTCAGCGATATTGGCCGATTCCATCCGGACCATCTGGCGGGTAGTCATCTCATTTCTTTGCCGTGGATCCTGCCTGTTTTCAATGCTGATAAACTCTCCGCGTTCCTGGCGGCTCTTGATCTCTCTGTCCACAGCTTCATAGGTAGTCAGTCCTAAGTTGCGCCTTAAGGAATCAACGTAAACCTTGCGCATGTCTGCTACTGCTTCTCGCTCGGTGGCATTGTCGCGGGCAAAGGTTACCGCTTCTTTTGCTTTGTTCTCGATCTCCTGGGCGTTGCTGATTACTGGTCCTCTCTCCAATGCTCTTTCAACTGCTCTCTTTGCTTGATGACCGTATTCGGCATCCATTTCCAGATGTCGCTGGCGCATCTCCGCACGATCATATTTCTTGCTGCGGCGGTCGTTTCGTGCCGCTGCTTGCATCAGTCCCGCGCCGTCTTTCACTTCAATTCCCTGCTCCGCCATGCGCTCTTTCATCTCCCTGGCTTGCTGCTCGACCTCGCGCCGGCGCGGGCTGCTTGCGTCTAAATATTCTTTGCTGAATCCCTTTATTTGCGGCGCTCCTTTGTCGTCGATCTCCATTTCATAACCAAGTTTCTGCAATCTCTCTGTAAGGTTCTGGCGATAGATCGCCGTTGCATATTGCTGGCTGCGGTATAGTTCCTCCGGCTGCATTGATCTTATTTTACCGTCTGCTGTTTCGGCCATATTGAAGATCACCGCGTGAGTGTGAAGCTGCGGAGCTGCGTAACCTGTCTTCTTATCCGGACGGGATGCGTCGTGCTCAAACAGCGCCGCTACGAACTTCCCTGTCCGTTCGACCCTGTTCCTGCTCAGCCGAGCTTCCGCAAACTTCTCCAGCTCACCCATTGCAATATTGACGCTCTCCCGATGCGCCTCTTTGATTCGCTCGTCGCCGCCAACCAGGGCGGCTAGTGATACAGATTTTGGCGCAGAAAATGTGGCGTCCCAGCCCGCTCGATGTTCGCTCGTTATCACAGTATCGCCGTACTGGTTTTCGTATTCCTTGACGGCAACGTGCTTGACCAATTGTTCTCCGGTCAGCGGGTCCTTGCCGTCACAGAGACGCTCGAAACTTTCAGCGTCAACCGTTCCATGCAGCCCCCATTCTTCGGCAAGTGTGCCTCGCCACTCGCCCGCTATTTTCTCTTGCTCGCTGTAATAGGATCCATTGGCGTTACTGTATTCCTTCTGGTAATAGTCCTTTGCCTGCCCGACTGTCAGCGCCTTGCTGCTCATAGTCATCATGATTACTGCTCTCCTCCCCGGTCTTCACCGCCGAATATTTCCAGTCCGAAATCGGTGATGAGTTTCTCCTTTGGCGGCTCTACATCCATCAATAATTGCGCTTCCTTTACCGGCTCGATCTGGCGCGCCCGCGCCTCTTTTTGCTCCTCCGGTTGCGTTACCTTCCGGGTTGGAGTCGCTAGCGACTTGTTCGTGATCGCTTGCAAAGCAGTGGCGCTCGCAGCCCTGTTCGAAGAAATAAAAAAGCCTTTGAGTACGTCCACCCTGGTAACAACTAAACCCATGATCTGGAGTTGCTGAATCCCCCGAATCTCGTCCTTTATCACTTCCGTGATGCTAAATTCGAAATGTTTTTTGGTTGCGAAAATAAACCCGGTTATCAGGCTGATTGCGCAGATTAGAACCCCGTAACGGCGCGGCTTTTCGGTCAACTCTCCCACACTTTCGACGCCGTGAACCCGCTTCCCGAACTGTGACCACATCTTGAGGTCGTTGATTGAGAGTGTCTGCCACGCCAATTGTTCGTTCGCGGCTTCTTTAGCCGGAATTTCCGGTCGCCCTCGGATGTCCTAGACTGCTCGCCATTAACGTAAACCGCGTCAACCTGGTCGTCATTACAGAGAAGGTATCTAATCGTTTGCGCTTCCAATCCGGTCTTGTTTTTTGGATCGCGTTTGCCCTTTAGCTTAACTTTCGGAGGATTCGTTGCTTCAATTTTGCCGTCTGGATCGGGCACCATCCGGACCAATAATCTGTAATCTGATACCCCGGTTTCGGAGCGGGATGAGCGTCGTGCGCTGGTCAAATATTGCCAGAGATAAATCGATTGCAGCGGCTTCAGGCGGTTGTATCCGACGATCAAACAGATGATCGCAGCTATCGCTCCAAGCAACAAAGAGATGACCGTTACCTTAATCAGTCTGCCAACGTAACTCCTGAATGAATTATTCTGGTACCGATAATAATCCTGCTGTCTCATACTCACCTTCCTGCTGATCGCTGCGCCATGAAGTGATCCGCTATCTTTTTGCTGTCTCTGGTTGCTTCCGCGAGTACTGCTTTGAAGTTCTTCTCCGTTAAATTCTGAGTCGCTAAAAGAACGAATGCGTGTCCAAGAATGAACCTCAGACTGGTGATCTGCTCGAACAATAGCCGCTCGTTTTTGGTCAGGTAATCCGGTCCTGACAGAAGCGAAAGGATCTGTTTGCGGCTCCATTCGTTCGGGTTTTCTTCTCCCGCTGCCCCGGTTGCTTCCTGTATTTTCTCCCACTCCGAATCAGTTATGCGGAAGGCTATCAGATGCGATTTTGCCTTTTCTTTCATTGCTCCTTTTCCTCTCTTAGTCGCTTCAAACTCCATTTTTTGCGCCGTGCACAATCGTGCACACTCTGTTAACGTTGTTAACGACGCTGTTAACAAACGTAACGGGAATTGCAGAACCACCTCAAATATCAATAAGTTACGATTCGTAACGATTTGTTTACAAACGTAAACGCGTCACGCGCCACAACTGTGGGTGACGTGTCTCATTTTTCAGGTGCAAAGCGCCTTTCTGCTTTCACTGACGCTCAGGCCAAGTGGTAATGACTGCCTTCCGGAGCGTGATGCTTGCACCTTCAGGAACCCCTTTGCCGGATAATTTGAGCCTCGGTTTAGTGACTTCAAGGGAGCGAGCCGGTACTGGCAATCAGGGTTTGACTGGCTCCCGTTGCTCGTTATTGTGATCTTGATTTGGTATCCCGGCTCCTGCATTCTCGACTCCGTAAGGATGCCGCTGCTTCCCTTTTAGGTACTCACTGATGACCTTAGAGGGTCATCTTGGCTCCCCCGAATGCTGTCGTTAGTGCTGTCTCATGTTGCTTGCTAAGCTCATCTTGTCCTGATCAATCAGGTTTGTTTCAGGGTGCGCAATCTGCTTTACATAGGTCCCGATCCGCTCCGTTTGAAGCTGCCCGCTCGGTATCCCAGCGGCTGCGAATTCCCCGCTTGCTGGTATGGCTCGTCGGTGATTCCGTCGCCTTTGCTTCTGATTAAATGCGCCGACTTCTCCCGATCTGTGTTAACCGGAACTGCACAGAGGTACTTTCTGCGCCCGCGCCCGGCGCTTCCCGGGCCATGACTTCCTTTTTCCTGGCTGACTTCGCCCGATCAGCTTAAGAAATTGCAGACTGTTCAAGAGAGATTATTGCTCAATTGAACGCCTGCATTCTTTTGCAACTAGAGTGCCGCCCGATGCGGCCGGGCCTAATCGGTTTAATTTGTAGGGAATTATTTTTGGTGGATATTGGTTATTTGGCCAGCTTTTGATTTATTTCAGGACGACACCTTTGCTGGCCCCGATTGCTTTTAATAATTCTGCTCATTCAATAGCTTGAATATTGGCCGCTCCTGTTACTCGTGCTGATTGAAAGCTTGACGCGCCGAAGGACTATTTAATTTCGTTTTTCTAACGGCAATCCGTTACCTCACGGATTTCTGTTTATGCATCTGCCAAAACTCTAGCGGCAACGGTGGACGTGAATCGCCGCTCTTTGCTCTCTGACAGATTTTCGTCGGTGATTTTGTCAGTCGGCTATGACAGAAACTCGGTTATCTTTGAAACCATCGCCGCGAAGTCTCCGGTCTTTTTGACGATCTCCGTCGCTCCTGCTTCCCGCGCCTGCCTGAGTTCCCCACCGCCGAACGCGCTCATCGCTATCACCGGAATATCCCGCAGCTCCGGATCGCGCCGGACCTGTTTTATCAATTCTATTCCCGATACTCGCGGCATCATCAGGTCGGTTACTATCACAGCAGGCTTCTCCTTTGTCAGATAATCGAGCGCTTCAGCTCCATCCTCTTTCGCAATTACAACGTACCCTGCTGACTCAATCACCATCTGAATCAACTCTCGTGTGTCCTGGTGGTCTTCCGCTATCAGTATTCTCCATTCACTCATTAGCTGTGCCCTCCTGACGCTAACGTTTTAGATCCCTTTGGCGATGGCTTGTCCAGCAAATCCTCAATCACTTTCATCAGCTCGTTCAGATCGACAGGCTTTAGCAAATACCTGTTCGCTCCCGCCTCCATCGCCCGCTGCTGGTCTGACTTATATCCGGCTGCCGAATAAAAGATTATTGGAACCTCCCAGTCTCTCTTTCGCACTTCTCTGCACAGGTCTATACCGTTTCCATCAGGCAATAAATTGTCCAGCAGATACAGATCGAAATGCTTCCTTTGGATTGCTTCCTTTGCCTGCTCGGACGTGCTTACTGTCTCGACCTGGTAACCATCTCTTTGCAGGACAATCTCCACTAAGTCCGCTGTATCCTGATGGTCCTCGACCTGGAGAATTCTTTTGCCTGCCATAATAAATTTTAATTTGCTGTTCAGTAACGAGGAAATCCGGATTAGGGCTGCGGACAAATTTTATCATGAAATGATTTCATTGATGTACAAGCCAGCCTCTGATCGCTTGCTTTTCGTGGTAAGCTAAGGCACTGGTAGCCTCTTCAGTTGGGCGAAAGTCTGTTACACCCGTGGGGGCATGGGGCAGGAAACAACCGGCTTTTCCCGATCTGATTGCGCTGTCTGCGAAGGGAATCCAATGTCGGTTTGGGGAGACGACATTGGGTTTCTTTCCCTGGACTCGCTGCCGTTTCTGTAGTTGAGGGCAACGTCTCATACCGAATGGTCCCGGTCTGCACGATTTGGCGGCGGGTACCTACCTTACTTGTTGCTAACCTGATCCGCTCACAACGAGGACATTTTATCTGTCTGGTCGTCGAACCCGCTCGGTATTTGAAAGGTTTTATCAGCACTTTGGTTCTGAATGATACCCGGCTCGGGATTACATTCTAATCAACAAAACATCCTTGGGTTGACTGCTGATTGCTCGAGCCGGACAATTATTGCGAACCGATAATTTCAGGGAAAGTTATCGAGTCCTGTTAACTGAACCTGCCGATGTTTTGCGGCGCTGCCGGATCGTCGGCGGGTTTGGGATTGTCACAGTTAAGCAACTCATCTTTTTTGTCGATTAATAGCTGTGGGGTGCTGAAACGATCTCCCCAAACTTGTCATATTGATAGGTGGTTCCGGCACCTCCGAACTACCTGCCAAAAACATCCGAATAGGGATAACTTGCTTGAAAAATGGGCGGCCTGTTCGATGGTCCTTTCTTTGATTTTCGGTTTTAATTCTGCTCTGGTTGTGGGTCAGCATCGGCTATCGGGTCGGGCTTCCTAAACCACTTGATCGGTCTTTGCTGGCTCACATGCTTAGCTTGCTCTCTTCACTTCAATGGCAGGAATTCAACCACATTCTCCATCGTGGCGGGATCGTAAGTCTTCGCCATTAATTCCAGATCGTCCACGCACTGCCCGACTATCATTTGCTCCTGGTGTATGTAGATCACACCAGCGAACCTTTTTCCCGATCTCTGTCGCCTGTTAGCTTCGACGAGCAGGTCACTGTCTTCGGTAAACAAGCTGCGCCCTAATGCTGTTGCTCGGTCCAGCAGTTTCGGATCAGATAAGGTTGTTGTGTTATCTTCCTGGGCGGTAAGAACGTCCACGCCCCGAAGCCTCAAACCTGCTGTGATGGCAAATGGTATGTGTACATCCATGTAGAGCTTGATCGCCATTTAAAGCAATCCAAGCTCACGCAAATGCCGGCGTCCTGGCGTATCCTTGGCCTGTTCTGCCAGAGCCTTTACTTCCCTGACCTGCTCGGCAATCTGGGCATCGATCTCTTCCTTATGATCGTAATAATAGGCAAGCGCCGAATAGATTTGAGACAGGGAAAGATGAGAGTGCTGGAAATGAATCTCTTCCGGACTCCATCCCTGGGCAATCTTATCAAGCGCGACCTCAATAACTTTGGTATTGGCTCCGGTAATCCAAGCGATGCCGCGCTCGTCCAGTTCAATGTGTGTTTCTAAAACCGCTGTCATTGGTGACCGCCTTTAACTCGATATCAATTCTAATTTAGCACGTGCGGCAATCAATCCAAAGCTGGCAATGAGCCATAGCTGTTTGCGTCAAGATAGCCTGTAAGCGTGGTTTCTCTCCCGGTTTTTTTATGCACTCCGTTCGCTCATCAATTCATTAAACACGTCGTTGTCATAAGTAACACCGCGATCGATGCAGGCTCGCTTCACGTCCTCAACAAAATCGGCCATTGTGTAGTCATGCTGTCCGACGTGTGTCTCCCGAACAACTGAAACAATCTCTGTCATACGTTTTTTGATTTGACCGTGAGACTGTTTCCCCTGGGCTAATCGCTGTTTGATGCTCTTAGCGAAAAAGGCAAAGCTGCCTATCGGATTCGCTGCGTCTCGATGAATTACTTTCATTAGTTGCCCAATCTGCTCTATGGGTATGTGCTTAACTTGATTATAAGCTGAATCGTCGATTACTGAATTCCAACCATTCCCTGTTAGTGATATATAAATCTTCATCACTTCGCTTTGATGAGGATCATGTTTTTTAAAATCATCATGATCATGTTTATTGGTTCCCTGTTTGGGTACCGTGGCCCGTTGGGATTCGGTACCCACGAATGGTGCCGTCATCTTTGTGGTGACGGTACCCTCTTTGGGTACCGTGTACACTCGATATTCTGTTCCTTTTAAATCCCTGTTATTGACAATTTGCAGTATTTCAATATATCCCTTCTGACACAGGCTGCTGATAATGCGTCGAATCTGATTTTTGCTGATATGTGTTGCTTCTATAAGGGCTTGCGTCCCTACGATACAAGTATCTTTTCCCCATCCATAAGAAAGCCGGAAAAGTCGCCAATAAACTGCCCATTCAAAAGGTGGCAAAGCTTTAGCTACATCATCAGCAACAGTATTGGGAGTTCTCAAAAAACCGGAAGTTGAGACGGCACCCTGAGAGGTAACGGTACCCTCTTGGGGTACGGTACCCTTTGGGTGCTGTACCCCGTCGGGTGACTGTGCCCTATTAGGTGGCTGTCCCTTTTCTGGGTACTGTATCCTATTGGGTGACTGTACCTTTATAGGGGACGGTACCCTATTAGGTGATGGTCTATCGAGTTCAGGCGTGGATGTGCTTGGCTTCGCGGGTTCAATAACAGGCGAAGATGGCGGCACTCTCCCAAGGATCACCGCCATTGCTGCATTAATTGGTTCTGAGGACCTAGCTACTTGCCTTTCTGCCTCTTCTGCCAGTTGTCGGCTTAGTGACTTCTTGCGAGCCATAGATGCTTAATAACTCCTGGGTTAATTCCTCGTAATCTTTATAACCGGCCGCTTTAGGAAACTTTAAAATCAATTGGCCGAGATCAATCGCGCTTGCCAGTGAATCAGTGAAACCAATGATAGTTTTTAATACTTGGTCACCAAAGGCATCCTTCATACTTCTGGATAAGCTCTCAGAACTGATAACACGGCCCCGATAAAACGTTTGCAAGAATCTCATATCCCAAGAACGTTCATATTCGCGCGCTAACATTTGCATTACGTCGATCAGGTCCTGTACGCTATCAACGGCTAATTTTCGCGGGATCGGAACAATAACAAGGTCAGCGGCCAGCAGGGCATTAATAATAAGCAATCCTAAATTCGGCGGCGTATCCACAATGATGTAATCATAGTTAACATGCTTCAAAACCCGCGCCAATCGCTCATCTCGACGCACTGCTGTTGTCTCTCTTAGCTCCACCTCGGCCACAGCTAAAAATTTATTTGCTGGCAAAAGTGAGAGAGTATCATCAATAGGGATGATTGCTTGATGAAGCTCTGCCTTGCCCATCAGCACGTCGTATGTGGTATGCGATAGCTGTGTGGGTTCCATTCCGAAGGCTTTAGCGCAGTGTCCTTGCGGATCCATATCCACTAGCAGAACATTAAACGATCTGGCAAGGAAAGCCGCAAGATTTACAGCCGTTGTGGTTTTCCCAACACCACCTTTTTGATTCGCGATTGTGATAACTTTCATTTAATCACCTGGAAAAGCTGAAAACGCCCTCCATTGCTTGATGTCGTCAGTTTGCATACACACACGACGCAATGAAGGGCGCTTATCCGTAAACCCTTTAAGACGACATTAGATAATGGCTTCCAATCGGTGTGTATGCGATGTGATTATAATCCAAAAATCCAGAAACTAAGCCTTGTTTCTTTGCTCGGCCACAACATTTTGCTGTCAGAGAATAGAAGCATACCAAATCATGTATAGGGCGGCCAATAAGGTACTGTTTGACAGAACCTGTATATTCGACAAAAACAATTAGAGTTAGATTCTGTATTCCTCAGCAAGGAATTGAGCAAGCAGAGCATAACCGTGATGCGTCGATTGTGGAGGAGGTACACGGTTTGGACAGGTCCAGCATACAGCGGCATCGTAATCGGTTGGTAGGGAAGAGTGCCTTTGCAGTTCTCCTGGTGGTGGCTGCGGTCGGCTTCAGCTTCAATGACTCTTTGGTCAATCTTCTGGTTCCCGAACCGGACTATTATAGAGTGCTGATGAAGGAGCTCGCTCGGCAGCATTATGAGGGTACCGGCACTACAACTATAGTTAAGGAAAACGATCAGGCCCGTGAATTCTTCGAGCAACAGATTAATCTAAAGAATAGCCATTTCCATTTGCCGCCGGCGTCGATTCAGGTAAGCAGCAATGAGATGCTCGATTTCTGGTATATCCATGAAGATGACTTTCTTTCTCGGCTGCCGCTGGAAGGGAATTCAGGCCTGAAGCTTAATCCAAGCAGAGTGCTCAACCCACCTGGTCAGCCTGTGGCGCTGTGGGTCTATTCCAAGTCAGAGAATCTGCTGGTAACGGTCTTTTATGAAACGGTCAGCGAAGATCTATTAGAGATTCCACAGAATCGCATTCTTCAAACTCTCGATCTGTCCGGCGTTGTAACAGTCGAAGGGCGCTTGTCTAATTTAAAGGTAATGCCATTCTCAGCTTTCTTGTTGCCGCTCGGCGGGATGAAACTGGAGAACCTCTCACGCGGATCGGGGAAGAATCCCGATCTGCATCGATTGGATTTTCTGCCGTTATTTTATTCGGCCAATCGTACAGCTACGGTTGTGCGCCCGCAGCCGAATGATCCGGAGTCGATAGCAGAATTGAGAAGGGAAGCGGCATTTCAATTTGTCCTTACTCGCGCAGTCCTTCGATATCTGATTCCGGGCCTGGGGCTATTGTGGTTGATGAAAAGCCTGTGGGGTTTAAGAAAACTGCATCCGGAGTATTGCTCATATCTGGCAAAACATCTGCCGGCAGGCGAAGCTGCGCGGATCGGCGTCGTTACTTTCTTATTCAGCGATCTTGATAGTCGAATAAAGGAAGCACGGGTGCGCCAGCATCAACTGTCGATCGCGGAAAGAGAAGAGACAGAGAGAAGGGAACTGAAAGACCTGTTGCGAGAGTATAGAAACGAGCTTGAGTTACATCCGGATGAAGCAAAGCAGTTCGACGAAGCTTTGTCCGCGGACTCTCTCGACGAGCTGCGGAAATTAAGAGATCGTTATCACAGTACAATAGAACAGCGCCGGCAGCAGCTCGAGATCGAGCAACAGCAGTTAAGAGAGAGACAACGGGAGATTCAGAGGCTGGAAAGCGAGTTGGAATTGATCCCTGCAGAAAAGCGGGACAATGAAGCAAGGGAAGCCTGGGAATTGTACAATCAGGCAAAGAGCAACGATGATTTGAAAACAAAATTGAGCTTACTCAAGGAAGCTAGAAAGAGACTGCCGAAGGAATTGCGTCCGGATCGGTTCTGACAATAAACGTCAAAGCTACAAAATGAAGAAGCCCATAATGATAATGATTTCAAATCAAGGCGCTCTGGTCCGATATACCCGGATCCATCCGGCGGTGTAACATCCTGTTTTCTCAAATCGTCGGCGCTTCACAATGAAACAATTACCAGGTTTCTGTAGCTCTGACGTTGTTCAGCAGCATTGTCGCAAGCTCAGTTAGGTGAAGCTATCGGGCGAACTCCCGATTTAATCCTGGGCGGCCACCTAAATTTGCGGCCGGCCATACTAATCATGATGAGTCTGATAACGTTTTGCCGTTCCTGAGATGATCGGCAACGGCTCGTCAGCTTCAATCATCTTGTAATAGCGGCAGTGAGGCAGATATGAATCTCTTACATAAGATTATTTCCGGCTGCGAGCGGCTCTCACACCCCGACCTGGTGAAGCTCGACAAGGTAATCCACAAGCTGACTGAAAAGCATGAAAGGGAAGAACTGAAGATTCCGGAGCGCGCCGGTAGGGAAGTCGTCCAGCGGGAGAAGGTCGGGCATATCACCTACCAGCTTGAGCGGATCAGATGCGGAAAGACAAACTGCAAATGCGCGGCCGGTGAGCTGCATGGCCCCTACTGGTATTCCTACTGGTCACAGAACGGAAAAACAAAATCTGCGTACGTCGGCAAGAAACGCTAGGGCGGGTGGGCTTTTCGGGGTCGGCGACTCTATATAACTCTGATGAGTGATAGCAGGCATAAGGACGTAGCTCAACCAAAAGCTCAGTCGAATCCGTGTGAGCGGTAAGAGCGGCCACGCAAACTTGAATAATCACACATAAAAATCACTTGAAAAAAATCGTGTCGGAAATTCAGATCCAATTTGAAAAATACGTGTACGTCTCAAGTTCTCCTATGTCCTATTTTTACACGTATCTCGGCTCGTGCGAAAATCTACTTGGATCGATCAGAGGAAACGCGCAAAACCCAACAAAAGTGAAAAATGTAACGCGGGATTTAATGCCAGCGGGAGGGAAGCTGCGATAAGACCTAATAAGGCATGGCAACTAAAACGGAATTCAAACGCCATTTGGATAAACAAGGCCCATTTTGAGTAGTTGCCAAATGAGAAGGCCGGCTCTTTAGCGCCAGGATGATCGAGGCCAACAGCATTGGTGCGAAAATATACTCTAAGAGAGGCCCAAAGAGTGTCCTTATAGTAGGTTTTCGCACGAAAGCTGACATTTGGCGATTGTTGAGGGGTTTGCCGCACAGTGTCCTAATTGAATTCCTGGATTCTATTTTGCCCTCTCCCGATAGGGACTGTCCCCCAAGTAGAGGCTAAGGGAATTCCCCGTTCAATGATCAGGGGTTTGCCTATTCAGATACTTTGGCTCCTTTAGCCGCCTCCGAATCGCGTATCGCGTTCGCCACTGATAGAATTGTTTCCAGTTCTTCAGGCTTTGACAGATACATCGTGGCACCGGCCTCATAACCTATTTGTCTATCCATTTCCTGAATGCAGCCAGAATGAATAACAATCGGAGCCCGCTGATTCAATTCGCGTATTTGCCGGCAAAGTTCTATGCCGTTCATATCTTCCAGATGCACGTCGATTATCATTAAATCGAAGTTCCATTGCTTTACTTGCGCCAAGGCTTCGTTCCCGGAAGTCACGGCAATGGCATTATGGCCTTCAGCCTGAAGCAAGAGCTTCATAGGCGTTAGGTAGTCGAGATGGTCGTCTACCGCTAAGACGTTCAGGGTCGTTTTCATATTGCCTGCCATTAGATCGCTGAGATTAAGAACCCTGTCTGAAGTATGGAGAAAGTGTATGGCCGTAATTTCAGGGTGCCAACTCGGCACGGCGACAATAGGGAATTATCTCGTCTCTCGGAAACTTATAAAGAGGGTTGCTTAGCGAAGCTACACATTTTATTTTCCGTTACAGTACTCGTCAGCTAACAGGCGGTGTCCTTCCGAAGTAAGACCGCCCTGGATCATTACATAGTCGATATAATCTGAGCCGCGCCGGGATCGCTTCTCCACGAATAATCGGCCAATCAGTCCCAATTGCTCCATTTCCTGAAGGCGGGCTACCGTATCCTGGAATTCGCGCAATCCTTCGGCATCGCGTCGGAAGGGTTCAAATATGACGACCCCGCCTGCTATCTGTTTAAGTAGCTCAAGAATAGGCTGATTCATAACACCAGGGATTGTAGCTTACCAGAAGGCACAAAATAGAATTGGGGTTGGAGTTAAAGAGGCTCAAATAGTATTATCAGATCAGTCAGCAAGCTAATGGAATTGAATTTGAGTTATTGGGGTTCGCCAGGTCCGGACCGGATCGCTGCAAGAACCTCCTCCAGCGCAGCTCCTGACGCTATTGCATTCTCTAACAGTGCAGCGCACCTTTGCGTTTCCTGAAACACCGCCTGGACGATCTGATACTCGATGGCCGTGCCGAAGTCATCAGACCATGGACGTTCGTCACTCGGCTTGAACATTGCTGTATTGACTAAAGTGTTGGCGCGGACAAATGGAGTTACATCCGCTCCTACTGTCATGGCCGCTGTTTCGTCAGCAAATGGAGTTGGTAAATCACCATAATTTTCTGCCGGCAGTTTGGGCAGAAACAATCCAATAATTAATGGGTCGTCATCTTCAGCGAGAAAGTCCCTGCTTTCGTAATTCTCCTTAACCCACAGCTCGAGTGTCTCGTCGCTCCAGTTATGTGCAGCCTGCAAATGAGCAAGCGTATGCCTTTCTAGTCCTCCAATCCCGCAAACCGGACATTTAGGATGCTGATCATAGATGCCGGGATATTTCGTTATTAAGCTGCCCTGGAAGATCAACTCCTTTTCTTCCGGGCGGTAGCGATCTCTGAGCTTGACGATCAGGGTCTTCTCATTGCCATAGGCCCTCATCAAGCTAAGAAAATCAAAATGGAAGTGAAGCTGCCCTGGATCATTCAGCTCCGGAAACCGATGCTTAACACCGGGCTCGATAGTGACAGGGTTTTCCACGTCCGCACGAATCGCTACTACCTGCGGCCGACTCGAAGCATTGAAAACTATCAGCATATTTTCCTCATAAACATGCAGGGGCGAATAAGGTTATTCTCTGACTGCTCTGCGCTCAGCCCATCGCTGTTTCATCTTCTCTGAAATGGCCTGTTTTTGTTCGTCAGTCATCTGCCTGCGCGGCTTACGTCCACGCTTAGCTGGTGGAGCTTCGCCCTGGTTCTCGAATTCAGCGATTCTCTTTCTACGGTGAATACCATACTGTTTTAACATCGTTCGCAGTTCATCAATTTCTTCATCGATCTGGCGCTTCTGTTGTTCCAAATGTTCGATAGCCAGTTCCAAAATCCTGCTTTCCGAAAGACTCATAGATCTCCTTCCTCTATTCAGCATAAAGGCAGGAGGATAACAGCAATATTTGCGTTGTGAAAGCGTCAGGGATGTCGCTTTACGAGCTGCTTCCGACCAATCCAGCGCAGAAATGCAAGCGAATTCTTACGGACTCGACGAACGTCCGCGAGTAAGCAAAGCCGCGAAGCCGCTGCACAGATATAAAAGGGCAATCTGCATTTAACCTGGGAGTGTGTATACCAGCCCGCAATCGGGTCGATCTGTTATATGATTATGTCTGGAAGCCAAGGCCGGTGGCAGGATTTCGGCCTATTCCTTCCGTCCTACTGTTTTTTGTGAGCCTCGATATCGCGGTTAGCAATTGGGATGGCTTTATCGGTTTTGACACAATTCCGTCATAGCCCATTGCCAATATACCTTCACGA